>DAIMIJ010000291.1:0-1511 GCA_036722835.1 Ignavibacteriaceae bacterium | reverse complement strand
AATTGTTTTTTCGCAGCTTCCATTGACGAGAAAAGCCAAACCTGGTATTGTTTTCCTGAAATGTGTCTGAGAATTCTTTCAATATCAGTGGGGTTTCCCCAGTTCAGTATAGGTTGCTGTGAAGCTCGAATTGGCAGATAGGAATAAATGATTACGAGCAGCGGAAGGAAAAATACAATCATCAAAAGCATTTTCTTAATGCTTGATTTATTAAATCCAAACTTGTTAAAAAATAAATATGCAATAGCCGGAAGAACTAACAATGTCGTCATGTGATTACTGAATCCCAATGCAAGTACGATGGCCAGAATGAACCAATAATCCAGATAAAATTTATTGGATAAAGTATTTTGCAGGTAAGCTTTTAACAAAACAAAAATTATTATGCAGATTAAGAGCAGATGGAGTGAGTAAACTTCCACTGAAGTGCTTTGAAACCAAAATGTCTTGCTGAAAGCGAGAAGAAGTCCGCTAAAAGCAGAAGCAATAATTTTGACTGTGCCAGATAATTCTTCTCGGATGTTTTTATTCTCAATGTTTTCTTCTTTTTCTTTCCGGTTTTTCTTTTTTTGCTTTTTTGTTTCGATCAAACTTTTCGGATTGAAGCTCTGGAGATTATCAAGTGTTAATTTTATGGATTGAACAAAGAATCCAACTGCGGCGGCACAATAAATCGCTGCCAGCAGATTCATCTGGTAAATCTTTGTGAAAGGTAACGGAATTAACGAAAACAAATAACCCAATATCGTGTAAAGCGGATAACCTGTTGGATGAGCAATTCCCAGCGTAATTTGTAAAGCGGCTAATTCTCCTGAATCAATCTGAACTACCGAAGGTGCAAGCGTGAACAGATAAATAATGAATGCAGCCGCACTGATGAATAGTGCTAAGTATTTTTTTAAGATGTTCAATTTTTTGCCAGGCATTTTTGGAAAATTAATTTATTTGATTTCATAACCTCATTCACATTAAGCTGGAATTTTTCCTGATCATCAAAATTCATTTGCCGGGAAAGCATCTTCAATTTTTTCTTATCACCTGGAAGCAAAGCTGTCGTTGAATTGAAGATTACCTGGTTAAGAAAATCTAATCTTTTTAGGAATGAAAAATTATTTACGAGAGTTGTACAATCATCTGTGCTGATTCTATCATCAGGCAATATATACAGAACGTGCACTCCCTTGCCTGCAATTTTTGTAAAGTTATTCGGAGAAGTAATGGCTAAGTATTGAAGGATAAACTCAACGTCAATTATTCCACCGGGACTTTTTTTAAGATTGATGATGCTGAGATTGCCTTGCAAATTAGCGGGGTAAAGCTTCCTCCTCATTTCTCTTATTTCAGATTTAATGAACCCTTCTTTATCTGTTCCCAATCTGTTCAAAAGAGATTTTAAGAAAGTATTGAATAGCTTTTTATCACCACATAGAAAAGAAATTTTTGTGAAAGCCTGTAGTTCCCAAATTCTTAATCTTTTCTGGATGTAGAGATCATAACTATTTATATCCCAA
>DAIMIJ010000290.1:0-1542 GCA_036722835.1 Ignavibacteriaceae bacterium | reverse complement strand
GTTAAATCTTTAATTGCCGATAACTTCGTTCAAACTCCATTGATGATGAAGACAGACGATGGGCTGTACATCAATATTCACGAAGCAGCATTGCTTGACTATCCGGTTATGCACTTGACTGTTGATAAGAAAAATTTCAAGCTCCAATCACACCTTGCACAGGATGCTTATAGGAATAAAGCTTATCTTCAAACACCATGTAAAACTCCATGGCGAACAATAATTGTTTCCGATAAAGCTGAAGAAATACTTGCATCAAAACTAATTTTAAATCTAAATGAACCTGCAAAATTAGATGATGTCAGTTGGATAAAACCAATCAAATACATTGGAATATGGTGGGAAATGCATGTTTGTTATTCTACTTGGAATTATTCAGATATTAAAAACGTAAAGCTTAATAACATTGATTGGAGTACGGTACAACCAAATGGAAAACACGGTGCAACTACTCAGCGAACAAAACGATATATTGATTTTGCTGCTGAACATGGTTTTGATGCTGTCCTGGTCGAAGGATGGGATGTTGGCTGGGAAGACTGGATAAGTAATTGGAAAGAAGAAGTTTTTGATTTTGTAACTCCGTACCCGGATTTTGATGTTGAAGCACTTAGCAAATATGCAGCTCATAAAGGGGTGAAACTTATAATGCATCATGAAACATCTTCATCGGTGACAAATTATGAGAGACGGATTGATGAAGCATTTAACTTTATGAAAAAGTATGGATATGATGCAGTGAAAACCGGCTATGTTGGTAAAATAATCCCCCGAGGTGAACATCACGATGGTCAATGGATGGTTAATCATTTTACTCGTGTTGTAGAAAAAGCTGCGGATAAAAAAATCATGATAAACTCACACGAGTCTGTTCGTCCTACAGGTTTGTGTCGAACATATCCAAATTGGTTATCATCCGAAGCTGCACGCGGCAACGAGTTTAATGCGTGGAGTGCAGGTAATCCTCCGGAACATGAAACAATTCTCCCGTTCACTCGCTTGATGGGCGGACCCATGGATTATACGCCGGGTATTTTTCAAATTAAAATGAATTACTACGGTAAGAAAAATAACGAGCAAGTGCATACAACGCTTGCAAAACAATTAGCACTTTACGTCACTATGTATAGTCCTTTACAAATGGCTGCCGATCTTCCCGAAACTTATGAAAGATTTCTTGATGCTTTTCAATTTATAAAAGATGTTCCAGTAGATTGGGAAGAGACAAAAATAATCGCCGCAGAACCCGGAGATTATGTTATTATAGCACGCAAGGAAAGAAACGGTGAAAACTGGTTTATCGGTGCGATAACTGATGAACAGGAAAGATCGTTCAACTTAAAGTTAGATTTTCTTGACGACAGAAATTATTTAGCAACAATGTATATGGACAGTGATAACGCACATTGGAAAGACAATCCGATGTCATATCAAATAAAATCGCTGCAAGTAAATAAAAATAGTAAAATTAATTTACGATTAGCACCCGGTGGTGGAGCGGCAATTGAACTCAGAGCGAGATAATGAACTATTCTTCATGAG
>DAIMIJ010000289.1:0-1576 GCA_036722835.1 Ignavibacteriaceae bacterium | reverse complement strand
TTCTGAATGTAACTGAACAATGCTTTATCGAATGGTGTGGATGTTTCAAGAAGATTGTATTCTATGTTTGCATTTAGACACTCTTTTTTGATTGTGTGAATAAACTCATTGATTGCTTCCCTGTAAGCTTTTTGTATTTGATATGGCTGAGTCGTTATTTCATCAAGTGTCTCTGAATCCCTAAAAATTGCATCTTTCCCAAATGCGAAACTTCTCTCCATAGGATCGAGTATCTGAAAAACGATCACCTCATTATTTTTATAACGAAAATGCTTAAGTGATTTTAGCACGGAATTTATGTCATCAAAAAAATCAGAGATAATTATTACCAATCCTCTTCGTTTAATTTTTTCGGCAAGAGCATTTAGTGCAGACGCCGTTTGAGTTTTATCAGAAGGAATTACCGCAGAAAGCTGTTTGTAAATTTCAAGAAGATAAGTTTTAGTCGCCTTAGGTGGAAGGAATTTATTAATTTTTTCAGCGTAGAGAGCTAGACCAACCGCATCTTGCTGCTCAACCATCAAGTAACCCAAAGCAGCCACTAAGGTCGAAGCATAATCAATCTTGCGAACATTTCCCTCCGAAGCATAATTCATTGATCTGCTCGTATCTAATAAAATGTAGCTTCGAAGATTTGTTTCTTCTTCGTACTGCTTAATAAAATATTTTTCTGTCTTGCCAAATACTTTCCAGTCAATATCCTTTGGACTATCACCTTGCATGTACGGTCTATGCTCTGTAAACTCAACACTGAATCCATGGTAAGGACTTCTATGCAATCCGACAATAAATCCTTCAACAACTAATCTCGCTCTTAACTCAAGCGAATTAAGCTTTGATATGATTTCGGGATTTAAATATTTCCGGTAATCCGAGGAAATTTTTTGCATTAAATATTAGAAGTGCTTTTCCGTTTCAGAATTTCGTCAGGAGTTAATCCTAAATTATTTAATTCTTCACGCGCAGAATTAGCTAATTCATGATTAGGATACTTTTGCAAAAATAAATTGTAGGATGCTTTTGCTAAATCGTATTTTTGAAGCTCGTTAGCAAGAATAAAGCTCGACATGAACAACGAAGTTGGGGCTTGTTTACTATTTGGATAATCGTCGTAAACTTGGCGATAGATAGTTACCGCTTTTTCTAATGACTCAGTATCGGTCAGAGTTTTTAACATTCTGTTTTGATAGATCGAAGCCAATTTTGTTAATGCTTCTGGAGATTTTTCATCTTCAGGATTTTCTTTTACATAATTTTCCAAATCAGAGATAGCTCCCTGAATTTTATTATTTTTCAAATTTTCTTCGGCTGATTTTAAATAATCTTGATCGGACTTTTTTGAACATCCTATAAAAATAAAAGCTGCAACGATTAAATAAATAAATGATTTCATAAATTAAAATTTCCTTTTTTTAATGCCGTCAAAGTTATCAAATTGAACTTGAAGTTTCAATTTAAAAAGTCAACTTACGCTGAATTAAACTTTACATAGCCACGACTTTTAAGTCGTGGAGAAAATGTAACAGAAAACTCCGGCTTTAGCCACAAAACAACTTATTTTTGTGGCTAAAGCCTG
>DAIMIJ010000288.1:0-1586 GCA_036722835.1 Ignavibacteriaceae bacterium | reverse complement strand
GGTGCTTGGGAAGATAATTTCCACTATAGATGGAATCTTCAAGTGTTTTCCAGTGCAGGTTATGTAGTTATTGCACCCAACCCACGAGGCTCAACAGGTTACGGACAAAAGTTCTCAGATGAAATTAGGAATGATTGGGGCGGTAAGGTTTATATTGATTTAATGAATACTTACGATTATGCAGTTAAGAGTTTTTCTTACATTGATGCAAATAACACTTTTGCGGCTGGTGCTTCTTATGGCGGATATATGATTAACTGGATCGAAGGACACACAGATAGATTCAATGCGTTATTTTGTCATAATGGTTCTTTCAATCTTGAAAGCAAATGGGGAACGACGGAAGAACTTTGGTTTCCCGAATGGGAATTTGGCGGGACTCCATGGGAAAATAGAGGGGCGTATGAAAAATGGTCACCGCATCGCTATATTCACAATGCAAAAACACCAATGCTTATTGTTCACAGCGCATTTGATTTTCGTTTGTCTGAAGAACAGGCATTTCAACTTTTTACTTCGCTTCAGCGTCTTGGAGTAAAAAGTAAGTTCTTATATTTTCCCGATGAAACTCATTGGGTTACAAAACCGCAAAATGCAAAGTTGTGGTGGAATACAGTTTTTGATTGGTTTAATGAAAATAAAAAATAGGATTGTCTATGGAAAAATATGATTTTGAGAAAGAGTACAGTATTAATGAGTTAGATTTCGGCGGAGAGACCGAGGACCAAGCTTCGGGAAAAGTTAAATTTGTTGAAGATAATCTTTGGTCAAAGCTCGGACGCGCCGGTAAAAAAATTACCTTTGCCAAAGATGTCAAGGCATTGTTTTATTACATGCGAGATTCATACATACCATGGTATCGTAAAGCAATTGTTGTTGCAGGATTGGTCTACTTCATCGTACCGCTTGATGCGATCCCCGATTTCGCTCCAATAATTGGTTATCTTGATGACCTTGGTGTAATTACATCACTGCTAAAATATCTTGGGAAAGAGCTTGTGCCCTATTACAAATTTTAATTTTTAAACAAACCCAGTTTCTTAGACCGAGTTTTACGAACTGAGAAACTGGGTTTGTATGTTTTAGTGAACTAATTCATTTCTAAAAATATTTGATAACTTGTGAAAAATTATACAGTAAAAAAAAGGGAAATTTTGTTTCGAGGAAAAGTGTTCGATCTTCAAGTTGATGAAATTGAATATGACAGCGGCAACAAAGGAATTAGAGAAGTTGCAGTTCATCCCGGAGGTGCGGTTGTAGTTCCTGTGAAAGCTGATGGGAAAATTGTAATGGTAAATCAATTCAGATATCCGTTCCAAAAATTTCTGCTCGAAATGCCCGCAGGTAAACTTGATAAAAATGAAGAACCTCTTAATTGCGCTGTCAGAGAATTAGAAGAAGAAACTGGATACAAAGCTAAAAATATTTTCAAGCTTGGATCAATCTGTACTACACCGGGCTTTTGTACAGAAGTACTTCATATTTTTCTTGCTAAGGATTTAACACCGGGAAATCATAACCGCGAAGAAGGCGAACATGGCATGGAAGTGTTTGAATTTACTATCGAAGAAATTGAAAAGAAAATA
>DAIMIJ010000287.1:0-1771 GCA_036722835.1 Ignavibacteriaceae bacterium | reverse complement strand
CAAAAATCAAACAATATAATCATTTCTATTTAATAACAGTTGCGGAGAGGGCGAGATTCGAACTCGCGGTACAGTGTTACCCGTACGACGGTTTAGCAAACCGTTGGTTTCAGCCAACTCACCCACCTCTCCGAAAAACTGAAAAGATATTCATCAAACAAAAAATATACGACGGTTTAGCATCCGCCTTAGGCGGACCAGCCAACTCACCCACCTCTCCGGTGCTAAAAATTTCTCATCTTTTTTAATTACTTGCAAAGATAATACTTCCCAATTTGAATTAAAAATTTTAGTTTCCGTCAAGAAAATTCAGTAAGAAATTGCACAATAAATTTTTTTTCAAATTCATTTTGTTGTTTGATTACCGTCATTAGAGTAAATTTGTTTTATAATAAAAAATAAAATTCGTACGATTCAGAATGCAAAAATTTGTCGGTGCAGATTATTTTAATATCGAATCGCTCTTGTCAGCAGACGAAAAGATAATTCGTGATACGGTTAGGGAATTTGTTTCTGCTGAAATCATTCCGATCATTGAAAAATATAACCGGGAGGGAAAGTTTCCGTATCAGCTTGTTGAAAAGATGGCAGCACTTGGTTTATATGGTGTTACTTTACCGCAAAAATATTCTTGTGCAGAATTGAATAATGTCGCTTATGGTTTAATCATGCAGGAACTAGAAAGAGGGGACAGCGGCATAAGAAGTTTTGTATCGGTACAGAGTTCGCTTGTGATGTATCCTATCTATGCTTTTGGTTCGGAAGAACAAAAAGATTTTTGGCTTCCGCAGTTAGCGCTGGGAAAAAAAATTGGATGTTTCGGTTTAACTGAACCTGATTATGGATCGAATCCAGGTGGAATGATCACTAAGGCAGAAAAAGTTCAAAATGGATTTCTGCTTAGTGGAGCAAAGATGTGGATTACCAACGGAACAATTGCTGATGTAGCGGTAGTTTGGGCAAAGCTTGATGGGGTTGTTAGAGGATTTTTAATTGAGAAAGGGATGAAAGGTTTCACTGCTCCAGAAATGAAAGGAAAACATTCGCTTCGTGCATCAGTGACTTCTGAACTTATTTTTGATAATGTTTTTGTTCCTGAAAAAAATCTATTACCCAAAACAGAAGGATTAAAGAATGCCTTGATGTGCCTCAATCAAGCCAGATATGGAATCGCTTGGGGAGTTGTTGGCTCGATGATGGCATGTTATGACACTGCATTAAATTATGCAAAATCACGTATACAATTTGGAAAACCAATTGCATCATTTCAAATGACTCAAGAGAAATTGGTTTTCATGATTACTGAAATTACAAAAGCTCAATTGTTAAATCTTCAATTAGGAAGAATGAAAGACAAGAGTACATTGAAGCATACTCATGTTTCGATGGCAAAGAGAAATAATTGTGAAAAGGCATCCGAAATTGCTAAAATTGCGCGAGAAATACTTGGTGCAAATGGCATTTTAGATGAGTATCCTGTAATGCGTCATTTGGCTAACCTTGAGTCAGTGAGAACTTATGAAGGCACTCATGAAATGCATACTCTTATAATTGGTGAAGATATCACCGGGATTTCAGCATTTGAATAATTTATTAAATAGAAAAAATAAATGAACCTAATAAAAGAAGCTCTTACATTTGATGATGTACTATTAATTCCTTCAAAATCTGCAGTACTTCCCAGAGAGGTAGATGTTTCAACATATCTTACTCCCGAAATTAAATTGAACATTCCTTTTATTTCTGCAGCAATGGATACAGTGACCGAATC
>DAIMIJ010000286.1:0-1783 GCA_036722835.1 Ignavibacteriaceae bacterium | reverse complement strand
CACAATTGGATGAGTTAGGAACTCGTTACGGTTTCGTACGATCTAATTCACAATTAGATGAGTTAGGAACCCGCTACGGTTTTGTGCGATAATTCATTTTTAGATGAATTAATTTAGCCACTATGGCTGGATAAGATAAATAAAGATTTTATTCTTTTCTTATAATGGAAGCCTTTAATATTTTTATTAAAGGCTTTTTTTTATATTTTGAAATACATTGAAATATAAAACGGTTCAAAAAATACTTATCAATAAATTTTTACTCGTATTAGTTTTAATTTTATTTGATTCCATTCTAATTCACAGCCAAAGCGATTGGTTTGAGCAAGAGAGTGAACATTTTAAAATCATTTACCGGGAAAGCCATGCGCATTTAGTTCCGCAGCTTTTCCATTCTGCTGAAACTGCCCTTGCCACTTTGAGAGAGTTATTTAAATACACGCCAACGGAAAAAATAATAATCAACACCTATGATGCGTATGATTATGGTTACGGTGCTGCCACATCAGTCCCTCAAAATTTTATCAGGTTAGAAATTGAACCAATGGAACCCGGTTACGAGAGTATTCCTTACAGCGAAAGGTTTCAATGGATAATAAGTCACGAATTAGTTCACATAGTTGTAAATGATCATTCATCAAATGTGGAAAGCTTTGTGAGGTCACTTTTTTCTAAAGTGGTTCCCGAACAAATACAACCATTAACGATTATTTACAGTTTGTTGACTAATTATAATCGTTATACTCCTCGTTGGCACCAGGAATCAATGGCAGTATTTTTAGAAACCTGGATGAATGGAGGATATGGAAGAACCCTGGGAAGCTTTGATGAAATGTATTTTCGTTCTCTTGTTTTGGAGAACCAGGATTTTCCTTCCGAAATTGAATTAGATACAAAAATTTCTCACAATTCATTTTTACTTGAGACTATATTTTATATTTACGGCTCGAGGTTTGCTTCTTACTTAGCTCTTAAATATGGTACCGAAAAACTGTATCAATGGTTTAGAACTGAACCTGATGAGTTTTATCAAAAATTTGCAGGCAAGTTTTATGATATTTACATGATTGATATGGTTGACGCCTGGAACGAATTTATAAGTTTTGAAAGGAATTTTCAGAAGTCAAATATTCAAAAATTAAAATCCTATCCACAAACAGAAGTAAGAAGATTGAGTGATGATAATTTTGGCTGGATAACACAACCGTATCTTGACAAATCGGGTAACAATATTTTTTTTGGATTTCATCGCTCACACCAGCTTGCTGAAATACAAAAATATAATCTCCAGTATAAAATTTCAGAAAATATTGCAACACTGCCTACACCAAGCATGCTGCAGATTTCCTCAACTGCGTATGATAAAAACCTGGGCTTGTTTTTCTTCACGACCAACAATAATCAACTCTACAGAGATCTGTGGGTATTGGATACTGAAAAAGAGGATAGGAAATTACTCTTTAAGGATAGCAGAGTTGGAAGTCTGACTATTTCTCCAGCAACGCATGAACTTTGGGGAATTGAGCATTCAGCTTCTGCAGTTTCATTGGTTTACTCAATTTATCCTTATGTAAAACTTGAAACGCTGCTGCAATTTGATATTGGGGACGAAATTCAACAGCTATCAGTAAGTCCATCGGGAAAATTTTTAGCAGCCGTCCTTCACCAAAGCAACGGTGACCAGAAGATTATTCTTATGGATGTTGATGTTATTAAGTCGGGTAAAGATATTAAATACGACATACTTTCCAACAGCGGTTCACCCGAAAATATTTCGTGGAGC
>DAIMIJ010000285.1:0-1804 GCA_036722835.1 Ignavibacteriaceae bacterium | reverse complement strand
GATTTGGAATGATTAAATTTGGAAGCCGTGTTGATGTAATTGTTTCAAGCGATTGGAAAATTAACGTCGTTATGAATCAAATTGTAAAAGCCGGCGAGACAATTTTATTCGAGCATCAAATCAAATAATGACTAAATATCGCTTCACACCTTCGGTTATTCCGAATTTATTTACAGCAATGAATTTATTCTGCGGCTTTTTATCCATTATAAATACAAGCCAGCAAAGATATTTTTATGCTGCCTGGCTTATAATTATCGCTGCGATTTTTGATATGCTCGATGGTTTAGTCGCTCGCTTGACAAATTCATCAAGCGAAATCGGGGTTGAATTAGATTCACTTTCTGATATAGTAAGTTTTGGAAGTGCCCCAGCGTTTTTGATTTACAGCGCTTACCTAATTCAATTTGATGTTTGGGGAGTGTTAATCAGTTCCCTCTTATTAATTGCTGGAGGTTTTCGCCTTGCAAGATTTAATGTCCAATTAGTTGGTTTTGATAAAAAATTCTTCAAGGGATTACCAATTCCCATGTCAGCAATTATCTTAACATCATTCATACTTACATTTTACAAGGAGGGCGAAGGATTTTCACAATTTTATACACAGTGGATCATACCGCTTGTAATTCTCTTATCAATTTTGATGGTGAGCAAAATCAAGTATGACACTCTTCCTGCTATAAGCATCCGCGGATTCAAGGAAAAACCAGCAACATCAATCTTCTTGGTTCTCGCAATCATTGTAATGCTTATTACAGAGGGTAAAGCATTGTTCTATATTTTTGTTTTCATACTCGTATTTGGTATTTTTCGACATGTTTACAGCTTATCAAAACAAAGAATAAAATAATTTTTAAAAATAAAACTTACCTCAAATGTTCAAAGCAAAAGTAATTATTAAAAGACGACCTTCAATTTTAGATACTCAAGGTAGAGCCGTTGAAAAAGGAGCCGAACTATTAGGATTAACAAATATTAAAGATACCAGAATCGGAAAATTCATTGAGTTTAGCATTGATGCGAAAAATAAAATTGATGCTGAAAAAGAAGTAAACGACTATTGCAAAAAGCTTCTTGCAAATCCGATTATGGAGGATTTTGAATTTTCTCTTGAAGAAGTGAAATGAAACCTAAATTTGGAATAGTTGTATTTCCGGGTTCCAACTGCGATTATGATGCATACTATGTAATCAAGAAAGTGCTGAACTTTGATGCCGTTTTCCTTTGGCATAAAGAAAAAGACATTCAAAATTGTGATGCAATAATTCTCCCTGGCGGATTTTCCTACGGCGATTACTTGAGAACAGGCGCAATTGCTCGGTTTTCGCATATCATGGATTCTGTCTTTGACTTTGCTGAAAAAGGCGGTTATGTACTTGGAATTTGCAATGGTTTTCAAATTCTATTAGAAGCCGGTTTGCTTCCAGGCTGCATGTTGAAAAATAAGTCGCTACAATTTATCTGTAAAGATGTTTATCTTTCCATCAGAAATAGAGATACCGTTTTTACAAAAGAAATAGAAAACGTGAAAGTAATTAAAGTTCCAATTGCACATGGTGATGGAAATTATTTTGCTGATAAAAACACATTAAAATCTCTTGAAGAAAATAACCAGATAGTTTTTCAATATTCTTCAAAAGATGGTGAAAATTCTGAAGCGTATAATCACAACGGATCTGTTATGAATATAGCAGGAATCATAAATAAAAAAGGAAATGTGCTTGGTATGATGCCGCATCCAGAAAGATGCAGCAGCAATATTTTAGGAAAGACAGACGGTTCATTAATTTTTAATTCATTAGCT
>DAIMIJ010000284.1:0-1853 GCA_036722835.1 Ignavibacteriaceae bacterium | reverse complement strand
GTTCCACCCATTGCACCGCTTGATGCACCAACTATAAAATATTTTAATCCGCATCTGTCAAAAATTTTTCTATAAGCTTTATCGTGAAGATCGTAAGATTTATCCAATGCTTCCCAGCTTGTATCAAACGAATAAGAATCCTTCATTAAAAATTGTCTGCCGCGTATAACACCGCTTCTCGGTCTGGGTTCATTTCTAAATTTGGTTTGAATCTGATACCAGATTTGCGGCATGTCTTTATATGATTTAACTACATTACGGGCATGATACGTCATTATCTCTTCATGAGTTGGAGCTAGAACATAATCACGATTCTTAATATGAAAAAGAATATCACCGAAAGCTTCAACTCTTCCGGTTTCTTCCCAAATTTCTTTTGGATTTAATGCGGGCAGATGAAATTCCTGTCCGCCGATTGCATCCATTTCTTCACGGATTATTTCCGATATCTTTTTTATTACGATATATCCCAGCGGTAAAAAAGAATAAATTCCTGCTGAAATCATACGTATCATTCCGGCGCGAAGCATAAGAATATGACTGGTTACAACTGCATCATTTGGAACTTCCTTTAAAGTTGGAACGAAGTACTTGCTTAATTTCATATTAATTCTTCTGATTAATTTGGTTTGAATGTTGCTAAATGAGGTGCTAAAATAAAGATTTGGAGATGGTTATCAAAATAAAAACGATTTTCGTTATTGCTTAACTTTTTCAACTAAATAAACCCTATCATTTCTTCTAACTAAGGAAGGAATCTGGAGAGTAATTTCATCAGATTTTTTTGCAATAGATTTTTTTTCATCATTCACTTTCATATTTCCAATTTCAATTTCGAGAACACCCGTGTTCTCACCGATAATCAAAATCTTATCTCCCACTTTAATCAAACCGGTTTCTAAAAGAATGTGTGCAACTTTAGGTTCTTTGAAATAGTTGAGAACTTTTCCAACAAAAACTTTTCGAGTAGTAGCTTTGCTGCCGTAAATATCGGCATATTCTTCAGAGCTTGGTACATCAAAGTAAAATCCAGAAGAAAATCCGCGGTTGTAAACTGTTTCTAATTCAGCCAGAAATTCTTTCTTTTTCTCAGCAGTTAATTCTCCTTCGTAATAAAGATCGATAGCCCGTCTGTAAACTGAAACAGTTGTCGCAACATATTCGGGACTTCTCTTCCTACCCTCAATCTTAAATGAATCAATTCCGGCTTCAATTAATTGATCAATAAACTCGATTGTGCATAGATCATTTGGCGACAGTATGTAATCTTCACCGACAATCATAGATTTATCAATACTAGGATCATATACTTCAAATTCTCTTCTGCATGGCTGGATGCATTCACCACGATTTGCACTTTTACCAAAAAGATGATGGCTTAAAAAACATCTGCCGCTGACGGAAATACACATAGCTCCATGAATAAATGCTTCCAATTCAAGTTTTGTTTTCTTCCGTATTTTTTTGATTTCTTCGAGCGAGCATTCTCTTGCCAAAACAATTCTAACTGCACCAAGTGATTTGAAGAATTCAGCACTGAGAGAATTTGAGATAGATGCTTGAGTTGAAATACAAAATGGCATTTTTTTCTTTTTGCATAATTGAGCTACCGCAAAATCCCAACATATAACTCTATCAATTCCGGATTTTTTTGCACAATCAATAATTTTCTTTAACTCTTTAATTTCTTCTTCATAAACAATTGTGTTAAGAGTTAAATAGGATTTTACTTTATGTTTTTTACAAAAGCGGGAAATCTTCGGAAGGTCCTTTAGCGTAAAGTTCTGGGCTTTAATTCGCATGTTCAACTTATCAACCCCGAAGTAAATTGCATCGGCACCGGCACTGACTGC
>DAIMIJ010000283.1:0-1867 GCA_036722835.1 Ignavibacteriaceae bacterium | reverse complement strand
CACGATCTTACCGCATTCTATTTAAAGATTTGGCTGCAAGATGAATTTTCATTTCTTGGTGATTGTCCGTGGGAGGAAGATTTAAAATTTGTAAAAGCTGTCTGCAAACAAAACAATATTCCACTTGAAATACTTTCACTTCAAAATGAATATTGGGATTCGGTTGTAACTTATACCATTGCTGAGATTAAAGAAGGACGAACTCCCAATCCCGACATGTTTTGCAACAGTTTAATTAAGTTTGGGCAATTCTACGAAAAGATTGATTCATCATTCGATAAAGTTGCAAGCGGACATTATGCAAAAGTTTTCTATGATGATAAATCAAAAAAATTCTTGCTGAAACAATCTCCTGATCCTATTAAAGATCAAACATACTTTCTTGCTTACTTAACACAGCAGCAATTATCCAGAGCTTATTTTCCTATTGGTGAATATGACAAAAAACAGATTCGAAAAATGGCAGAAAGTTTTAATCTGCCAAATAAAAATCGAAAAGACAGTCAGGGTATTTGCTTTCTTGGACAGGTAAAGTTTAATGAATTTGTTAAGCATCATCTTGGAGAAATGGTTGGCGATATAATTGAAGCGGACACGAATAAAAAACTTGGTCGGCATAACGGTTATTATTTTTATACAATTGGACAGCGATCCGGTTTGAAGCTTTCAGGAGGTCCATGGTTTGTTGTTGGAAAGGATGTTAAACAAAACATAATTTATGTTTCTCGAGAAAACAAATTGCTAAGAGAAAAAAATGAATTTTCTGTTGGAAAGCATAATTGGATTTCCGGATCAGCGCCAACCAAGAAAAATCTAAAGGTTAAAATTAGGCATGGTGCAAAAAGCTTCAAGTGCAATGTCAATTTTTCTGATCATGGTACGGCTGTTGTGAAATTGGAAGAAGCGGATTCAGGAATTGCTCCCGGTCAGTTTGCAGTTTTTTATTACGATGATTTGTGTTTGGGCGGTGGGGTGATTTTATAATTTAATATTTTATTCTGAAGCTTTGCCAAATTTTCTTTTCGCTGTTTATCGAATAGTGATTTTGCAAGTTTAGTGTGAAATTTATTCGCAAGCAAAAAATTTATATTTGCTTTCAGCCATTCATAATCAGAAAAATTCTTACCAAGTATATTCTTCCATTCCTCACGAAGCAGCTTAGAACGAAAAACAAATCTCTTTTTACCGATGTAGGATAAATCGGCATCACACATTATTTTTTCCAACAGGTTTTTTGGTTTTTGTGGTAAACGGGTTGAGAGAATAATCTTAACGACTGTTTTAATATTATTCCGGGAATAATCATGTGTAGTTAGAAACAGCCGGCAAAGTTCCGCACTCTTTTCCTCATGTTCAGTATATTGATAAATCATTCCAATATCGTGGAACCAAGCCGCAAGTAATAACATTTCGATTTCAATTGGTTTTAATTTAGAATTTTTCCCAATCTCTTCGGCTGTTTTAACCGCTTCTTTAATATGAGTAAGATTATGATAAGTCATTTCCTGCGGAAGATTAAATTTATAGAAGTTTGTAACATAATCTGCGGCAAGATTAAGTATAGATTCCATAACAGCAATCAAATTTTTAATTCAACTTAGAGAATTTTATTATAAAAGGAAATCAGGAAATGTGACGATGTGATTTGTAAACAGCTCACATTTAGATGTAGGATTAAATTACAACTTATGGTTTTTATTTCACAAATATCTCCTTGTTTTGATATTTGTTAAAATAAAATTTATCATGTTCCAACCGAACTAGGAAAGTTTGTATTTACAATCTATGCTGCTCTAAAGAATTTTGAGTAAATATTTATTTATACCTCACCCCTTTTCTTTTTTTACTTTTTCAATATCTTTAATTT
>DAIMIJ010000282.1:0-1903 GCA_036722835.1 Ignavibacteriaceae bacterium | reverse complement strand
TAAATGCTTTACTTCAGGTTAATTCAAATTATATTTTGTTGTGTTTAACTGCTTTTTCATTCTACCTTAATTTTAGTTCGATAACTCAAATTGACTGCTTAAAAACAAAACTGTTACACCATAGGCGTACAGGTAAAACGGTTACTAAATTATGTTTTGTATATAGTTCTCAGCGGGATTAATCCCGCTGAGAATGGGAAAATTTAAAGGATTATGAACCGTTTCAACGGTTTTTAAGAACAGGCGGTCAACTTTAGTTCAATAGATTAACAAAAGTATAATTGTATCATGAATCGTAACGACGAATTACTTTCGACTTCAGATATAGAGACTTTTTTCAGATATTCTTCTTGATACTAAAAACCTTTTTAGATAGGTTAGAGCAACAAAAAATCAATTATTGGAGGTTAAAATGTTTGATCAAAATTATAAATTCACATGTGTTGATCGCTTCTTACAATACGTTAAATACGATACTCAATCCGATGAAGAAGCCACTTCGTTTCCAAGTTCAGAAAAGCAAAAAAATCTATCTAGATTGTTGGTTGAAGAACTAAAACAATTGGGATTAGCTGATGCTTACATGGATGAATGGGGATATGTTATGGCAACTCTTCCTTCAAACTCAAATGAAAATGTTGTCCCGATAGGATTAATTGCACATGTTGATACTTCCCCTGCTGTAAGTGGTGCTAATGTAATTACTATGATTCATAAAAATTATAAGGGTGGAGATATCAAGCTTCCTAAAGATAATCAGGTGATTAAAGCAAAAGAAAATTCCGATCTAAAAAATATGAAAGGATATGATATTATCACCTCAGATGGGTCAACTTTACTTGGCGCAGATAATAAGTGTGGTGTAGCAGAAATTATTGATGCGGTAAATTATTTGATTGGTCACCCTGGAGTTAAGCATGGAGATATCAAAATTTGTTTTACGCCGGATGAAGAAGTAGGACGTGGTACAGAAAAATTCGATGTGAAAAAATTTGGTGCCAGCTACGCGTATACGATAGATGGTCAAAGCAGAGGGGAAGTTGAAACTGAAACATTTAGTGCGGACTCTGTGACAATTAAATTTCGTGGAAAAAATATTCATCCCGGCTATGCAAAAGGCATAATGATCAACTCAATGAAAATTGCTGCTGCCTTCATTGAATCTCTTCCAAAAAAAACGTTATCACCAGAAACAACTGAAAAGAGAGAAGGATATGTTCATCCTGTTTCAATAAACGGGAATGAAGAGTTAAGTACTTTAAAAATGATTATTCGCGATTTTCAAACTCCAAAGCTTAAGAAGTATGAATCAATGTTGAAGAAGTTAGCCCAAAAGACCGTAAAGAAATATCCTGGTGCTAAGATGGAATTTACAGTTACTGAACAATACCGCAACATGAGAGAAGTTTTAAAAAAACATCCTCAAGTTGAAGCAAATGCGATCGAAGCGATGAAGCGGTTGAATATCAAACCAATCATGAATCCTATTCGAGGCGGAACAGATGGATCGAGATTGTCTTTTATGGGATTACCAACTCCAAACATTTTTGCCGGCGAACATAGTTTTCATTCAAAAACAGAGTGGGTTTCTGTTCAAGATATGGAAATGGCGGTGAGAGTGATTGTTGAGATCGCAAAAGTGTGGGAAGAAAAAGCATAAATCAATAGCATGCAGATGACGCAGATTGAACTGATATTCTCAGATTAAAATCTGCGTTTATCTGCCGAATCTGTGTCATCAGTGTGCCATTGACTATTTCCTTTTTATCAATGTCTAACCATAAACAAACTACACACCGCAAACCTGAACTCATGGCTCCGGCCGGTGATTGGACAATGCTTATCACAGCAGTCAGTGCCGGTGCCGATGCAATTTACTTCGGGGTTGATAAGTTGAACATGC
>DAIMIJ010000281.1:0-1914 GCA_036722835.1 Ignavibacteriaceae bacterium | reverse complement strand
CGAATATTGAAGATCTTTACAGCGGTAAAGAAATAGTTGAAGATTTTAATGATGACATTTTAATAAAATTTTTCCAGCCCCCTTTTGATGTCAATACTAAAGAAATAGTTAAAAAATTAAAACGTGAAATTCTTCCGAATAAGTATTACATCTTCAGAAATAAAATGCGGTCGGTTCTTGCTTGTATTGATCAAGAAAAAGAAAAGTTTAGGAAGATTGATAAGAATGTTATCTATGGAATAAAACCAAGAAATGCCGAGCAAACATTTGCAGTTGATGCACTTACAAATAATAATATTCCTCTTGTATCTATGACGGGCAAAGCAGGAACAGGTAAAACTCTTTTAGCACTTGCGAGCGCACTTCAAGTTAGAAAAAGTTTCAGACAAATATTTATTGCGCGCCCAATAATTCCGCTCAGCAATAAAGATATAGGATTTTTACCGGGTGATGTACAAAGTAAAATCGAACCTTACATGCAGCCGTTGTGGGATAATCTCCGCGTGATTGAGGACCAATTTAGCGAGAATGATAAACAGCAGCAGCAGATAAATAATCTTGTTAAGGATGAAAAGCTTGTGATCGAGCCGCTCTCATACATTCGAGGAAGAAGTTTGCAGAGGATTTATTTCATAGTGGATGAAGCACAAAACTTGACTCCTCATGAAATAAAAACGATCATTACAAGAGTCGGCGAAGGAACAAAAATTGTTTTCACCGGCGATATTTATCAGATTGATCATCCTTATTTGGATTCCCAATCCAACGGATTATCGTATTTGATAGACCATTTTAAAGGTGAGAAGCTTTATGCGCATATCAATCTTGAAAAAGGTGAGAGGTCGGAGCTTGCGGAATTAGCGAGTAACCTGTTATAAAATTTATAAACAAAGAAAGGAAAGTTTAAATGAAATTTCTATATAAGTTATTTGCGTTAACGACGGTCGGAATTCTTTTGAATGGTTGTATTGAAATGCATAATGTTATTACCGTGAACAAAGACGGTTCCGGTTTAGTTGAAGAAAATATTTTTATTGGAAAAGAAATCATTAATATGTTTAAAGAATTCGCAGCTGCATTTGCTGATTCCACTCAACCCCAGCAGGAATTTAAACTATTCGAAGAAGAAAAAATCAAAGCAAAGACTTCTGATTATGGTGAGGGGATTGAATTTATTTCGATGGAAAACATTGTAACAGATGAGAAGGAGGGCTACAAGGCAATTTATAAATTCAAGGATCTTAATCAGGTTAAAGTGAACCAGAATCCTTCGGACGAAATGCCTTTAGCTGAGTCGAAAGAAAAAACTGAACCTGCAAATGAATACGTGTTTTTCAAATTCATAAAAGGTAAACCGAATAAAATAATTTTTAAGCTTCCTGATGAACCTAAAAAAGATGAAAAAAGCGGTGAGCAAACAAAAACTGATGACACAACAGGGACAAATATTGAAGCTGATTCATCTGACCTAGAGAGCATGATCAAGTTCATGAAAGATATGAATGCAAAGTTTGAGATTCGTGTTGACGGTAAAATCACCAATACTAACGCAACGCATGTCGATGGTAACACAATAACGATATTTGATATAGATTTTGCGCAATTAATATCGGATAAAGATAAGCTTGAAGAGTTTAAAAAATTTAATCCGAAATCCTTCGAAGAGGTAAAGAAATTAGTCTCCGATATTCCAGGAATAAAGGTGGAACTTAATAAGGAAGTATATATCGAGTTTGAATAGATGAATTATTCTATTTAAAAGACAGAACAAATAATCTAACATTCAGAGAATAAATTAGTCATCTGTTTTAACAGGTTTAATTACAAACGATAAATTTACTTTTTCTTCCCCTCGCATAAGCGAAAAAGATATTTCTTCATCCCAATTTTTAAATTGTAAATGTTTTTTAAGCT
>DAIMIJ010000280.1:0-1922 GCA_036722835.1 Ignavibacteriaceae bacterium | reverse complement strand
GACTTTTATTTTCATTCCGCAGACACAATTAATAAAAGAATAATTATTCACAGTCATCATTAAGTCGCCTAAAGTTCTTTTCTGCTGCTTAGAAGTTTCACTAACAGGTAATTCTTCTCCCGGTTTTCTAATTTCAACCTTTTCCTGATTAGCCAATGCCGATGCAGGAATAATCTGTGATGATTTTCTCTTTATCTTATCGAAAGCATTTTGATAATCAATAAAACCCGCTCCTTGTGAAATGCTTCTTAGGATTCTTACTCTTTCAGAAATAGGAGGATGGGTGCTTGTTAAATCGGCGATTTTCATTCCTTTTTCTTTAAGCGGATTAACAATATACATCGGTGCAGTTACTTTGTTTGCAGTTGGTAAATCCAAATTAGATTCGGAGATTTTTTCTAATGCAGATGCAAGACCTTCAGGGTATCTCGTAAATCTAACTGCCGTGGCATCGGCAAGGTATTCTCTTTTCCTTGAGATTGCGAGATAAAGAAGCCGAGCTAAAATCGGAGCCAATATGGCAAGAGCAATTGCAGCAATCATAATGATTACTTGTCCCTGCCCACTGCTTTTTGATGATTTAGAACTGTACCTTCTGCCGCCGCCCGAGATCCATAATCCCCTAAAATAAATTTCTGAAATCAGTACGATGCTTCCGAGCATAATTCCTGCCATAGTCATAAATCTGATATCGCGATTGTAGATGTGTCCTGTTTCATGAGCAACAACTCCTTGCAGTTCATCACGATTAAGCTTTGATAAAAGCCCTGCCGTCACAGCAATTGCGCTGTTCTCGGGTTTTATTCCTGTTGCAAAAGCATTTGGTGCTTCCTGATTGATTATATAAATCTTTGGAATGTTTGGAAGTCCGGCGGCAATTTTCATCTCTTCGACAACATTAAAAAGCTGGGGGTGAACATCTGGAGTAACTTCTTTCGCATTGCTGATTGCCAAAAGTATGTTACTTCCAAATGCAATACTAATTATGGAAAGAATAATCCAGATCGCCAAGGCGATAACAATACCGAAAGAACCACCGCCATCAGGAATGAAGCTGCTTCCGATTGCATATCCTAAAAGTAAAAGCAGAATTCCCATGCAAACGAAAAGCCAGAATGATTTGCGCTGGTTAGCCCTAATTAATTCCCACATTTAAAATCAAATCGTTTAAATATTATTTGAAACTTACTTTTGGAACTGCTCTTTCACCTTTATCTTCTAATTCAAAGAAGGCTTCTTTTGCGAAGTTAAACATTCCGGCAAGAATATTTGATGGAAACATTTCAATCTTATTGTTATAATAAAGAACCTGATCGTTATAATTCTGACGTGAGAATGAAATTTTGTTTTCCGTTGACGAAAGTTCTTCTTGAAGTGAAAGAAAATTCTGATTTGCTTTTAAGTCGGGATAATTCTCAACGACAAGATTAAACTTTGTCATTGCATCAGTAAGCTTTAGTTCAGCTTTGGATTTGTCCTCAATGGTTGTTGCACTCATTGCTTGAGTACGTGCATTTGTTATGTTCTGCAAAGTTTCTCTTTCGTGAACCATGTATCCTTTTACTGCCTCAATTAAATTTGGAATCAGATCATGACGTCGTTTTAGCTGAACATCAATCTGTGACCAAGCATTCTTCACCTGATTGCGAAGCCGTATCAATGAGTTGTACATTGATACAACAAAGAAAACCAAGAACGCTATGACTGCAAGCACAACTATTAAAGCCATTATGAACCTCCGGTTAGTTTATGTTTAAAAATTTCTTTCAGCAATGTTAAGATTTTATTTTCCTCATCTAAGCTGGAGAGCTTTACAACTTCGAATAATTCACCTTTGTTGAACCAAAGCCCATGATGGTTCTTACATCTATCAAGTAATATTTTACCTTCTGATCCAACCGAAACCTTTTCCATTTTTTTAA
>DAIMIJ010000279.1:0-1946 GCA_036722835.1 Ignavibacteriaceae bacterium | reverse complement strand
CAATCCTCAGTCTGCAATTAACAAACAAAATAAATTCTTTAACGATGTGAAATTTGAAACTGTGATAATCAGCCAATTGTTGTATTTCATCAAAAAATGAGTATATTTCTTGCGAAAATATTCGCAACGAAAATTATCGGAAAGAATGATGTTACGTAAAGTGAAATCTGAATCTGGCGGGAAAAATCCATTTAAATTTGGCAGCATTGTGGAAGAGCCTTATTTTACGAATAGGCTTGAAGAAATCCGGAAAGTAAATTCAATACTGAACAGCCCGAATCATCTAATAATTATAAGCCCGCGTAGATATGGAAAAACAAGTTTAATTATTAAAGTAATTAAAAAAACAAAAAGACCGTTTATATTTTTAGACTTGCAGCTGATTACAACATCGCAAGATTTTGCATCACAATTATTGAAACGAGTTTATAGAGTCTATCCCTTACAGAAGATTAGAGATTTAATTAAAAACTTTAGAATTACACCTTCAATAACATTAAATCCGACTACTAATGAAATTGATGTTTCCTACAAAACTTTAACTTTAAGTTCTGAGCATACAGCTGTTGAAGATGTATTAAATCTAATTGAAAGTTTAGGTGCCTCCAAAGCCAGACCCATAGTTATTTTGGATGAGTTCCAGGAAATTAAACGGATAGGAAAAAACACCGATAGAATTCTTCGTTCAATTATGCAGCATCATCAAAACATTAATTATGTTTTCCTTGGCAGCCAAGAATCTCTAATTAGGGATATCTTTGAAAAGAAAAAATCACCGTTCTACCATTTTGGACATTTATTCCCCCTGGATAAAATTCCTTACAATGAGTTCTTTTCATACCTTTCAAATAGTTTCAAAAAGGTAACCAATGATCATAATGACCTTTCGATTAAGCTTCTGGACAAAACAAGGTGTCACCCATATTATACTCAGCAGCTTGCCTTTACTGTTTGGGAATTAGTATCAAACAACTCTTTAATTGAAAACCCCATCCAAACGGCAATTGCGCAGATAATACAATATCATGATATTGACTATGAACGCTTATGGAATACACTAAATAGGACTGATATGAAGCTTCTAATAGGGATGTCACTTTCAGATAGTTCCCCGCTATCTGAGGAGTTTTCCAGGCTGCATAGTGTTGGCGCGACGAGCACTGTTTTCAGCACACTAAAAAGATTAATCCAGAACGGTTTTATTAGCAAGTCATCTTCAGGATATGAGATAGACGATCCTTTTTTCAAACAATGGATTAGGGTGCGTCGATTAAATTAATAATTCTAAATTTTAAGTTCTAAATTCATAATTTATCATTCACCCTGTCTCGGCATAGTCAATTTATTGGCGAAGCCGGAACATTCATCATTCATAATTTATCATTTAATCCCTAACATTGTGCCAAAAATACAAGAACTAAGATTGACATCGTTACAATAATCTCATAATTTTACCCTTACATTATTACAAAACCTATGTTTAGTAGAGAAATATCTGATCAATTAAACCATTGGAGGCAAAAAGAGAATCGTAAACCTCTTATTCTCAGAGGTGCAAGGCAAGTGGGTAAAACCACTTTGGTCAACTTGTTTTCAGCCAATTTCCGCCAATACATTTACCTTAATTTAGATTTATCCAACGACCGGAAGATTTTTGAAAATGCAAAATCTTTTGATGATCTTCTTGATGCAATCTTTTTTACGAAAAATGCTCATAGACATGAAAAAGACACACTTATATTCATTGATGAGATACAGAACTCACCTGCAGCGATAAAATACTTAAGATATTTTTTTGAGATGCAAAAAGAGCTGTCGGTTATAGCAGCAGGCTCGCTTTTGGAGACTTTGATTGATAAAGAAATTTCATTCCCTGTTGGGAGGGTAGAATATTTAGCTGTTCGTCCGTTTTCCTTTCGGGAATTTCTTACAGCGGGGAATTTTAA
>DAIMIJ010000278.1:0-1987 GCA_036722835.1 Ignavibacteriaceae bacterium | reverse complement strand
ATTATTCTTTACAAAGAAGATATTGAGGTTGGGAGAATTGTAGAATCACCTCGTAAGAGTTTAGAAGAGGATTTGGTTAATATTATTTTTTCTGCAAAATGATAAGGTGAATAATTTATAGAGATATTAAAAATTCAAACGCCCCATTTAAGGGGCGTTCTTATTAGTTTTCAACTTCTTCTAAAATGGGGAGCTTGATATTTATCTTCTCAGGCACCTTAATCTTAGATTTACCATTTTTTCCATTTGAAGGAATTTTTTCAGCTTTACCGTTTTTCTTGACGGGATTATTTTTATCCTTGTAGTTTTTGTATGCGTAAACCTTGTTCTGATAATTTCTCAAAACAATTTTGTCTTCATCATAATGAAGAACATAATTTGGAAGAAGCGGGATTTTACCACCGCCTCCGGGAGCATCAATTACAAAATGAGGGATTGCTAATCCGCTTGTATGCCCGCGTAAGTTTTCTATAATGTTTAAGCCGGTCTCAATTGAAGTACGGAAATGATTTGCTCCTTTTGTCTCATCAGCCATGTACATATAGTATGGTCGAACTCTGATGCGCAGAAGTTTTTGCATTAGTTCCTTAACCGTCGCAGGATCATCATTTACACCTTTCATTAATACCATTTGGTTACCAACGGGAATTCCAGCATTGGCAAGCATTTCGCATGCCTTAGAACTTTCAGGTGTAATTTCCCTTGGATGATTAAAGTGAGTATTGATATAAAGCGGATGATATTTTTTAAGCATTGAACATAATTTATCAGTAATTCTATGTGGAAGAACACAAGGCATTTTAGATCCGATCCGAATTATTTCAATGTGAGGCATGCTTCGCAAGCGTTGTAATATTTTTTCGAGCATTGTATCGGTAAGCATTAAAGGATCACCGCCGGAAACAATAACGTCGCGTATTTCTTTATGCTGTTCCAAATAAGTAAATGCACTTTCAAGACCTTTCATCGAAATTTTCTCATAATTGCCAACCTTACGCTTGCGTGTACAAAAACGGCAATAAATTCCGCATTGGCTTGTTACAAGAAACAAAGCTCTATCCGGATATCTATGAGTAATGTTGGGAACAGGACTCATCGCATCTTCCATCAAAGGATCTTCTGCGGAATCAAGGTCTTCAAGCTCTGCTTTATCAGGAACGCATTGAAGCCAGATAGGATCTCCGGGATATTTAATTAAGCTAAGATAATATGGATTTATTCGGGCTTGAAAAAATTCATCAAGACCTTCAGCCGCCTTTCTGTCGATATTGAATTTTTCTACCAGTTCATCAACAGTATGAACGCTGTCTCTTATCATTCGCTGCCACAGTTCCATGACTTTCCTTTATGATTGTTTTACTTGCTGAGATATTTACCAAACACCATTAGATTGTCGCCGACGGAATAAAAATCATTTATTTCGGCAATGATCGAATAGTGATTTCTTAGATAAAAATTTCTTGCTGCGGCATAGCTATCTTTAGATGAAGTTTCTGCCAATAGCCACCTTGCATTCTTTGAAAGAACAAATTCTTCTGC
Organism: Ignavibacteriaceae bacterium; assembly: GCA_036722835.1. Classification (GTDB taxonomy): domain Bacteria; phylum Bacteroidota; class Ignavibacteria; order Ignavibacteriales; family Ignavibacteriaceae; genus XYD12-FULL-36-8. The sequence goes on along the minus strand of DAIMIJ010000278.1, from coordinate 448 downwards.
ATGTGCCAGAAGATCTTTCCCAATTCCTTTTTTGTTATGCCCGGGATTTGTTACAATCCAGTAAAGATCATAAACAGCATCGGTCATCGGTCTTTTACCTGTGCAATAATATCCCAATATTTTTTTACCGTCTTCGTAAACAAAAATATTGTAGTCGCTTTGCTTTGGATTATTAGCGGTGATATTTACTAATTCCATTGCAACTTCAACTTCGCTCTTGGAAAACGCCTTAACTTTTCCGAGAAACTTTTCAATAATAAGAACATCAGCTCGCTTTAATTTGCGTATCATTTATTCTGCGGCTTAAAGCAAAATTTGTAATCCTAAAAAGTAATTCAGAGTGACTCATACCATCGGCTGCCGCTGCTCTTGTAAATCCGGAATCACTCGAAATATCAGGATTCGGATTAATCTCGATAACAAATGGTATGCCATTTTCATCTAATCT
>DAIMIJ010000277.1:0-2057 GCA_036722835.1 Ignavibacteriaceae bacterium | reverse complement strand
TAAATATTTCCAAAATTCCAAGACAAAGAAAAACTGTTCCAAGAACAATTAAAATTATCCCCGGCAAAAATCGAGATGTCAGAAGATTTAGTATAATTACAAATTTTGATCCTTGCTTATCTTCCATTGAACCGATAATAGTAATCACCGCAGTTAGGAAGCACATTAATGAGAGAACTAAAAATGGAACTCCAGGATGCTTCACAAAATATTGAAAAAGTGAATGACCTGAATTAAAATAATTCAGCATAAGTAATCCTACAAGAGAACAACCAATTATAATTATTATCAGTCCCTGCGCTAAAGCTGTAACACCGGTATACGTTGCGGATAATCTTCTGTGGTATGGGGATGGAAAAATTATTTTTCGTTTTACGATTGCTTCTACGCCGATCATTATTCCCGAGATTGAAAAAAGTATTCCACCTATATTCAATAGTAAATATGATCCAAAAAACCTGTCATATAGGATTAGTAAAATGCCAAACGCAGCAATGCCTATCACTGCTCCCGACCATGACGAGGCTTTATTTCCAAAAATGGTTTTCATTTTTTTTTGAATTAGTTGTAGCGTTTGGACATATATTTGAATGATTCTGTAATTAAATCTTTTAGCACTTTTTTATCAACATCCTCAAGACTATTAATATACAAGCACGACTTCCCGGTTTTATACTTTCCTAATTTTTTCATCAATTCATCATACTTATTAAATCCTGACATGATATACAGTGTTAAGTTTTGTTTGCGCGGAGAAAATCCGGTAAGAAACCAGTCCCCTTCTCTCCCGCTTTCATATTTGTAATGATAAGTACCAAATCCCACTATGCTGCTTCCCCACATTTTGGGTTCCGACTTGGTTATTTTTTTCATTAACTCTAAAATCGTAAGGCAGTCCTTCCTTTTTTTCTCATCGGAAATAGAGTTGAGAAATTTCTGGACGCTTGCATCATTCAATTTAGTTTTTAGTTCAGCCATGTAAATTGTCTCCTTTAGATTAATTCTTGTTGATAGAAAATATGTTGTTAAATTTGAAACCGAAATTACACAAGATAAATTAATACAGTTTGGTTATCAATAAAAGGTGTCACCAACTATAAAATGATTAAAACTCAAGTGAAGATGAAAAAGCTTAATCTTAAATACACTGCATTCATATTAATTATTTGGGCTTTACCTTTTTGTGCACAGAATAATAATTCGGATTCAACGGATAATTATTTTCACTCGAGAATAAACGAAATAGGTAATCAGATAAATTATTCCATAGACGATGGAGCGAGATTATTTGAACGCACTACTAATTTTGATAATACCGATTTGATTTATTCCGCTGCATTTGTGTTAGGTACTGCTGCCTCATTCTCTCTCGATAAAGAAATAAAAAATATTTCATCTCACAATCAGAACTCAACGATGAATTCCATAACCGATGTAGGAAAGAATTATGGTAACGGATTCTATTCTGTACTTTTGTCAGCCGGATTATTTACTACAGGATTGTTATCTGAAAATAAAAAAGTTGAGAACACAGGTAGAATTCTTTTTGAAGCACTACTCGTCTCGGGTGCTGCAGTGCAAATAATTAAAATAGTCAGTGGAAGGAGCAGACCATTTTTGTATGAGGGACCGTTCATGTTTGATTTATTTAAAACAGATAATCCTCACAATTCTTTTCCTTCCGGGCATACGGTTGTTGCATTTACAACTTCTTCAGTGTTAGCCGCAAGTATAAAAAACACCTATGCTTCAATCGCGCTTTACTCGCTGGCAGGATTGACAGCTTATCAAAGGATCTACTCAAATAATCATTGGTTTTCCGATACGGTACTTGCAGCAATAATCGGTACGGTGGTTGGAAATGCACTTGTAAGAATTAATGACGATAGATTTGACGAAGAGAACAAAGAAAATAATTTCAGTATTCACCCAGTCTTTAATCATTTTGGAGTTCATTTTAATTTTTCAATGAGCTTATAAATTTTTCAACTTGCCTCCTGTGGCGAAGAACATGAACAATTGCATGTTCAAGTATTTGCTCAAAATTAAACTCTTCT
>DAIMIJ010000276.1:0-2084 GCA_036722835.1 Ignavibacteriaceae bacterium | reverse complement strand
ATTGCCTGGTGTGCAATTGAACCAAGAGAATCCTATGCATTGCTCGAAAATTCAAGAGTGCTTAAAAGAATTGATGATGAAAAAGTTTGGTCGGTGGTTTGCTTTTTCGTGAGCAGGAAGTACCGAAGAAAAGGTGTGACAGAAAAACTTCTTGAAGCCGCATTGAATCATGCAAAGAAAAATAGAGCGAAGATTGTTGAAGGATATCCGGTTGATTCCGGTAAAACACCATCAGTTTTCGCATGGACCGGTTATGCTTCTGCTTTCTTAAAGGTTGGATTTAAAGAAGTGCATAGGGGTTCGCCGACAAGACCAATTATGAGATATTACCTGAAATGAAAATTATTTTCGATCTTAATCTTTAGGTATCGTTTGATGTCAGTTTGAGCTGCCCCGCTTTTAGCGGGGCAAGTGGATGACTGAAATTAATGCTTTAATGTGAATGTCACACTTCGACTTGTCTCGACTTGGCAGTTGAACCAAGGCAGGCAAGTTCACTGTGACAGAAATAAATTGCGAAACCATATTTAATCAAAAATTTCTTACAAAAAGCGAGGCAATAATGAACAATATGTTTATTTCTTTCATTGTACTTTTAACATGTCTTTGGTTGTCCCAGGAGGTCCTTGCACAAGAAAACGAAGAACCAAAATATGAAATGAAAACCTATCAAATGGTTTTTCTTTATAAAGGATCGAATAGAAATCAAGATTCTTTAGAAGTTGAGAAAATCCAAGCGGAGCATCTTGCAAACATTAAGCGTCTTGCCGATGAAGAAAAACTAATTGTTGCAGGACCATTTCTTGATGACAAAGATCTTCGCGGGATTTTTATTTTTGATGTTGAGACTGAAGAGGAAGTAAGGGATTTGGTTGAAACTGATCTTGCAATTAAAACAGGCAGGTTGAGATATGAAATTCATCCGTGGATGACTGCGAAAGGAACTTGTTTTAAGTAAAAGTCCTTACCCTATAAAGACGTATATGTTTATCACTCAATTGAATAAGGAATATTGAACAAGGAATGATGAATAACTAAGGTCAAAAGAACCAACCATTATTCTTACAATTTTATAACCACCCTTCCAATGATTTGTCCTTGCAATATTAAATCAATTTTATCGCTTAGCTGTTCGAGAGAACATTCGGTGTAAATTTCGTCAAGACAATACGGCTTCCACTCATTAGCAAGTTTTTCCCAAATCTTCAATCTCAAATCCATCGGCGTTTCGGCAGAATTAATACCGAGAAGATTTACTCCGCGAAGAATGAAAGGGAAGACAGTCGTGTGTAATTCGGGAGAATAAGTGTTGCCGCAGGAAGCAACCGAACATCTGTAATCCATCTGCTTAATGACTGTGGCGAGAATATTCCCACCAACAGTATCAATAGCCGCTTTCCACCTTCGATTCAAAAGTGGTCTATTACTTTTATCATCAACTTCATCTCGACCAATTACTTCCTTTGCTCCAATTTTCTTTAGGTATTCTGTTTGATCTTTCTTACCGGTTGAAGCAACAACTTGGTAACCATTTTTTGAAAGTATTGCAACAGCTAATGAACCGACCCCTCCGGTCGCTCCAGTGACTAAAACTTCACCTTGTATTTTTACCTCTGAGCATTGCTCGAGTTTGTAAAGTGCTAATGCAGCAGTAAAACCGGCTGTTCCGTAAATCATGCTTTCTTTAAGAGATAATCCTGTTGGTAATTTTACTATCCATTCCGAAGGAACTCCTATGTATTCTGCAAATCCTCCCGAAGTATTCATTCCCAAATCATAGCCTGTTACGAGCACTTCATCTCCCTCTTTAAATTTATTGGACGAAGTTTCTGCAACAATTCCTGCAGCATCAATTCCCGGAGTGTGAGGATATTTTCTGGTTACACCTTTGTTGCCGATCGCTGATAACGCATCTTTATAGTTAAGTGAAGAATATTTTACTTTTATTAAAACTTCTCCGGCAGGTAAATCATCAATTTTTCTTTCATCAATTTCTCTGATGAACTTCCCATTTTCTTCAGTGACGACCAAAGCTTTAAATTTTTTATTCATCTCATTGTTCTTTCATTAAAATTAAAAAGGAG
>DAIMIJ010000275.1:0-2112 GCA_036722835.1 Ignavibacteriaceae bacterium | reverse complement strand
TTTTTGATGTTCATACTCCGAAGGAATTGTTTCCGTTGATTCCGGACCGTGCTGAATTTTCTCATTAAGCAGGTAAAGGAACAGCACAAAAAGTAAAAAATAAATTAATGTGAATAGAATAAGAGAAAACATAACCTGATCTGCCGTTACAACTTTTGATAATCCTTCCGAAGTTCTGAGCAATCCATAAACAATCCATGGCTGTCTTCCAACTTCAGCAGAAATCCATCCAAACTGATTTGCCGCTTGCGGACCTAAAACAGCAAAAACAAAAAACCATAAAAGCCATTTCTTGTTGAACAATGATCCGCGCCACCAAAAGAAAATCCCAATTACACTAATTGCGATTAAGCCGAATCCTATAGCAACCATTAAATGATATGATTGAAATACGATATTAACAGGCGGTCTATCAGAAGGAGAGAAAGTGTTTAATCCGGTTACAGGTTTTTGTACATTACCATAAATTAGGTAACTAAGCATTCCGGGAATTTTCACTCCAAAGTTTACTTTTTGCTTTTCATCATTCACCCACCCAAACAAATGAAGATCACCAGGTACAGATGAATCATAATGTGCCTCAAATGCGGCAAGCTTTGCGGGCTGAGTTTTGCTTATTCCAATTGCGCTTTGATGTCCTGTGAATAATTGGAACAAAGAAGCAAAGAGAGCAAAAATTATTGCAATCTTAAAAGATGCTTTAGCAAACTCGATGTGCTTATTCTTTAAAAGATAAAATGCACATACACTTAAAACTAAAAAGCTTCCTGCAAGCCATGCCCCTGAGAGAACATGAGACAGTCTTTCCATTGATGATGGATTAAAAACCATTGCCCAAAAATCTGTTATCTCTGCGCGAGCATTTATTCCTTCACCAACAATGTGAAATCCTGCAGGAGTCTGCTGCCAGGAATTCGCAACAACTATCCAGACAGCGCTTAACATTGATCCAAATGATACCATTATCGTGGAGAGGAAATGAATTCTTGGACTTACTTTGTTCCAGCCAAAAACTAAAACAGCCAAGAAACCTGATTCAAGAAAGAATGCAAATATTCCTTCGGCAGCAAGAGCACTTCCGAAAACGTCGCCGACAAATCTTGAATAAGTTGCCCAGTTAGTTCCGAACTCGAACTCCATTACAATTCCGGTTGCAACACCCATCGCAAATGTTAAAGCAAAAACTTTAACCCAGAATTTCGTCATATTTTCGTAAAGCTTGTTTTTAGTTTTGAGGTATGTACCTTCCATGATCACAAGTATTACGCCAAGCCCAATGCTTAAAGGCGGATAGATATAATGAAATGCTATTGTGAAGGCGAATTGAATTCTTGAGAGTATTTCGACATCCATAAGTAAAACAAAAAAGCAATTACTGAAATTCTGTAACAAATATAATAAAATTAGATGTTGAGATGTAGTCGTAAATAGCAGCGTCTAATCTCAACTTGTAAATTAACGCAAGTGTGACTTAGGTGAGCGGTCTATCCAATAAGCCCACGCGATGAGCAGCCATTGAGCTAAGCCAACAAATGCAATTGGTTCCGCGGAGGGAGGGGGTGGGCCATACAAATGCATAACATAAATAGCCGCAAGAAATATTACTAAGCTCCAAAATAATATTTTCTTTGATTTGCTTTGCAGCTTACTGACCTTATAAAAAATAAGAACCCCGAGAATAAAAATTAAACTTTCGATAACGACTGTTCCGGCGAAAGAATTCCACAAACCAAGACCGACTTTATAATTGCTCCATGGAAATAATTGAAGATCAGGACGATGAGTTAATAAATCCAACAGCCAATGGCTGAAAATCAAAACACCCAGAAGGATTGACCCACGCGGATTTTTCTTGATTAAGTAATAAACTATCCCAAATAATATTCCCCAGATAATTACACTAAACATGCTGTGCGAAATTGGGTAAGAAATAAAATTAAGCGGCGTGACTGCAGTATTGCCCGATTCTATTTTAACGCTTTCTAGTCCAAGTAAAAGTAAAATAGGCCAGAGCAAATCAATAAATTGAGAGGCGAGAAATAAAGTGCCAAGCGAGATTTTTTTATCTACACTTTTAGCAGCGAACCCAGCACCAAAATGTCCTATAAACAT
>DAIMIJ010000274.1:0-2123 GCA_036722835.1 Ignavibacteriaceae bacterium | reverse complement strand
GGGCTGTTTTTTGAATCGTATGTCGCTATCAATCTGGATCCATCGGAATTTACAAACAGCAAACCTTGATTAGTTCCTATCCATTTTTGGTTTAGGGGATCAACTGCAATGCAATTTATTGTTTGCTGTCTCAATACAAAGATCGAACTTATTCTTACTTGCGGAGTGCTCGATAATACTGTTGAAGTGTTAGTAATGATATTCACGCCTAAACTCGTTCCAACCCATAGATCTCCACGACTATCAATAATGATAGAATTAATAGAATTGTCATTAAGCCCATTTGTTTTTGAAATGTATCCAAACACATCATCTGCTGCTTCCGAATAAGTCCCTTTCTCATTGTAATAAAATAATCCAAGACTTCCTTCATTTGTCATTGCATACCATTTTGTACCATATTGATCACTTACTAGATTTTTCATTTCGCTGAATGCTGAATGTTGTTCTAGTGAATTTCCAAAAGAGTACCAAACACTATCCGGAGTTAGCATGTACAATGATTTTCTGTCGGCTGCCCTTAAGTTAAGTATCCAGAGGTTGCTTTTTGAATCTTCAGCAAAAGCGGTAATGACCACGAAGTTAGGATCATTGGGGATTCCAACAATAGGTGTGTTTCCAGAAGAATATCTTGTGGTAACATCATTTTTTATTTTTGCAAAACCTTGCCCCCAATTTCCTGCATAAATAGTATTTTCGGAAGCACCGAACACGGAATAGTAATCATTTTGATAAAGGACAGGATAATGCGCTACATCGTAAACACTCCATTTTTCCCCATCGTATTTATATAGTCCTTTGCCAGCACCGTCTTTTCCGCTTGCAGACCATAAATTACCTTCGCGATCAATAATCATATTTGGAAACTGATTAGCTTCTGGTCCATTCGGTACAATAACTTTATAACTATTTCCTTCTTCAATTTTAATTACGCCTTTTGAGCTTGTAGCGAATAGTCCGGCTTTTGAGCTGCTGATTTTTCTAATTTCAAAAGGACCGGTAAAGATTGTGGTTACGATTCCTTGATAATAAACACTGATCGAATTACCGTGGGAGATTACCAACGAGTCGTTTGAGACAAGAATATCAAATATGCTGATGTTGTTAAAGGTTGGTAAAAATGTTTGCCATGATGTCCCGTTAAACATTGTCAACCCTTTATCGGTTGCCGCTATAATTGTGTCGCGGAATAATCTGATTTTTCTTATGACGTTGGAAGGAAGTCCGTTTGTTGTGTTATAAATATTCCATGATTCGGGAGCGGAAAAATTGATCGCACCATCTTTCTGAATAGCGATCCCAAATTCTGTGGCAGCATAAATTAAATTATTCTTAAATGTGCTGACTACACGAACATTAGATGACAAATTTCCGAATTTGTAATACGTATCATAAAACATTAATGATTTTGTATCCATCAGCGATAATCCAAATTCAGTAGAAATAAAAATTGTATCGCCCGAAACTTTAAGCTCATTAATTTGTTTGTTGATTTTATCAGAATTATAGATATCGAGAATTGTTCGAACTGAATTATTGGTCGGATCATAAATATTTATCGCTCCGGAACTGCTGCCGAACCAAGCTTTTCCATAGTTGTCTATACAAGTTGCTGTAAGTGAAGTTGAGAATAATCCATCGGTTTTAGTCAGCTTTCTGTAACTATCGAGGGTAGCATCATAAAAAAAACCACCACCAGCCGTAGCAGCCCAAACCTCATTGTCTAAAGCTTGAACAGAGTTTACCTGCTTCATATCGGTGTGATTCCTCCAGTTGGTTGGTTCCTGCGAATGAAGAGTTATTGAAAAAAATGTTGCGAATAAGAAAACAGAGATAATTTTCATTTTAGTATTAATGATTATTATAAATGAAAAGTAGAAAGATCTTATTCGAACCTCGAGTTGAAAATTAATTTGTTTTTTAAGAACGGTTTTAATCTAAAAATTTTTATTACAAGCAGAAAGTTCAAAAATTTCGCCTAAATTTTTTGAAACAAATCTGCCATTTCTATAGCCGTTAATGCCGCATCCCAACCTTTATTACCGGATTTTGTGCCCGATCTTTCAATTGCCTGTTCAACAGTATCGGTTGTGAGCACGCCAAAAATGACTGGTATTCCATAT
>DAIMIJ010000273.1:0-2144 GCA_036722835.1 Ignavibacteriaceae bacterium | reverse complement strand
AGTTCAGGCAATCTTGCAGGTGTGAGGTGGTATGAGCTTAGAAATACCGGAAGCGGCTGGTCTATATTTCAGCAAGGTACTTACGCTCCCGATAATAACAACAGATGGATGGGCAGCATTGCTATGGATGGGTACGGTAATATAGCTTTGGGTTATTCTGTTTCAAGCTCTTCGGTTTATCCTTCCATAAGATATACAGGAAGAATGAAAGACGATCCTCTCGGTCAAATGACGATTGCGGAACAAACTATAATCAGCGGTACGGGTTCCCAGACACACAGCGCAAGCCGCTGGGGAGATTACAGTATGATGTCAATAGACCCAATTGATGATGCTACTTTCTGGTATACATCGGAATACATACAAACAACCGGTTCGGCTCCATGGAAAACAAGAATAGCTTCGTTTACTTTTGGATTTGATCTTGATCTAAAAGTTTTTCTGGAAGGCCCTTACTCCGGCAGCGGTCAAATGACAACTAACCTTAATTCACTCCTGCCAAATGAACAGCCGTATAATTCCTTGCCCTATAATCATACCGGCGTTGAAAAAGTAACAAATAACTTTTTCATTAATAATCCGGATATGGTTGATTGGGTATTGGTTGAGTTAAGAACTGGAATTACATCATCATCAACGATTGCAAAAAGAGCAGCTTTACTTAATAAATATGGTAACGTGGTTGGATTAGATGGTGTAAGCCCTCTTAGATTTGGGTTACCACCGGGAAATTATTATATAGTTATACGGCACCGAAATCATCTTGATGTTATGAGTTCAAACCCTGTAACAATGCCAAATAATCAAACAAACCGGTAATATTCAATAGTGAAAATCCATCAATCCAGTATTGGGAATCCGATATCCGAAATTTAACTGCCGGCATCCGGTGTTAAATTATCCCGAAGATTTTTCAAGAACGACAGCTGTTCCATAGCACAGCACTTCCGTTACGCCGCTCATCTGTTCCGTTGTATCATATCTTACACCCACTAATCCATTTGCGCCTATTTGATTTGCATGCTCAACCATGCGAATCCAAGTTTCATCGGTTCGCAAAACGGTTTATTGGGATGAGGCAATCTTTAATTAATCATTCGAACTAAATTTGAGATTGCTTCGTTCGTCCACTGACGAACTCACAATGACTTTTTCTAACTTGCGCAATAGCCCCTGAAGGACATGATTAAAATATTTAATCCGCCGCTGGCGGATTTGCGTAAACCGGCTAAAAAAGGGGTTTTTCATATCTGTCCAAAATAAATCTCAGTTTTTGTATTATTATTTTATACATCATGGTACAATTATAAAAAATAAGCTGAGAAGGTTTTGTTTCACTATGATATATGTGGTTACTAAGGTTTTAAAAATAGAAATATGTTCTTGTGAATTGAATATCTAAGGGAGCTAACCTTAGTAACAAACTAAGATAAATCTCCTTAACCTTCTCAGCTTATTAAAAAATAAAAAGACAGATACAGTTGGTTACTGGAAGTTGTCATTCAAACCAACGAAATATTTTAAATTAAGTAATAGAGAAAAGAAAATGTTTTAATGGCAGATAGAAACTTGAAATTGATGAGAACTATCCAACACGAATTGATTTCCAAATATTTTCTGAATATTAATTTTATTTTGGACAGCGATGAGTTTTTTATATTAATTGTGTTTTGTTTTAGAAATTTTATAACATAATTTTTAGCCATAGAAATCTAAACAAAATAAATGCTTCCAAATTTAAATAACCTGCCGGTGTATGACACGACCGGCGTAAATGAACGCATTGAACGATTTTGTTCACGCAGCATTAAAAAGGCTTCTAAAGCTGCAGGACTCAAGCTTGCCATAAGCATGATTGATTTAACTACTCTTGAAGGTAAAGATACTCCGGGCAAAGTCAAGCAGCTTTGTTACAAAGCAATGCATCCTCATGATTCGATAAAAGATGTTCCAACGGTTGCGGCGGTTTGTGTTTATCCGGCTTATGTCGGCACAGCAAAAAAAGCGCTTCAGGGCAGCGATATCAAAGTAGCTTCTGTAGCCACAGCATTCCCGAGCGGACAATCGAATTTAAAAGTTAAATTGAACGACGTAAAGTTTGCCGTTGAGCAGGGTGCCGATGAAATTGATATGGGGATTTCGCG
>DAIMIJ010000272.1:0-2170 GCA_036722835.1 Ignavibacteriaceae bacterium | reverse complement strand
TCAGCCCCGCTGCCGTTACATAGATTGCACTTGATATGTTTTTTAATTTTGATTTTTTTAGTAGCGCCTTTTGCAATTTCATCCAATGTTAATTTTAATGTAACTCGCAAATCTGATCCAGGTGTTCCACCAGATCGTCTTCTCTGCCCTCTGCCTCGTGAGCTGCTGCCAAAAAAATCATCGAATATTGATCCACCTCCGAAAATATCTGAGAAATGCGAGAAAATATCATTGATGTCCGTAAATCCCGGTGAACCGTACCCGCTCGATTTCATACCTTCATGACCAAATCTATCGTAACGGGCTTTTTTATCATCATTGCTTAGCACTTCATAAGCTTCGGCTGCTTCTTTAAATTTTTCTTCTGCATCTTTGTTATTGGGATTTCTATCGGGATGATACTGCATTGCAAGCTTTCTGTAAGCTTTCTTCAGATCATCTTTGCTGGCATTACGATCTACACCAAGTATTTCATAATAATCGCGTTTAGTCATTCATGTTCACTTTCATTATTGTTTAACTCTTCTTCATCATTTGGTTCAGATGAATCACTTATTTCTTCAGCATTATCTTCACTTACAGCAACTTTCGTATGCCTGATAACTCTATCCTTGTAAAGGTATCCTTTTTCAAATTCTTCAATCACGGTATGAGGTTCAACGTTATCAGCTTTTTTTTGCATGATTGCTTCGTGATAATGTACATCAAATGGTTTTCCAACGGCATCAATTGGTCTTACACCCTGATCTTCTAACATCTTCATAAGTTTATCGTATACTAGCTTAACTCCGTCTTTAATACTGTCAACATCTTTCGCATCCTTCAAGTGAACTAAAGATCTTTCAAAATCATCTATTACCGGAAGAAGCTTAATTATCAAAGATTCTGCTGCATATTTAAACAGATTTAACTGGTCATTCTCAACACGTCTTTTGTAATTTTCAAACTCGGCTGCTTTTCTTAGAAATCTGTCCTTATAATTTTCTAATTCTTTTTCTGCTGATTTTAATTTTTCCTCTAAATCTGCTTTTACTTGATCTGTAACTGTTTGTTCTTCCGCCGAGGCGCTGTTTGCTGTTTGTTCAGATTCTGGTTTCGTTTCTTCAATTTTTTCTTTTTCGTTGGACTTTTCTTTTTCTTTCTTAAAATTTAGCATTTCTTACCTCTATTTCATTATTTCATTCTTCAATGTTTCTGTTAGCATTTTTGCAACGTAATCTACGATAGCAATTACTTTTGAATATTCCATTCTCTTCGGACCAATAATTCCAAGATGACCTGAGACATCGCCGATTTTATATTCCTTAGTAATTAAACTATAATCCAAAAGCTTTTGATCTTCATTCTCTTTGCCTATTGAAATGTAAACATTATCCGAGTTCATGTCTTCTGTCTTATCCAAAATATGAACGATAATATCCTTGTCTTCAAGAAGCTCAATTACACTTTGGAATCTTTCGGGGTCATCAAATTCCGGCTGTTGAATGACATTTTTTGCGCCGGTTATATAAATACTGTCCGAGCTTCTAACGTCCTTAAATACTTTATCAGCAGACTTAAGGAAAAGACGTATGATAGCTTTCTGGTCTTCTCCAACATCTTCGAACCTCTCGCTAAAAGTCTCACGCATTTCCTTAAATGATAAACCTGATAATCTTTCATTTAAAAGATTTTGAACCGCACTGATTTGTGATTCTTTTATCTCAGATGCAAATTCGATAGTGATTGTTTTTACAAGCCCGCCTTTGATGCTCATTACCACCAGAATTTTAGTCGACGATAAACAAAAAATCTGAAGCTTTTCAAGAACGCCCATTTCTAATTTGGGGTAGGTAACACATGCAAGCTGTCGTGTTATTCTGCTAAGGATGTTTGAAGTCACTTTCAATAAATCGTCTTTTTCATCAATTCTATTTTCAAATTCTTTATCAATAAGATTCTTTTCATTATGATCAATGCTCTGAACATTCATTAAAGAATCAACATAAAACCTGTAACCTTTATCAGTCGGAATTCGCCCCGCAGAAGTATGAGGATGATCAATAAAGCCGGATTCTTCTAGATCGGACATAATATTTCTAACGGTTGCAGGAGATATTCCCAAATCATATCGTTTGGTAATATTTCGTGAGCCAACCGGTGAAGCTGTTAAGATAAACTGCTGAATAAT
>DAIMIJ010000271.1:0-2293 GCA_036722835.1 Ignavibacteriaceae bacterium | reverse complement strand
GATATAATCGTTTGTTGAGAGACCTCTTCAAGATGATCTGATTTTCAAATTGTTTCTGAGTATTAAATTTATTTTGTGGGGTAAAGAATAAATATGAAATTTTAGTTTCAATTAGCTCAATTTTATTTTTAACTTTGTAATGTAAGGTTAGCAATAATTATCTGATGTTAATGAAAAATTTTTGGAACGAAAGATACTCAACTAAAGATTATATCTACGGTACTCAGCCGAACCAATTCTTTAAAGAGCAAATTGAAAAATTAAATGCGGGGAAAATTCTCATGGTTGGTGAGGGCGAAGGTAGAAATGCTGTTTATGCTGCAAAACTTGGTTGGCAAGTTGATGCCATAGATTCAAGCTCCGTTGCCAAAGATAAAGCATTAATGCTGGCAGAGCGAAATAAAGTTTCAATCAACTATCAGGTTGCTGATATTCATTCATACAATTTCCCGGATAATATTTATGATGCGGTAGGAATTGTTTTTCTTCATATCAACGAAAGTGAAAAAGAAAGTAAACTCTTGCATACAAAATTCACTAATACTTTGAAAAAAAACGGAAGAATAATTTTGGAGCTTTTTTCTAAGAATCAGCTTGGCAAAAATTCGGGCGGGCCACAAGACTTGGACTTGCTTTGTTCTATTGAACAAATTCGTAAAAACTTTCCGATATTCAAACACGAATTGCTTCTGGAAGAAAACATTTTATTGTCAGAAGGTGAATTCCATCAAGGGGAAGCATCCGTTATCAGATTTGTCGGTGTAAAATGAAAAAAGTCTTATTTGTAACATATTTTTGGCCTCCTTCTGGAAAAGCATCTTTGCATTGGCCCTTTGATATGATAAAATATCTTCCCGAAAATAATTGGCATCCCACTATTATCACGGCGGCCGGGGATACATTTTCACAAAAAGATGAAAGTTTGTTGAATGAGATCGATCCAACACTGTTAGTACTGAAAACTAAATCCCCTGAACCTTTTAATTTCTACAAAAAATTTCTTGGTAAAGATAAAAATGAACCTCTCGTTGCTTCCGAAACAATTTCGCAAACAAATAAAGGATTAAGACACAAAATCGCAATTTGGATTAGGATGAACTTATTCATTCCCGATTCAAGAATGGGCTGGTACTTTCCTTCTGTTATGGAAGGCAGAAAATTTCTCACGGGAAATTACTTTGATGCAATAGTTTCTATTGGTCCGCCGCATACTTCGCATTTAATTGCAAAAAGGTTAAGCAAAATGTTCGGCATTCCTCACATTCCTGTTTTTATAGATCCGTGGACAGATATTATTTATTATAAAAATTTTAAAAGAGATAAGCTGACATTGTTGGTTGATAACTACCTGGAGAAACGAGTTTTGCGCAACGCTAAAAAAGTTGTGTTTGTAACTGAAACAATGAAAAACGATTATGTTAAAAAATATGATTGGCTGAAAAATAAATCAAATGTTCTTTACTGGGGATATGATGAAAAGAGTTTTGAGAATCTTCCCCCCAACCCACCCGATAAACCGGGACAAGCTCTTCCGAAGGAAGGGGAAGTTCAAAACCCAAGCGAAAAAGAACCTTCGGAGGTTATTCTTCATGCTGGAAACATTTTTGATTATCAAAATCCAAAAGCGCTGTGGAAATTTATTGGTGAGCAGGTTGGTAAAGGACGAAATTTTAAAATAGAGTTTATTGGTACAGTCGCACCCGAAATTAAAAACAGTTTGAAAGAAGCCGGATTGAATAAGATTACCGAATATGTTGGATTCTTCAAGTATTCTGATATGCTAGTCGAACTGAATAAAGCCAGCTATCTGATGGTATGTGCTTCAGAACCAAGACATGTACCGGGAAAATTATTCGAGTATTTACGAACCGGAAAACCAATCATTGCTTTTGGTGATGATAACCAGGAAGTAAATAAAATTTTATCTGAAGCCAAAGCGGGAATGCTTTTCAGCTATTCACAGGATGGACATGAATTTTTTAAGAATGCATCGAAATTTAAAACTGATATTTCCTTCGTGAAAAAATTTGACCGGCGAAACATCGCGAAAGACCTGGCAGAAATTATGAATCACTTTTAAGCCGCCACGAATTGTCACTAAAAAATTATTCGTGTTCATTAGTGTCCGTTAGCTAACGGATTAGTGGCAACAATTTGCCAAGGAATCTGCAATCATTTCATCATAATCAAAAATATTATACACGCCTTTAGCTTTTCGATACAAATATAATATTGGAGTTTTCCTGTTTTCCGCACTAAAATTAGAACATCCCGAAAAGGATTGAATATTTAC
>DAIMIJ010000270.1:0-2317 GCA_036722835.1 Ignavibacteriaceae bacterium | reverse complement strand
AGCCATAATTTGCTATGCATATTAAAATGATGAATTGCATAATGACTTATGTCGTAAAACAAATAACCAATTAAGAACCCCACAAAAAACGGAGCAACGAATGATACACCTAAAATCACTTTGAATAAAAAATAAAATAGTGCAGCCAGCGGTAAGCTCACGGATGGGGGCATTACCAAACGTTTGGTGTCACTGGGGTAATCATGATGAACACCATGAAAAATGAAATGCAATCTTTTTCCAAACTGTGATTTGGGCTGAAAATGAAAAACAAAACGATGTAAAGTGTATTCAGTCAGCGTCCAAACAAAAAGACCAATGATAATTAAAGATATTATACTTAAAAAATTAAGCTCAAACAGCCAAATTGATCGATAAAGAAAATATAAAATTATCGGCAAAAAGATATAAAGAGGGACAGTGAAATGAACTCGAGAGAAAGCTTCAAAGAAGTCGCTCTTGAACATTCTGACTGTTTCATCCTTATTTGATACAAAATTTTTAGACATTTTCACCTCACTATTTGTTTACGAGTAATATAAAATATTTTTTTAATAATTGAAACTGCAATTCCTTATTAAGTTTTAACAACTCCAATTCCTGGTCGTTCCATGAGTGTAAGTTTTCCATCAATTATTTTAGTTCCGTCAAAAACATCATTCTTAATTAACAAAGCACCATCCAAATCTGCCCAGTCTACCATTGGTGATAGATGAGAAGCGGCTGAAATTGCGCACGAAGTTTCAGTCATGCATCCAATCATAACTTTCATTCCAAGCGCACGTGCCAGCAAAATCATTTTATGTGCTTCTCTCATGCCGGTGCACTTCATTAGCTTAATGTTAATGCCTGAAAAGACTCCATGAGCTTTTATTACATCTTCTAACCTTTGAACAGATTCATCACCAATTGTAGGAAGCGGACTTCTTTCTGTAAGCCATGCCATGTCATCAATTTGTGTTTTAGGCATTGGCTGTTCGACGAATAAAACGTTTCTTTCCTTTAACCAGTTTATCATTTCTAGTGCGAAGTTTTTGTCCTTCCAGCCTTGGTTAACATCAACAGTTATTGGAGTATCAGAAACTGATCGGATCGTTTCAATCATTTCTTTGTCGGTTTCTCTTCCCAATTTTACTTTTAAGATTTTATATACTTCAGCTTCTTTAACCTTAGTTCGAACCACATCCGGTGTGTCAATTCCAATTGTAAAAGAAGTATAAGGAGTTTTTTCTTTATCAAATCCCAAAATGTTATACCACGGCTGATTTAACAGCTTACCAACGAGATCATGCAAGGCAATATCAATAGAAGCTTTTGCAGCCGGGTTACCTGGAGCAACTTTATCAATGTCATTTAAAATATTTTCCAAATCAAAAACATTTTCGTATTTACTCAGATCAACTTTTGATAAAAATTCCGTTACCGTTTGATGAGATTCACCGAGGTATGGCGGTAATGATGCTTCTCCATATCCAACCATACCGTCATATTCTATTTCTGTTAAAACGACTGGTGTAGTTGTTCTTGAATTAGTTGCAATTGTAAAAACGTGCTTTAGCTCAAGTGTATAAGGTCTGTAAGATAGCTTAAGTTTACCATTCATTTTAAAACCATTGGATTTTTCAATAAGTGATTTTGCCGGGTACGATGCTGTAACAGCACTTCCAACTAATAAGCCGGTTGTTTTTAGAAAATCTCTGCGTTTCTGTTTCATATTATTTGTAATTTTTATTTATATCCTTGATAAGTTTTACATCGTTCCTTCCCAGCGAACCTAAAACTCTTTTTGCCTTAATAAAAGTCTTCAATCTGCCTTCAGCAAAATTACTTTTTGTGTTATCAAAACTGTTTATTCGTACTCTTCCGGAAGCATGAATAAATTCCAAATTTCCAAGATAAATTGCAACATGAAATATTTTTTCTTTGCCTGTAATGTGATCTATACTTCCAAAAAATAATAAATCACCGGGCATAAGATTATCTAATCCATTTTTAGTATCAACTAACTCACCAATGTGAACTTGCTGTGAGGCATCACGGGGAAGCTGCACACCATTTAACTGAAATACCCGTTTAGTAAATCCGCTGCAATCCAAACCTTTGATCGAAGTTCCTCCCCACACATACGGAATTCCCATCATCATGTGTGCAGTAAAATTAATTGCATCGTAAGACTGATTTCGTTCATCTAACCACTCTTCATAATCCTGGACTTGACCATTCAAAATAAAAGCGATACGTTCATCGGGAAATTCAACTTTTATAAAATCCTCTTTACGAGAAACAAATTTTAATAAATTACCTTGTACCACATCGG
>DAIMIJ010000269.1:0-2339 GCA_036722835.1 Ignavibacteriaceae bacterium | reverse complement strand
GTGAATTCTTATAACTCTTCTTTGCTTATTGTTCAGTGATCTAAAATCACCGAGTGCTTGTGCTCGCTGAAGAGTAGCAAAATCATAACCGGAACCAGGAATCGGCAATTTTAGGTTTGAATCTGACGTTAATAAAATATACACTCCTGAATTTGACCCGCCTTTATGTAGTTGCCCTGTTGAATGAAGATAACGAGGGCCGTAGCCAACTGTGGTTGCTGATTTATACTTTTTACTCAAACTATTTCTAATCTGCTGCAAGTACTTATTTCTTTCCGTTGTCTGAAGAAAATATGCCAAGAAAGAAATATAATCTAAGGGTTCGATAAGCTTGAAAAACTTATTCAATACATCTTTGATATTTCGACCTGATAGTTTTAATTGTGAAGATTGATCGGCATAGATTGATAGTTCACCTGTTTTTACAAGCGGAACTTCTTCAGCGAAGCTTCCTTTTTGTTTCCACTCGGTTAGAAGATCGCTCGTGTTCTTTTTACTTTCAGAAACGTTTGGTTCATCAAAAGGATTAACTCCGGTTATTGCACAAGCAGTTGCCGTTGCAATTTCCCATCTTAAAAATTCCCCGCCCAAAGCATAAATATCGGGAAGCTTTATTCGTGCAACCGGAAAACTAGCATTTTCCAATGCTAATAGTTTCTTATCTGTAGCCGTATCTTTATCTTTAGATGTGAACATGTGAATAAAAACTCTATCATTTCCATATTGCTCTTTTGACCCAAGTATTTCTCCTTCAACAGGAAGAATACCCAATCCTTCTTTTCCAGTACTTTCCGCGATTAGCTGTTCAACCCAAAGACCAAATGATTTGATTGATGGTGAGAGAGCGAACGTCGCTTTGTCTCTCCCAAGTTTTTGGCAGATTCCGAGAAATACTCCCAGACTTACTCCAGGATTAACATCAGATGGAATGAATGGGCTGCAGCTTTGTTTCATTCGGTAAGCACTGTTCAAAATTTGTTTAATATTAATTCCGATCAACGCCATTGGAACTAAACCAAAAAATGATAACGCGGAATATCTTCCACCATAGTCCCCGGGATTTGTGAAAACATATCGGAAGTTTTTATTTCTTGCTTCTTCTTCCAATGAAGTCTTGTTATCGGTAATTGCAATGAAATGTTCTCCAGGATTTTCAATTTTATTTTTTTTGTAGAGATGATAAAAATATTTATAGAAGCTCGTTGACTCAATCGTAGACCCCGATTTGCTTGCGACAATAAAAAGAGTCTTGGTAAGATCGATTTGCGTTTCAATATGATTTACTGCTTCGGGGCTTGTGTTATCAAGAACATAAAGTTTTAAGTAACCTTTCTTTGTTCCAAAAGTTTGAAGAGCAACTTCAGGACAAAGACTGCTTCCCCCCATTCCTAGAAGCACTGCATGCGAATATTTATCTGCAAGAACATTTTTTACAAGGTCATTTATTTCATCAATTCGATTCATGAAATCTTCTACTCCGAGCCAGCCGAGACGATTCTTTATCGCTGCTGAAACTTTGGGATCATTTTTCCAGATGGATGCATCTTTTGCGAAAAGTCTACGGGTGAATTGCTTGTCGTTTAAAGAAAACAAAGCAGCTTTAATTGAAGATTCAGATTTGCCATAAAAGAATTTTTGTATGCCAATTTTATCTTCAAGAATTCTTAATCTCTCTTGAGCCAATTTTTTCATTAGCTTATCAAATGGTTCAATAAATTTTTGAACTCCCTCATTTGTGAGTTGAGTTGTAACTAAATCAATATCAATTCCAAGTTTTTTTAAATCACCTAATACTTGATAGGATTCATGAACATTCTTTAAGATTGTGTTCTCCTCCAATTTTCCGTGATGTGCAAATGCAGCAATGGCAACTTCGGGAAGCGTGTTAACCGTGTTGTATCCGATGAGCGGTTCCACATATTTTGTATCAAGATATAAAGGATCTTTTGTGCTTGTACTTGCCCACAACGGCCGTTGAACTTTAGCACCAGCAGAAGCTAATTTTTCCCACCGTTCACCGCTGAAAATTTTTAGAAAACTTTGATAAGCAATCTGAGCACTTGCAACCGCAGTTTTGCCGAGAAGATGTTCGGGTCGTGGCAAATCACCAAAATCTTTATCTGGATTTATCAAATGTCCCAGCAATTGATCTATAAGTACATCAATTCGGCTAAGGAAGAACGACGCAACAGAAGTAACTTTATCAACAGATTTTCCTTCGGCGAATCTTCTTTCAAGTGCATTTATATATGCATGTGCAACATCTTCATAGCTTTTAATTGAAAAAAGAAGCGTCACGTTTACATTTATTCCTTCGTACAGAGCTTGTTCAACTGCTG
>DAIMIJ010000268.1:0-2367 GCA_036722835.1 Ignavibacteriaceae bacterium | reverse complement strand
TCAAAAATTTTTATTTCCAGATCAACTCGGTGTGGGAAGATTTATTAAAATCGGAATCCCATCACCTGAGTTTTTCGCGCCTTTTGTCGGGACAGTAGAAATAGTATTTTGATTACTAATACTTATTGGTTTCTTGACAAGAATTGCAGCTATACCATTAATCATAAACATCAGCGTTGCAATCATCTCTACTAAAATACCGATTCTTTTAAATCAAGGTTTTTGGAAAATGGCACACGAAGCAAGAACAGACTGGGCTATGTTAATTTGTTCTGTGGTCTTGTTATTATCAGGTGCGGGAAAATATTCAGTAGATTCATACCTCGATAAAAAATCACGCAAACAAAATTGAAAGAGTTAAAAGAAGTTGCAATTTTATTTTTAAAGCTTGGGTTGATAACCTTCGGTGGTCCAGCTGCACACATCGCTCTGTTTGAAGATGAAGTGGTCACCAAACGTAAGTGGATAACTCATCAGCACTTCCTGGATTTAGTTGGTGCAACAAACCTGATTCCGGGTCCCAACTCAACCGAAATGGCAATTCATACTGGTTATCACTGTGCGGGAGTAGCCGGTTTAATAACAGCAGGAATTTGTTTCACCTTGCCTGCGGTGCTTATAACCGGCGTATTTGCGTACATTTATGCAGTCTATGGAAATCTTCCTGACGTTAAGCCATTCTTATATGGAATTAAACCCGCTGTCATTATCGTAATATTGAATGCAGTTTACAGGCTTGGCTCTAAAACAATAAAAGGATGGAAAATAATTGCAGTCGGGATTGCGGTAGCTTCTGTAAATACAGCCGGTGTCAATGAGATATTTTCAATTCTCGCCGGGGGAGTTTTCGGAGCAGTATTTATTTACCTGTCTGAAAAGAAAAATAGTCTAAACTCTGTTTCTCTTCTATCAATTTTGTCATTCGGTTTTCTTCCTTCGCTGTGGCAGGCAGCAGAAAAGTCAGAAGCTTCAATGATGACATTATTTTTAACCTGTCTGAAAATTGGTGCTGTATGGTTTGGAAGCGGTTATGTTCTGGTTGCTTACTTTGATGGTGAATTTGTTCAGGGATTAAATTGGTTGACAAGACAGGAACTCCTGGATGCAATAGCCGTTGGACAGTTTACTCCCGGTCCATTTCTTTCATCTGCAACATTTATCGGATATCAAATCGCAGGAGTTCCTGGTGCAATATATGCAACCGTTGGTATTATAATCCCTTCATTTATTTTTGTTGCGATCTTAAATCCCCTGATTCCAAAACTTAGAAAATCAAATTTCTTCTCTAAGTTT
Source organism: Ignavibacteriaceae bacterium (assembly GCA_036722835.1). Lineage (GTDB taxonomy): Bacteria > Bacteroidota > Ignavibacteria > Ignavibacteriales > Ignavibacteriaceae > XYD12-FULL-36-8. Next base: position 1,074 of record DAIMIJ010000268.1, on the reverse strand, counting down.
CTTGATGCGGTTAATGTAAGTGCACTCGCCGTGATGCTTGTGGTAGCAATAAAACTTGGCGGTGAGGTTCTTGTTGATTGGAAAAGCTGGATAATTGCGCTTTTAAGTGTTGCTGCTTTATTTGCAATAAAAAAAATAAATGCGGCTTACATTATTCTAGGAGGTGCATTTTTAGGTTATATTTTTTATTTGCTTGGATGAATCGAGTTTAATTAACCAAAAAATCTTCTTTTAATTTGAGCACAAGTTTTTTGCCTTTCGGATGTCTAACACCATAAATGAATATTTTGTTTTTGAAAAAACGCAAAGGGTATGCCTTAAATAGTGGCAGAAAAACAAATACTTGAAAATCTTAAAAACGGTGATGAGTTTATATACAAATATGTGTATGATCTATATTCTCGTATGGTTTATAGTGTCTGCTTCCGTATGACCGGCAATAAAGAAGAAGCTGAAGATGTTGTTCAAGATGTGTTTATTAAAGTCTTCAACTAGATTAATTCTTTCCGTGAAGATTCAAAACTCTCAACGTGGATTTATCAAATTATTGGAATGATCTTTTCAAATTTATCTTGGCATTACTTAATTAAGAAAATTGGATTTAAGGGAATGATAAAAATTTCTATACTCTTGTATTCTGTTGCTCCATTTTCTGCATTGATTTTAAGTCAACTTAATTCAGTGAAAATATTCTCATTATTGTTTCTGTTAGTTGGAGCAGCCATAAGTGCAAACAGAATTGCAATTGATGGAGCTTTAATTGAAATAAGCAGCAATTCAAATCGAGTTATGTTTACCGGAATATTTGGTTCACTAAATATTGTATCTGTAGTTTATCCGTTAATGATAAGTCTGATCATAACAAAATATTCTTATCAAAGTGTTTTTATAATTTTCCCTTTAATAACCTTGACTGCCTATTATTTTATCCGCAAAATGAATTGTCCCGTTGATTTCGATTAAGTAAAAACTGTCAATTAAAATGATAAAAAAGTTGTTAGCCGTTTATTTCAAGTTTCTTCATCTTCCTCCAAAGCGTAGAAGGATCTACTCCTAATTCCTTAGCTGATTTGG
>DAIMIJ010000267.1:0-2472 GCA_036722835.1 Ignavibacteriaceae bacterium | reverse complement strand
ATATACAAACTAAAATAAAGGAGCGTAAAATGCGCAATCTTAAATTTCTCGCAGCTATACTGGTCTTGGTATCAATATCACTATTTTCACAAACTACATGGACCATGGACAAGGCCCACACAAAAGTTGGGTTTAGTATTACGCACATGGTAATTACCAGCGTTGAAGGGTTTTTCAAAGATTATGATGCAAAGATTACCTCGAAAGATGATGACTTTTCAACCGCCGGCATCGATTTTACAATAAACACAAACAGTATTTTTACTGATAATGAAAAAAGAGATAATCATCTTCGCTCGGATGATTTTTTTAATGCGGAAAAATATCCACAGTTGATTTTCAAGAGTAAATTAATTAAAAAAGTAGGCGAGGACAAATATAAGCTTGTCGGGGATTTTACAATTCGTGATGTAACTAAGGAAATTGAGCTTGATGTAAAGCTTAATGGAATTATTAAAGATGGTTTCGGGAATACGAGAGCCGGATTCAAAATTACCGGTGAAGTTAATCGATTCGATTATAATCTTAAGTGGAGTAAAACAATTGAAACCGGCGGACTAATTGCCGGCAAAGAAGTTGAATTGATAATCAATTTAGAGATTTTAAGAAAATCATAAATGAAACTCGAAGAAGAAATAAAGCAAAAGAAATTCAGGAATGAATATCATAAGCTTGCCGTGAATATTCTTTATACACACGGCTGGCTTATTAATCACCACGCTTCATTCTTAAAGAAAAGAGGGATTACAGCCGCGCAGTATAATATTCTGAGAATACTTCGAGGGCAGTATCCTAATTCGGCTTCGGTAAATTTACTAAAGGAAAGAATGCTTGATAAAATGTCCGATGCATCCCGACTTGTTGAGAGGTTAAAGCAAAAAGATTTGGTTGACAGAAAAATTTGTCCCGATGACAGAAGAAGAGTTGAAGTTGTGATTACGGAAAAAGGACTGAAAGTATTGGAAGAAATTGATAAGCATGATGATGAGATTGATCAGGCGTTTAAAAAATTAAATTTAAGTGAAGCCAGAACTGTAAATCAGCTTCTCGACAAAATGCGAGGATAGGAAAAAGTTAAATGGAAAAAGAAATAAACGGAATACATCACATAACAGTAATGGCGAGTGATCCGCAAGTCAATTACGATTTTTACACTCAAACGCTCGGAATGCGTTTTATTAAAAAGACTGTGAACTTTGATGCACCTGACGTTTATCATCTTTATTATGGTGATGAAATAGGTTCACCAGGAACAATCCTGACATTCTTCCCATTTCCCGATGTAAGAAGAGGGAAGCGTGGAACAGGTGAAATAAACATAGTTTCATTTAGTGTAACATCAACCTCGTTACAATACTGGACGGATCGTCTTGCCGAACGTGCAGTAAATTTTGATGGACCAAAAAATAAGTTCGGATATGAGTACATCAGCATTTTAGATCCTGATGGAATGAAAATAGAAATTGTGGCTGATAAGAATGCTGATTCAATGATGGGATGGTTTAATGGTGAAATTCCCGCTGAACATTCTATTCGTAAGTTTTTTGGTACAACTTTCTATTTGAGAGAGTCTAATCCGACCGAAAATTTACTAACCCAAGTCATGGGCGCTAAGTTAATTGCATCTGAGGTAAATGTTAAAAGATATTCTTTGGGAGAAAAAGAAAGTATTGTTTTTATAGATATTATTAAAAGTACGAACACTCCGCGAGGAATAAGCGGTGCCGGGACAGTGCATCACATAGCTTGGCGGACTGCCAACGATGAAGAACAGCTAAGCTGGAGGGAAAAAATATTACTGAGAGGATTGTATCCTACCGAAGTTGTTGATAGAATTTACTTCCACTCAATTTACTTCCGTGAACCAGGAGGAATATTATTTGAGATTGCTACAGATCCGCCGGGATTTATGATTGATGAAAGTTTTGAAAATCTTGGTACAGAATTAAAGCTTCCTGCATGGCATGAGCCGAAAAGAAAAATTATTGAGCAGATTCTTATCCCGCTTAAAACAAAAAGTTTTGTGAGACAGAATTAATCTGTCAGCAAAAACCGTTAAAACGGTTGAACATCAGCCGGTTTTTTTCTGTTCTCTTCGGGATTAATCCCGAAGAGAATTTAGTAACTATATTTTTCTTAACCGTTTCAACGGTTTAATAAAACAATAGAAATGAATAAAATAATTCATAATATTATTTCAAATGGTCTTCATCAAAACCAACCGATAATTCAATCCGGGACAAAGTTGGATAGTGCAAAGTCAGTGATGATCATGATTCATGGTAGAGGTGCCACGGCTGAAGATATATTATCACTCTCTGCCGAATTTAATTTTGATGGAGTTGCATATCTTGCACCTCAAGCAAAAGGCAACACATGGTATCCATACAGTTTTCTTTCTCCAATCGAAATGAATAAACCGGGAATAACTTCTGGTTTAGCTTTAATTGATTCAATTGTTGAGATGCTTCT
>DAIMIJ010000266.1:0-2536 GCA_036722835.1 Ignavibacteriaceae bacterium | reverse complement strand
CTTTATTGTGAGGCCAGCCAATCCACGTTGCTTCATGACTTTCCCACTCGGCTGGGAGGCGGTGTTGAGGTTGTATTTTAACCATAAAACAAAATTAATGGCACACTGATGACACAGATATAACTGATTTTCACTGTTTTAGATCTGCGTTCATCTGCTAAATCTGCGTCATCTGCGTGCTATTGACTTCTTCCTTTCTTAAAGTTCCTAATCTAAAAATCGTTTTGTTATTCCATCATACGAATCAATTCGTCTATCGCGTAAAAAGGGCCAGTTGCGGCGAATGTATTCTATTCTATCTAAGTCAACTTCGGCAATCAAAATTTCTTCTTTGTTTGTAGATGCCTGTACAATGATCTTTCCCTGCGGATCTGCAACGAATGATGATCCCCAAAACTCAATTGCAGAAGAGTTCTCATCCTGTTTTTCTAAACCAATCCGATTCACTGCTGCAACATAAACTCCATTTGCAATAGCATGACCTCTCTGAATTGTTTGCCATGATTCTATTTGAGCTTTGCCATGTTTCTTTTTTTCATGAGGATGCCAGCCGATTGCTGTAGGATAAAAGATCACAGACGGATCTTGCATTGCGGTTAACCTTGCTGCTTCGGGATACCATTGATCCCAGCAAATCAAAGTAGAGATCTTTCCAAATTTAGTTTTGAAACTTTTATAACCTAAATCACCGGGAGTGAAATAAAATTTTTCATAGTAGGATGGGTCATCGGGAATGTGCATCTTACGATAAATTCCTTTAAGCTTTCCTTTATCATTTATAATTGCAGCAGTGTTGTGGTAAATCCCGGATGCTCGCTTTTCAAATAATGGGGCAACTACTACAACACCGAGTTTCTTACAAGTTTTAGATAGGACTTCGGTAGAAGTACCTGGAATTGTTTCGGCAAGATTGAAATTATCAATGTCTTCCTTCTGACAAAAATATTGTGAACGAAATAATTCAGGAAGACAAATTACATTGGCACCTTTTTTTGCGGTTCGCTCAATCCAAGTAACCGCTTTTTCCAGATTGTCATTCGGATTTTTACTCAAGCTGATTTGAATCAGACCAATTTTGAATTTATTTGCCGTTGATTTCTTTTTATTAATCATTCAATTACTCCATTAATAACTCTTACTCGATATTAAATTACCGTTAACATCATAATCTCTTGATCTTTGAATAACACCGGAGGAATAATATTCTTCCTTAGCGAGTTTGCCATTTGTTCCATAGATTTTTACCCATCCTTCAAGCAAATCGTTTATGTAATATTCATCGCGAAATAATGATCCGTCCTTGTAATAAATTTGTCGGGCGCCAACGATTTTCCCATTCTCTAAATTATCTAAAGATTTCAAAACACCATTTTCATGATAAGTCTTTCTCTCGCCATTCAGCACATCATTTCTATAATTTACTGCGGATTCTAAAATTCCATTTGGGTAGTAAGTGAGAGCTATCCCATCTTTCACATTATTGTCATAAAAATATTCGGCTTTGATTGCGCCGTTTTCAAAATATTCCTTTGTAATTCCCTTTTGCACTCCTTTAATAAAATCCATTTCTAACTGAAGCACACCGTTCTCAAAATACTTATACGATTTCCCATCGAGAGTATCGCTTACAAAATTCCATACTTCTTTTAGGAAGCCGCTGTCATAATAAGTTTTCATCTCATCTTGTTTTTTGCCATTGCGTTGAAAAATTTCTTCTCTGAGAGTGCCATTATCATAATAATTTTTTATTGTTTTCTCTTCTTCTTCGAATTTACCTTTATAATCGTACTTGATGCGGTTGGTTATCTCCCCATTCTTGTAAGAATCTTTTACTCTCAAGTTTCCTGCACCGTCGAAAAGCTTAACTTCGCCTTCAATTTTATCGTTAATGAAATTTGCTTCTAATGCTATCATATTATTTTCATGATACACAATCGTCTTCCCTTGCATAATTCCGTCAACAAAATATCTTGATACTTCCGGCTTCCCTGATTTATAAAAAGTTGTTGACTTACCTTGCAAAAGCCCTTCGATATAATTCCACTCACCTTGAAGCTCACCCGTTTTGTAATATGTTTTTGTAATTCCATCAAGCTTTCCATTCACATAAAGCTGCTCAGACCAAAGCTCGCCGGTTTCGTAATACCATTTGGATATGCCTTCCTTTACTCCGTTGTGATAATTCCACTCGATACTAACAAGTCCATCTTCGAAAAACCATGTAGAAATTCCATCTTCCTTACCGAAAAAGAAACGCCACTTTTTCCAAAGTTTTCCATTGGGATAGAATTCAAGATAATCACCATGAAGCTGACCATTCCAATAATCACCCTGGGTTTTAATGTTACCGTTTGGATAATACGTCCGTTTAACATCAACAGCAGTAGAATCCTGCGCAAGGATGAGCAAGCTGTAAAATTGAAATATAAGTGAAAAAAGAATTATGCTTCTTAACATTAATTTTGGATAGTTGTTGATTAATTTTGTTATAAAATCATCGTAAACTTAAGATTTATTGAGGATAAGAAAAATTAAA
>DAIMIJ010000265.1:0-2542 GCA_036722835.1 Ignavibacteriaceae bacterium | reverse complement strand
ACTGCGATGTACTAAAAAAGTTATGGGAGGATTACATCACTGCAGGAAAAAGGCAAAGATATTTCTTTACAACAGGTAACAAAAGCCGAGCGATACACGGCTGTGGCAGCGGCTTCAATTCTTGCGAGAGAAAGATTCAATTCTTGGTTTAAACATGAAAAAGAAAAACTCGGATTTGAATTACCTAAAGGAGCATCGGAGACTTCTGAGTTAGCTGCCGAGAAAATAATGAGCAAGCTTGGTGATCATTCACTTAACGATTTCGTGAAGTATCATTTTAAAAATACTCTTCGATTGAAAACAAACAGATAATTAAAACAGAGAAACAGAATGGCGTCATCAAAAAAAATAAATAGGATTGGAATAATAACCGGAGGAGGAGATTGTCCAGGATTAAATGCTGTAATTCGCGGTGTAACAAAACCCGCACAAGATTACGGCATGAACGTCTTTGGAATTTTGGATGGCTTCGAAGGGCTTGTTGAAGGAAAAGCTAAAGAGCTTAACAATCAAGACGTATCGGGAATTTTGGCAATAGGCGGTACAATTCTCGGCTCATCAAACAAGGGAGATCCATTTCATTGGCCAATAGAAAAGAATGGTAAGATTGAGATTATTGATAAATCTCAAGATGCTTTAAAAAATTATAATGCTTGGGGACTTGATGCAATCATTGCAATTGGCGGTGACGGTACCATGCACATCTGCAATAAGCTCAGCAAAATGGGAATGAATGTGATTGGTGTTCCTAAAACAATTGATAATGATCTCGATGCAACCGATATGACGTTTGGACATTACTCTGCAGTTTACGTTGTTTCAATGGCGTTAGATCGTTTGCACACAACCGCTTCTTCACATCATAGAGTAATGGTCGTGGAAGTAATGGGAAGATATGCCGGTTGGATTGCTCTTAACGGCGGGTTATCGGGCGGTGCAGATATTATACTGATTCCTGAGATTCCATTTTCATGGAATAAGATTTATAAAAAAATTCATGAGAGACAATTGATGGGAAAAAGATTCAGTCTTATTTGTGTTGCCGAAGGTGCAAAACCAATTGATGGTGAAATGGTTATCAAAGAAAAAGATAAAAAGAGAACCGATCCCGTTCGGCTTGGTGGAATCGGGGAAGTCGTTGCTGTCAATATCGAAAAGAATACACAGCGCGAAACCCGCGTAACAGTGCTAGGACATTTACAGCGCGGCGGGAGTCCGACACCCTTTGATAGAATTCTTGCAACAAAGTTTGGTGCCTTTGCTATTGAACTTGCCGCAGAAAAAAAATTTGGGCGTATGGTTGCGTTAAAAGGATCTGAAGTTAAGAATGTAAAAATTGAAGAGGCAATAGTACGGCAGAAACTCATTCGGTCAGATAATCAAGCCGTAAGAACTGCAAGGGCAATCGGTATTTCGTTTGGGGAGTAATTTAATTTAATGAGATGATTGAGGTAATGTCACTCTGAGTAAGTCGAAGAGTGACACTTTGCAGACAATAATCAGATTTCGACAGGCTCAATCTGACAGACCTGTTTGTTTATTAGTTTTTGGTTAACCTTTAAAACTTAAAACGATTTATTTCTGACTATTGAATTCTGTGATCATATCTTATTGCATTAATTCATAGGTAACTGAACCACCATTTCCTTATTTTAGCATCAAGAAAATTTTATTCCATTTTCCTCAAACCGAAAGGGAGAAAAAATGCATAAACTTCTTTTACTCGGTGCTGAAGCAATCGCTCAAGGTGCAATTGATGGGGGAATGTCCGGCGTTTATGCTTATCCAGGAACACCATCCACAGAAATAACCGAATACATTCAGAATAATAAAACAGCATCAGAAAGAAAATTGCACAGTCAGTGGTCAACAAATGAAAAGACCGCAATGGAAGCAGCACTTGGCATGAGCTATGCAGGCAAACGTGCAATGGTTTGTATGAAGCATGTTGGACTAAACGTTGCTGCTGATGCTTTCATCAACTCGGCAATTACCGGAGTTAATGGCGGATTGATAGTTACAGTTGCTGATGATCCTTCAATGCATTCATCGCAAAATGAACAAGACTCTCGTTTCTTCGGCAAGTTTGCAATGATACCGATTCTTGAGCCGTCGAACCAGCAGGAAGCTTATGATATGGCTTATGAAGGTTTTGAGCTTTCTGAAAAATTTAAAATTCCCATTCTCATTAGAATTACAGCACGACTTTCTCACTCGCGGGCAGGAATTCAAACAAAAGAAATTAAGGAACAGAATCCTTTAACATATCCTGAAGATCCCATTCAATTTGTACTGCTTCCTTCAAATGCAAGAAAGAGATATAAAGGATTACTAGCCATTCAAGATTCGATCGAAGATGATTCTGAAAAATCGAAATACAATATTTATTATGCTGGTAAAGACCTGTCTATAGGAATAATTGCCTGCGGAATTGCTTATAACTATCTGATGGAAAATTTTCCTGACAGAATTTGTCCTTATCCGGTTTTAAAGCTCGGACAGTATCCGCTTTCTTATTCTAAAGTTGAAAAGATTATCAATG
>DAIMIJ010000264.1:0-2577 GCA_036722835.1 Ignavibacteriaceae bacterium | reverse complement strand
CGGCAGATGATAATGCGGCATAAAGTTCAGGACCCATCTTAACAAAATTTTGACCACTCGAATTATCGCTGAATAAAAAATTCTGAACCCACGGTTGGTTTAAGAAAACAGTATTAATATCTTTTACAGCTATAAACACCGGCTCAGTCCAGATGTACGCAAAAGGATTTTTGAATAATGGCGATACCATTACAAGCAAAAACGATGTTGATAATGCAAACACAGACATTACTCTTGGTTCGAGATCACCGCGCTTTGATGAATAATTTTGAAGTACCAGTCCAACAATTGAAGTTAGCAGAACCCAAAGCATAAAGCTTCCCTCTTGCCCTGCCCAAAATGTTGCCGCCAATATTCCGGTTGGAAGATTATTGCTGCTATAGTTGTAAATATATTTATAGCTGTAATCATGATTAAGAATAAGATAGAGCAAAATTGCCGAAGCAGCAATTACAAGCATTGCCATCGAATGATATGCTATTCTTCCTATGTTCAGAGTATTTTGATAACCTTTGTAAGTTAAAAAATACATTACCATCGCGACTAAACTGCTCGCCAGGGCGAGTGATAATACAATACTTCCTACCATGTTTTCCTCAATAAAACTTTAGTGTTTAAAAATAGATTTGCGGTAATTTAATTACATGCTTGATGATTTTACATCTTGCTGCTCATATTTGCTCGGACATTTGGTGAGAATATCCTTAGCATGGAAATAGCCGTTCTGATATTTTCCTGTTACAACCACGCTTACTGCAGATTCGAAATTATTTGGGATTGTTCCTTCATAAACCACTTTCATTTGCGTACCAGATTGATCAGCCATGTAGAATATGAAGGTTTTATTTTCTTTATTCAGTTCATAACTTTTTTCCTTAACCCAGCTTCCCGTTGCTTTTACAGTTTTATCTTTTGCCATCACTTTTGCAAAATCATTTTCATACTGAATGTTACTCTGAGTTAATAAATAGATCATCAAAAAGAGAAAGACAGCAACAATAATCCCACCAAAAATATATTTGTTTTTCATTTTTTATCTCCGCTTATTTCTTTTTCTATGTTTTTTAATCTCTTATCCAAATTGAATAAATATAAAAATATTCCTGTCCACACAATTAGAACGATAATCATTACAATATAAATTGCATTGTTCTGTAAGAATTCCTGAAGACTTGCCAATTTTACCCTCGAGTTAGTTGCCTGTTAATTTTTTCTTTTAAAATTATAGATTTATAACCAAGATTCCACATCCAAAAATATAGTATTGTAAATCCAATCATTGATAGGAAAAAGATAAGCTGCATGCTGAAATTCATCTTAAAATCAACAATAGGACCGGCGTTTGTATCATCAGCAGAACCAGGATGGAGACCCGTCATAATTCTCGGCATAATAAAAATAAAAAATGGAACAGTCAAAAATGCAATTATAGAATAGACCGCTGAAAGAGTTGCTCTTTTATCTTCAGATTCAATTGCCGAACGGAGAGCAAACCAAGCTCCGTAAATTAGTAACAAGGCAAAGATGCTTGTTTGCCTTGGATCCCAACTCCAAAAAGAACCCCAGGCGAATTTTGACCAAACCGACCCCGTTACTGTAGCAAGGATACAAAATATTATTCCAAGCTGAGCCGCCGCATAAGATTTTGCATCGTCATCAAGATTTTTTTTTCTAAGATATTGAATGCTGAAAATTGTGGACATAAGAAATGCAATGACTGTAAGCCATGAAGTTGGAACATGAAAGAAAATTATTTTAGCGTTCTGTTCAAGTCCCAGGATAAATGGAAATTCATACCATTTTGTTGGTGATTGAACTATAGGAAATGCAATACCCGCAATTGAAACAAAGCACAAAAGAAGAAAGAGAAAAATCTTCCAAATCATAATATGTTCCTAAATATTGGCTGTGAAAATACTAATCTTTCCAGATAAAATCGAACAACATATAAGACGCTGAAATCATAATTATATCGTAACATAAAACTATCGCCAACTCAAAAAATGCTTCGGAAATAGGTACTCCGTCAATTGCAAAGGAAGTCAGCTTCACCGAAGTTAAAATCAGCGGAAGCAATATCGGAAAAGATAGTACCGGATACAATGTACCTTTTGATCCTGCTTTGGCAATTATTGCTGCAATTAATGTAGAAGAAATTGCAATACCAATGTTGCCGAATACAAAAGTCAAAAAGAACAATAAATAATTCTGAATGATAAACTCGGCAAACAACATTGAATAAAGCAGGGTAATGACAATGTTCATTAGAAAAACAAGGATCAAGTTAAATAATAGTTTCCCGGTAAACACTGTTGCCGGCGAAGCAATCAATTGCAATGTTAATGACGTTCCTCTTTCTTCTTCACTTACAAATGCACGGGAAAGTCCTGACATTGCCGAGAAAAATATTACTACCCAAAACAATCCACCGGTTAAACCTGGCGAAATATTTTCATTTCCTATTGAGAATAGTATTACGCTGATTGCAACAATAATAAACATCGCAAGCGAATTAATTGCATAGCGAGTTCTTAACTCGGAATGAAAATCTTTTTGGAATAATGCGTATGATTTCAT
>DAIMIJ010000263.1:0-2585 GCA_036722835.1 Ignavibacteriaceae bacterium | reverse complement strand
CAGGGTATTGACAGAGCTACCGGTGATCAAATGGGTATGCTTGCGACTGTAATAAACGCACTTGCTTTGCAGAATGCAATTGAAAAAAGAGGAATTTTCACCCGTTTGATGAGTGCTATAAATATGGAAGCAATTGCAGAACCTTACATACGGAGAAGAGCAATAAGACATCTTGAGAAAAAAAGAGTTGTTATCTTCGGTGCTGGAACTGGGCATCCATACTTCAGCACAGATACTGCTGCCTCTCTTCGTGCAGTTGAAATCAATGCCGATGTTATTGTTAAAGGAACCAGGGTGGATGGAGTTTTTGACAGTGATCCTGAAAAAAATCCGAATGCATTCAGGTTTGAAAATATTTCATACCTGGATGTCTTAAAGAAAAACCTTCGTATTATGGATTTGACGGCAGTGAGCCTTTGCCAGGAAAATAATCTTCCGATGATTGTATTTAATATGGATGTAAAGGATAATTTACTCAAGCTTGTAATGGGCGAAGAAGTTGGTACTCTTATTAATAACGGCGAAAAAATTACTAAAGAAGTTTAACAACAAACTGAGGTAGTTATGCATCAATTAATAAAAGATGCCAAAGGCAGAATGGACAAAACAATTGAAACACTTCGCAGCGAGCTTGCCAAAATAAGAACCGGCAAAGCTACAACTGTTTTGCTTGACAGCATAAAAGTGGACTATTATGGCAACATGGTTCCTTTAAACCAGGTTGGTAACGTTTCTGTTTTGGATGCTCATACTCTTGCTATAACTCCATGGGAAAAGCAGATGGTTCAGATAATTGATAAAGCTATACTGGAAGCTAATTTAGGATTGAATCCAATAAGCGATGGAACAAATCTTAAAATTCCTATTCCTCCTTTGAATGAAGAAAGAAGAAAAGAACTTGTAAAGCTTGTTAGAAAATTCGGTGAAGAGGCAAAAGTCGCTATAAGAAATGTAAGACGTGATACTAATGATCATTTAAAGAGAGAACAGAAGGACAAAAAAATTACAGAAGATCAGCTTCACAATACCGAAACCGAAGTGCAAAAATTGACTGACGATCATATTAAATTAATTGATGATACATTAAAGCATAAAGAGAAAGAAATAATGGAAGTTTAATTTCTGAAAAGATAAATTTCTGCATAACCCGGTTAATCAAGACCGGGTTTTTTTATTTTCTAAAGAAGGGCTTTTTTTGGATTAAGTATTTTGCCATCCAATTCTCTGAATCAATTATAAATTAGTTGATTTTTAAGTAAATTTTGATTCAACTAAATAAGAATTAAATGTTTAACATTAGATTTTAATTACGCTTGAAGTTTTCTGAAAAGCTAAAAAATATTCAAATTGGTCCTATTAAAGCTGCGGACTATATAAATAAAGATGTTCTTAGGAATGTCATTTATTTAACATTCGCCATAATTATTTTCTTCTTTGGTGTGCTGGTTTATGGAGTTATTCTTAACCTTCGCGATGTACCTCTTTCTGAAGCGATGCTCAAGGCAGGATTCACTGAATTTATTAATCCGAAAATAGTTGTAGATAGACATAACTATGCCTTAGGTCTTTATGAGGATAGTGTTTTGATTAAAAATTACAGAGTCAGTTTTGGCAAGTCGGTTCAAACAGCTAAAACCAGGGCTGGTGATGAAGCTACCCCGGTAGGTGTTTATAGAATTTGTAAGATTTATACGGCACATAAATATCATAAATATTTTCAGATAAATTATCCAAATCTTGAAGATGGTGCTAACGCTCTAAGGAAGGGATGGATCTCTCAAAAAGATTACAACGACATTAAATTTCAATTTTATTATGAAGGGTGTACAAAGTTCCACAATATTCTCGGTGGTGATATTGGGATACACGGTATAGGTGAGCTTAATTATATTTTTAAAAATCTTCCATTTGTTTATAACTGGACAAACGGCTCTATTGCAATGAGCAATGAAAACATAGATGAAATTTATTCAGTAATCGGAGAGGGAACCGAAGTTGTTATCAAATAAAATTTTGATTGGTTTGCTTTTGGTGGTTTTTTTTATTGTGATTGGTGGTTGCAAAAAATCGTATGAGCCGCCGCCCCACAATCTATTTGAGAATGAACAACTGGTTCTTAAAACAGCAAAAGACCTTGTCGGTGAAAACATTTCTTTTACGAGTGCTGGTTTTTTTGAAACCGATACAGTAAAATCAATAGTGGCAGGTGCAGAAGTTTCTGAAAAAAATGAATGGGGGATTAAATTTTACCTGATAAGCTGGATGGAAGGAGAATTTAAAATTAAGTATCAAACAGGGTTACTCAATGGTTCATTTGTGCAATGTCTGGTTAATAAAATAAAATTCTCTAACTATGATAATGAACTAATCTATTATAATTCAAAAAATTACTTTTTAGGAAATGCTGGCGGAGACGTATACTCGCATGTCATCGATTTGAAAAAACTCAAGGTTTACAGTGCACACCTTGCGGTAATTTCGGAAGGGAGAGTTTCTCTGGATCTCTCACAAAATATTGACGATCCTATGATCAAAAATTTCTTCGTCAGTTATTTTAGAAGGGACTATCCGAACCTGAGATTAGT
>DAIMIJ010000262.1:0-2596 GCA_036722835.1 Ignavibacteriaceae bacterium | reverse complement strand
AAAGCAGTTAAACACAACAAAATATAATTTGAATTAACCTGAAGTAAAGCATTTATCACTATTTCAAGTTATTTTAGCTGCACAAAATTTACTAATCCAGGATTATCAAAACGAAAGAAAAGATGAGAGCACAAATCTATAAGTGGAGATTGAGACGGTATGATTGATTGTTCATTAATAATTTCTTTCTATAATAGAATTGATTATCTCAAATTAGTGCTTGCAGGACTCGAGCGACAAACGTTTCGCAATTTCGAGATAATATTGGCTGATGATGGATCGAACCAAAATGTCATCAGCGAAATTGAATCTTTATCTAAACAAATTTCATTTCCTTTCATTCATGTTTGGCAGGAAGATAAAGGATTTAGAAAAAATAGTATCCTTAATTCTGCAATCCGGGTTTCCTCTGCCGACTACTTAATTTTTATTGATGGTGATTGTATTCCGCACCGTAATTTTATTAATGAACATTATAAAAATCGTTCATCGGGACAATGCTTAACTGGAAGAAGAGTAAACCTTTCCAAGCAGATAACCAATAAGCTGACATATTCATCGGTGAAGGAAGGATTTTTAGAAAATAATATGGTTTCATTAATTATGGATGGATTGATTGGTAGGTCAACATATGTAGAGAAAGGAATTTATTTAGAGAATGAGGTTTTAAGAAAGTATTTTAATAAAAAGAAGCGGGGCTTACTTGGATGCAATCTTTCAATTCATAAAGCAGATATTAAAAAAATAAATGGTTTTGATGAAAGATATCAAGCCCCTTCAATAGGTGAAGACAGCGACATTCAATTTAGATTGGAATTATTAGGCATTAAGATTAAAACTCTGAATAATATTGCAATTCAGTATCATCTTTATCATGAGTTGCAGAAGAGACCGGAGAAAAATTTAGAGTTGTTTGCTCAGGTAAGGAAATCAGCGCAACATTTTACTCCTTATGGATTGAATAAATATTTTTGAAATTTCCGATAGATTTGAAAGATTGCTTGGGTTTTATTATTAACTTACTCAAGTGGATCGTCTATGAATAAAAACCGTTACACTTTCGGTGCACAGATAAAACGGTTGTTATTTTAGGTTTTTGTATTCGGTTCTGCATGGGATTAATCCCATGGAGAATGGGTAAAACAGTATTGTATGAACTGTTTCTCTAAAGGGGTCGAGACTGCGTAAAAATAGGTAGTCGCAACCTTTATGGTTGCGAAAATTTGATAAAAGCGCAGACGTAAAGTCTGCGACTACCAAAAAACGATAATTATCGCACAGCCTCAGTCCTCTGTACAATGGTTTATAAAGATAAGTGATCAACTTGAGTTAAGTTACTTATTTGGTCAAAACATTAAACAAAACTTTTATCGTTTTCAATTTCTAATTGAAGTATAATTTACCTTATATAAAAAATCCTCTTAGGGTTATCTCCTTACTTTTTCTGGTAGGTATATTTTTTTCAAGCGCAGTTTTGCAAATTGCTACTGGATTATTTCTTCCTCTCATAATATACTTTTCGCTAAAGAAGTTATTTGAGAATAAATTAACTACAATTGAAAAACTGATTCTTGCTTTATTCTTTTCGGGAATCGTTTCAATTTTCATTTCACCAATTCCATCAATAGCATTTAAGAATATAATCCGTCATTCAATATTATTAACAATTATTCCACTTACATACATAGCTGAGAAGGATGAACTTGTTACGGTTGAACTCTTTGGAAAAATATTCACGGTATCTGCTTTGGTAACAGCTGCTTTAGGAATATTCCGATTTCTTAATGGAGCAGAAAGAGCATTCGGATTTTTTGCGGGATATTATACTTTAGCAAGTCTTTTGGCATTCAGTATTCCAATTACCTTTGCACATATTTTTTATTCGAATAATTTCTGGAAGTATTTCACTTATATTTCTGTTGTTGTTCAAGCCATTGCGTTGTGGCTTACGTTTACAAGAAGCGCTCTTTTAGGAATTATATTTGGTTCGTTAGCGGTTTTATGCTATTTACTTTTTCAATGGAAGATTTCAAGGAAATCCAAGAAGAAAATTTTATTAACATCAATGTTAATTTTATTTGTCATTACAATTTTACTTTTCACTTCTTCCGATGCAAGATTTAATCCGTTGGTGATTTTCAGTAATCCGGATATTTCAAGCGGCAGAACAGAAATATATTTTGATGCATATAAAACTTTTACTTCTGACCTTAAAATCGGATGGAAAAATATTTTCTTTGGACATGGCTTGAACAGCAGAGTTATACTTTTTCCAAATTCTCTCTATACGAGCTGGGAATCGGAATACATTGAATCATTTATGACACAGGGATTGATTGGACTGTTACTTGTTATTTTGATTTATTACCAATTCTTTAAAAATTTATCAAATCTCTTATCTAAAAGTAGTAATTCCGATTACAGAATTTTTTCATTAGGTATAACCATAAGCGGAATTTCTTTCTGGATCATTTCTTTCTTCTCATCACAGTTAGTTGGACAAAACAGCAGCGCTTACTTTGTTGTACTTTATTCGCTGATGTTGGTTATTGATAAAGTTTCTAAAAAAGATGAAGTCAATTCTCCAATTAATTAA
>DAIMIJ010000261.1:0-2607 GCA_036722835.1 Ignavibacteriaceae bacterium | reverse complement strand
AAACATCCCGACAATTTTTATTTCGGGTGGACCAATGAAAGCTGGCAGAACTCCTTCCGGTAAAAAAGTTGATCTCATTTCAGTATTTGAAGGCGTTGGTGAATATCAATCCGGAAAAATAAATGACGAACAATTAGCTGAATTAGAAAATTACGGCTGTCCTACATGTGGTTCCTGTTCCGGAATGTTTACAGCCAATTCGATGAACTGCTTGATGGAAGCTCTCGGAATGGCTCTCCCCGGCAACGGTACAATCCTCGCAGTTGATCCTCTTCGCCATGAATTGGCAAAAAAAGCGGCGAAGCAAATTCTTTCTTTAATTGAAAAAGATATTAAACCAAAAGATATAATTACAAAAGAATCTATAATGAATGCCTTAGTTCTCGATATGGCAATGGGCGGAAGCACCAACACCGTCCTTCATACGATGGCAATTGCAAATGAAGCGGAAATAGATTTTAAATTAACAGAACTCAATAAACTTTCAGAAAAAGTTCCTTACATCTGCAAAGTTAGTCCTGCAACAAAAGATGTTCACATGGAAGACGTTGATGCAGCCGGGGGAATTTCTGCTATCTTAAATGAAATTTCTAAAGTCAAAGGAATTCTTGATTTGACTAGACTGACAGTAACCGGAAAAACTCTTGGTGAAAATATCGCTAATGCGGAAATAAAAAATTCTTCCGTTATCCGGTCGGTTGAAAATCCCTATTCAAAAACCGGCGGACTTGCAATTCTTTTCGGAAATTTAGCTCCGCTTGGCTCAGTTGTAAAAACCGGAGCCGTTGACTCTAAAATGATGAAGCACACAGGTCCCGCAAGAATTTATAATTCGCAAGACGAAGCGATGGAAAATATTTTAGCCGGAAAAGTTCAAGCTGGTGATGTTGTAGTAATTCGTTATGAAGGTCCAAAAGGAGGACCGGGAATGCCGGAAATGCTCTCTCCAACTTCCGCAATTATGGGAATGGGTTTAGGAGATAAAGTTGCATTGATAACCGACGGAAGATTTTCCGGAGGAACTCGCGGAGCCTGCATAGGACATGTTTCTCCTGAAGCAGCAGAACGCGGACCAATCGCTGCTCTAATTGAAGGTGACTTGATCACAGTTGATATTGCGAACAGAATGTTAAACGTAAATTTATCTGAAGAAGAAATACAAAAACGGTTATCGGTGCTTCCAAAATTCGAACCGAAAATTAAAAAAGGTTATTTAGCCAGATATTCGAGAATGGTTACTTCAGCTAACACCGGGGCAATTTTAAAATAACCAATACAAAGAACTCAGAGAGGATACCTTATGAAAGAAACCA
The DNA here is from genome assembly GCA_036722835.1 of Ignavibacteriaceae bacterium. Taxonomy (GTDB): domain Bacteria; phylum Bacteroidota; class Ignavibacteria; order Ignavibacteriales; family Ignavibacteriaceae; genus XYD12-FULL-36-8. The sequence goes on along the minus strand of DAIMIJ010000261.1, from coordinate 1,294 downwards.
GACAAAAAATCAGCGGAGCTGACATTTTCTTTGAATGTTTACGCAAAGAAAAAGTCGAATATATTTTTGGCTATCCCGGTGGAGCTGTACTCAAACTCTATGAGAAACTCTATGATGTAGATTTCCTTCAGCATATTTTAACCCGCCACGAACAAGGCGCAACCCACGCTGCCGAAGGATATGCAAAAGCAACCGGAAAAGTTGGAGTAGTTCTTGTTACTTCAGGACCCGGTGCAACTAATACCGTTACAGGTATTGCCGATGCTTACATGGATTCAATTCCTATCGTAGTGTTTACCGGGCAGGTACCAACAAAATTAATCGGCAACGATGCTTTTCAGGAAGCCGATATTATGGGAATATCCAGACCAATCACCAAACATAATTTTCTTGTGCGGGACGTAAAAGAATTAGCCGGGACAATTCGCAAGGCATTTTTTATCGCTTCAACCGGAAGACCGGGACCTGTGCTTGTTGATCTTCCGAAAGATGTAATCAATTCGGTTTGTGAATTTGAATATCCTGAAAAAGTTGAAATACGCGGGTATAAACCAACCTTCATTGGACATCAGATTCAAATTAAAAAAGCTGCCGAGATGTTGAAAAAAGCGAAGAGACCGTTACTCTATGTTGGCGGCGGAGTGATTATGTCCGGAGGAACCCGTGAACTCTATCTTCTTGCAAAAGAAAATAATTTACCTGTTACCATGACGCTCCAAGGTTTAGGAGCTTTCCCGGGAACAGACGAACTTGCTCTCGGTATGCTTGGAATGCACGGAACCTATTGGGCAAATCAAGCAGTTAATAGCTGCGATTTACTTATTGCATTAGGGGCGCGGTTTGATGATCGTGTTACCGGAAAAGTTGAAACCTTCTCGTTAAAGTCCTTTAAAATTCACGTTGATGTTGATCCGACTGCAATTGATAAAAACATTATTGTTGATTTACCGATTGTCGGCGATGTTAAGCACGTAATTGCTGAATTAGCATCTGAGATGGATGAGCATCCGGATCTTTCAGATTGGTGGAAACAAATTGAAAAATGGAAAAAGGAATGTCCCTTTGAACTCGATGCAAATGACGGAAAGTTGAGAACACAATTTGTTATTGAAAAAATTTCTGAGAAAACAAAAGGTGAAGCAATAATCGTTTCTGATGTCGGGCAGCATCAAATGTGGATAGCACAGCATTACAAATTTGTGTATCCCCGTTCTCATTTGACCAGCGGCGGATTAGGAACGATGGGTTTTTCTGTTCCGGCATCCATCGGTGCAGCGTTTGGAATTAAAGACCG
>DAIMIJ010000260.1:0-2633 GCA_036722835.1 Ignavibacteriaceae bacterium | reverse complement strand
GCGAACTTGATCATTTTCAAATTCGACTTTGTAATGTTTAGGATCAACTTTTACAGCATCTTGTGCAAAGCCGTATCCCGATAAGATTATCACTGCAAATATTACAGTGATTATTAAATTCAATTGTTTCATAGCACTAACTCCTTTTTGTTTTGTTGAAAGAAATTTTTACAAGTGGAAGAAGCAATTATTGAATCGCTCCTACCTGACCGAATCTTTTATTTAGGTAAACCCATGGCATTTTTTTCTTCAACAGCGAAATATTCGTTGCTGCTGAATTGCCCTACAGAATTTTCAATGGCATCCCTTACTGCATTTATATCACCCGCTTCCCAAATGCATACTGCTTTGGTGCCGTCAGAATTTGGAAATGTAGAATGTACTTTCATTTCTGCCGGTAAATTAGCTGTAGCTGCAAGTGCCTCTTCCCAGAATTTTTTGGGGTTGGAAATCTGATGTTGAACAACGATAAACATGACTGTACTCCTTTTTGTTTGTTAATGAAAATATTTAGTTAGTTGATCTTCAATTCTTCATTACTTCTTACTTGATGGAGGTGTCATTGTATATCCAAGCTGTTCTAATAATGGCACGTTATCAAATCCATCCCATTCTTCAACTATTTTTCCATCTTTGAAGTGAATTATATTTATTCCCCACTGCGAAACAGATTTTCCGGTTGGAGGTATTTCGCCAGGACCAGTATTTGTTCCGGTAAATGACCAGTGTCCTGCATATTGGTTTTCAGCATAAAACTCGTGAGTAAAAACTAATTTAAGATCCGGATAGGCAGCTTTGAATGCAGCAATTACCTTTTTCAGATTTTCCAATCCATTAGCAGATGAACCTTTGTCGGCATGCCTTACAAAATTCGGATCAAAAATTGCCTCTAATCCATCTACATTTCCGGTTTGCCAGGCTTCACTATATTTATCCACGAGAGGTTTTAATTCTTTAGAATAATCTTTTTGCTCCTGGCATCCAGTTGCAAAGACAAATGTTATTATTAAAAACAATGAACCTGCTTTTAGAATTGTGTTAATTAATTGTTTCATAGCACTAGCTCCTTTTTTTTGTTATAAATTATGATTATTCGCTGATGAGCTAACAAATTAGCAATAGCCCACAGCATGATTACTCTGAAGACAATAGTTTCAGAATTTTTAACTTGTCTTCACAAAGAAATTTAATATCAGTGTTTATAATTAAACTTAACTTCTCTGTAGATTTCATCTGAGTGCTTACCGGTGAAATATTTATCATAAGCTTTATTAAATTGATCTCGAGCTTCTTTTGATGACCATACCTCTTCGAAAAGTTCATTATTCTTTTGCATGGCTTTTGGTATATCTTCCCAAGATCTTATTTCTGTTATCTCAATTATATCCCTGTTATTATTTCCCCACCAATGTCGAACTGACTTATGACTAATCACAAATGGATTTTTATCCCAGACATTTTCCTGGAATTGCTGCGTGAGCGAATCAAACTCAGCCATACTTCCATTTTCAAGAAAAGCTGCTTCAAGATTTTGAATAAGAACTGCATTGCCCTGTGCAGGTTGTGCAAGCATCTGACTGCCTGGAGAAAAGAAAAACAGCAAGAGAAAAGAATACATAATTAAGTACTTCATAGCACTAGCTCCTTCTTAGATTGTTAATGAGTAGATTTATTTTTTTAATAATACGTTATGAATTATTTCTTAAGTCCCGGTTATTCCATAAAAATATCATCCGAATAGATTTCGGCAAATTCCCAGAAAGTATCTCGAAACCTCTCCCGTTCTTCTCTATTTCGATAATCAGCATCAACAGACGTAATCTTCTTTATATCACTTACTGTTTTGATGCTGTTCCGATTAGCATATTCGGCTATGAACACCCAATCGCGCATATCTGAGATGCTGCTGCCTTGCAGCACCTTTTCGTTTACTACTATACCATTTTTAGAAGCGACCTTATCATAAAATTCCTTCATTATTTTATTTAGCTCCGCATCGCTGCCGCCTGCCGGAATTGATATTTTCCAGGTGGTAACAGTGTAGTAATTGCCTTCTTGAGCAAAGCTAAATCCTGATAAAATTATCACTGCAAATAATACAACGATAATGGAAAGTAACTTTTTCATTACACTAACTCCTTTAAGATTGTTTAAGAATACATTTATTGAAGCATCAAGTAATTTCTGATTGCTCACTATTTTTATTTCTTTGTTTCAGATGCAGGCATCATCATAAATCCAAGCTGCTCCATCAACGGAAGGTTATCGAATCCATCCCATTCTTCAACTATCTTTCCATTTTGAAAGTGAATAATGTTTATACCCCAGAACTTGACTGACTTTCCGGTGGGAGGCATTGTTCCAGGGCCAGTATTTGTAGCTGTTATTGACCAGCGTCCTGCGAATGTATTTTCGGAGTAAATCTCCTCCTCCGAAACTAATTTGACATCCGGATAAGCCGTCTTAAATTCATTAATTACTTTTTTCAGATTGATCATTCCTTCAGCAGAAGTACCCGGGTCGGAATGTCTGACAAAATTAGGATCCATAATCGCATCAAGATCAGATACGTTTCCGGTTTGCCAGACCTCGTTGTATTTATCCACAAGAGGTTTTAATTCCTTAGAATAATC
>DAIMIJ010000259.1:0-2656 GCA_036722835.1 Ignavibacteriaceae bacterium | reverse complement strand
AATCAAGGATTTGAAGTGCAGAGAAAATTCGGCTCAAATAATTTCGTGACCATTGGTTCTGTTTCCGGACACGGAACGACAACTTCTCCAAATCAATATGCTTTCACTGATAAACTTCTAAATGCAGGAAAATATATTTACCGTTTGAAACAGATTGACTTCGATGGTTCATTTGCATATAGCAGCGAAGTTAACGTTGATGTTAATTTTGCTTCAAAATATTCTCTTGAACAAAATTATCCTAACCCTTTCAATCCATCAACAAAAATTAGTTTCTCGGTTCCTCAATCAAGTTTTGTTTCAATTGATGTTTACAACTCAATCGGACAAAAAATTACCGCTCTGGTAAACGAGCAAATGAATGCGGGAAATTACTCGGTCAATTTTAATGCTGCCAATATCACTTCAGGAATTTATTTTTATAAAATGACGGCAGGAAACTTTACTGAAATTAGAAAGATGATTTTGGTTAAATAGATTGCCGTAAATTGTTCTGATTAAATTATCAGCCGGACAATAAATCCGGCTGATTTTTTAAAGTATTTTCAAATCGAAAATTAATTTGAGTAATTTAAAGTGATTAAATTTTATAAATATTATTTTTTGAAAAAAATTACAGATAATAACAAGGAGGATAAAATGTCTTATAAGGTTTTTGTGATTGCTTGCTTTGGACTAAGCTTCTTAGCATTTGGTGTTTCTAATTCCACGTACAGCATGGATGCTAAATATGTCGGAACTAAAACTTGTGGTATGTGCCATAAAAAAGATGACGTTGGTAACCAGTATAAAATATGGCAGGATAGTAAACATTCACAAGCATACAAGACTTTACAAACTGAAAAAGCAGATAAAGTTGCAAAAGATAAAGGATTTAAGACGAAAGCTGTTGAAACCAAGGAATGCCTGAAATGCCATACGGTAGGATACGATCTGGATGCATCTTTACTCAATAAAAATTTTAAGGTCGAAGATGGAGTTCAGTGCGAAACTTGTCATGGGCCTGGCTCTGAATATAAATCAAAGAATGTTATGCAGGATAAAAAACTCGCCGTTGAAAAAGGATTAATGCTTTATAAAAATCCCGAAGAACTTTGCAAAAAATGTCATAATGATAAAAGTCCATTTTTTAAAGGTTTTGAATTTAAAACCATGTGGGCAAAAATTGTACACACTAATCCTAAAGTAAAAAAATAATTATTAAGCTCGATTAACAAAGATTTTTAAAATCATCAATATTTTTTTGGTTAATAAAGTATTTAACACTAAGGAAAATAATGGATTTAAATAGAAGAAAATTTTTAAACACATTATTAGGAATTGGCGGATTAGGCGGGCTGTCATTGTTGGTCTATCCCGTCTTATCTTATTTGAAACCACCTAAATCAACTAAAGTTGCGGTAAGCTCAGTTAAAGCGGGTAAAGCAACTGAATTTCCGAGTAACAGCTCTCAAATTATAAAGTTTGGAAGGCAGCCAGTTGTATTGATAAAGACTGAAGAAGGAAAATTTGTCGCTTTATCTGCAACTTGCACCCATCTTGATTGCATAGTTCAATACAAAAAAGATACAAAGCAAATTTGGTGCGCCTGCCACAACGGAACTTATGACCTTAATGGTAGGAATGTTTCGGGTCCTCCGCCCAGACCTTTGGAAAATTATGAGGTTAATGTATTGAACGATGAAATCATTATAACTAAGAAAGCTTAATTTAAATAGGAATAAATGTTCAACAAATCATTTTCGAAATTAGTAAACTGGGTAGATACCCGTTACAACATCTCTCCGATAAAAAATTTCATAGAACATAAAAAAGTTCCTGTTCATAAACATTCGCTATTTTATTATTTGGGTGGAATAAGCTTATTCCTTTTCATAGTTCAGGTAATAACCGGTATCCTATTGCTTATGTATTATAAACCAGGCGAGGACAGTGCTTACGAGAGTGTTCGTTTTATTCTAACTGATGTTAATTTCGGTTGGTTGATCCGTAATGTGCACAGTTGGTCTGCCAATCTAATGATTTTCTTTACATTCGCTCATATGTTCAGTGTATATTTTACAAAAGCATATCAAAAACCACGAGAACTTACTTGGGTGACGGGTTTCTTGCTTTTAACTTTAGCATTAGGATTTGGCTTCAGCGGATATCTATTGCCCTGGAATGAACTGGCATTTTTTGCAACTAAAGTTGGAACCGATATTGCCGGTGCTGTACCTATAATTGGCGACACTATTAAAGATGTTTTAAGAGGCGGCGATGATGTAAGCGGTGCTACATTATCACGGTTTTATGGTATTCACGTTGCAATTCTTCCTCTGTTATTTACTTTCATGTTAGTATTTCATCTTTTCTTTGTTCAAAAACAGGGCATGCATGAGCCAGATAGCTTTAAGAAACTACCCGCAGAAAATAAAAAATACACTCCGTTCTTCCCCAACTTTGCTCTTAAAGATGCTCTGATCTGGCTGATCGTTTTCAATATTCTTTTATTTCTTGCCTTGATATTTCCATGGGAACTTGGTTTAAAAGCTGATCCATTTGCCTCCGCACCTGCAGGCATTAAACCCGAATGGTATTTCATGTTTATGTTCCAGACATTAAAAATTATTCCTGCTCATGTTCTTTTTATTGAAGGTGAAGTATTAGGAATACT
>DAIMIJ010000258.1:0-2660 GCA_036722835.1 Ignavibacteriaceae bacterium | reverse complement strand
ACAACATCATCTACACCAAGACTCAATCTCGATAGATTCCAAACATAGGCAGCATCAATCTCCATCTCAATTTTGTTGATTGGAATTTCAATCGAACTAAATTGTGTTTGTTCGGGTTCATATCTCGATGCAGACAATCTATAATTCAGCATAAGTTTCGTGAAGCCATAATCATCAGCTACTTTTACGAGGATTGGAAGACGATTATCATTAGCAAGCGCCACGTCACGATTTGGTGTAATAATCTCAATTGAAGGATAAGCATCATAAAGTGTTTTGATAGAATAAGTAATTGGGGAAATGTTTTGATTTCTCTTTTCATCAAAAAGAATGATCTGATAGCTATTATCTTTCTTAACTTTAAAGCTTACATTTGATTTTGATGAAGCGGTATTCAGCTCCAATGAAGTGGAATCACCAAATAACAATTTTGCTTTTGACAGTTCTTTCGATGAACTGACTTCAAGATTAACTGCACTGCCAAGAAGAGCAGTGATATTGCCATTATTCTTTTGCTGAACTGTTGGAATTTTAGAATAATTCGGTGAGTTGATAGATAAGTCTAAACTTTTAATTATTGGTCTGTCAATCACTTCAATCTTGAATTCATCACTGGATATATTTTCTGCCGTGGCATAGTAGTTAAAAGTGTTTCTGATAGAAAGACGCTCAAAATTATAGCTGCCCAATGAGTCGGCTGTTAATTTTTCTAAATCGAAGTTAGTTTGATCAACATTTTTTACAGCGAGGAAAACATCATTTGGTTTTTTACCATTAACTCGAATTCTTATTTGTACATTCTGTCCTTTAGTAACTTGAGTGTTTCCGGGAAAAACTTCAAAAGTAAATTTGGGTGGAGTGACAAATTCTTTATTAAAGTTTACCAACCTATAAGATGCTGCTCTCAAACCAGGAATCGTAAGGTAAAGCATAACTATAAAAACTGAAGTGCCGGCAACATAAACAAGAAGTCGCTTTGCTTTATCAAATTTAATTGCAGAATTGAAATTGATGGTTTTAACCTTCTCATAAGTTCGAATGAATGAGGCAGTGATCAAATTTGATGAGTATAAGTTCTTATCTTGCAGCGAAGTCAATTGAAGCGCATTGAGCAATTCATCTTTAACTTCGGGAAATTTTTCGCCAACTTTTTTTGCAACTTTATCGTAGTCGGTTTTTCCAAATACCTTTAAATATTTTAACAAGGGAATACCGAGGAGAAAAATAAATGATACAATTGCTATGGCCAAGAACACAATAAAAAATATTGTACGAACGATTAAACTTGAATTCGCTGCGACTTCAATTAATGTAAAAACAAAAAAGGCGGACAGCGCTAAAAGAAATGCTATTTGAATTCCCAACATTGCAAGAACCTTGAACTCTTTTCTACTAAAAAGATCGAGCTTCTTAATAATTTCGTTATATGCTGATTCGATTCCCATTTTCAAAATGAATTAATTAGATAATGGCCAAAGTACTATGTTGGTTCCAAACTTAAGCGCTTCTTCCCTTTTATTTTGTGGATCTTTATGAACATCAGGATCAGCCCAGCCATCACTTGGATTTGATTCAAAAGTATAATACACCGCTAATCTTTTGTCAATAAAAATTCCAAATCCTTGCGTCGGATTTTCATCATGCTTATGTGTTTTAGGCGGACCTGATGAAAAATCATACATGATATTGTAAATGCCATGAGTAAAAGGAAGTTCAACAAAATCATTGTCGGAAAAAACTTTTTTCATCTCTCGTCTGACTGCTTTATCTAAGCTGTAATCATCATCAATATATAAGAATCCTCCATTCTCCAAGTATTTTCTTAGTCCTGCTGCATCATCCTTGGAGAATACAACATTTCCATGACCGGTCATGAACAAAAATGGATAAGAAAAAATTTCTTCGGAAGAAATATCAACAAATTTATATTCCGGCTTCACTTTTAAGTTAGTGTTTTGACTGACAAACCTAAGCAAATTTACTTCCGCAGAAGGATCGTTATACCAATCGCCGCCGCCATTGTATTTTAGACGGGCGATTTGGAATGCGTTATCGTTCTGTGCATGAATGCTCACAAACAACAGCAGAAAAAGAGCTACTGACATTTTCCTGTTAATCATCATGATTTAATATATTTACACATAAAGTGAATAGCAATTTAGAAAATTAGAACGAATTATTTGGAGTAATTCAAATGTCAAATTTCTGGCTTGTAAAATCAGAACCATCGGAATTCTCGATTGATGATTTAGAGAAATCTAATAACCATACTACTCATTGGGACGGAGTAAGAAATTATCAAGCAAGAAATTTCATCAGAGATGAAATGAAAATTAGCGATAAGGTTTTATTCTACCACAGCAACACAGAACCGAATGCAGTTGTAGGAGTTTGTGAAGTTGTGAAAGAGGCATATCCCGACCATACCCAATTTGATTCTAAAAATGTGCATTACGATCCAAAAGCAGAGAAGAAAAATCCACCATGGTTTATGGTTGATATAAAGCTTGAAAAGAAATTCAAGAAGCCAGTTTCGCTTGAGGATATAAAAGCAAATCCAAAGCTATCTAAGATGAGATTGGTGCAGAGAGGAAACAGATTATCAGTTATGCCTGTTACATTAGATGAGTTCGCAGAAATATTAAAAATGAGTAATATAG
>DAIMIJ010000257.1:0-2668 GCA_036722835.1 Ignavibacteriaceae bacterium | reverse complement strand
CGGAAATGGCGTCCAAAAAAGTTCAGCGAAGTAATCGGTCAAGAGCACATCACAACCACTCTGCAAAATTCTATTCGCAGCAATAGAATTGCTCATGCGTATTTGTTTACTGGTCCGCGCGGGGTTGGGAAAACCAGTACAGCGAGAATATTTGCCAAAGTGCTAAACTGCCTTAATCCAAAAGATACCGAGCCATGCAATGAATGCGAACTCTGTAAGGATATTCAAAACAATCAATCATTAGACATTATTGAAATTGATGGTGCATCCAACCGAGGAATAGATGAAATTAGAACATTGCGTGAATCTGTTAAATACGCACCAACAAAGGGAAAATATAAAGTCTATATTATTGATGAAGTTCATATGCTAACAAAGGAATCGTTCAATGCATTCCTTAAAACTTTGGAAGAACCTCCAGCACACACAATATTTATTTTTGCCACGACAGATATTCATAAAGTACCGCTTACAATTATTTCCCGCTGTCAGCGTTACGACTTTAGAAGAATTCATCTCGATACAATTAAAAATGCACTGAAAAATATTGCCGACAATGAAAAGATTAAAATAGATGATAAAACTTTGAGCATAATTGCAAAAAAAGCAGATGGCTCATTGCGCGATGCTGAGAGTTACTTTGATCAGGTTGTTGCTTTCTGCGATAAAAAAATTGATCCCGTCACTGTTTCAAAGATGCTAAACCTTATTGATGATGATATCTATTTCAGAATTTCCGATGCTGTTTTAGGAAAGAACTTCAAAACCGTTTTTGAAATTACAAACGAGATTTACGAAAACGGCTGGAACTTTATTGACTTTATGGAAGGACTTCTCGAGCATTTTAGAAATATTCTGACAGTAGTCCTCAACAAAAAAACAGATCTTATTGAAACTGCAGAAGCCAACAAGCTGCGCTACGCTGATTATGGAGAGAAGTTTACTTCCAATGACATTTTGCGTTTGCTCAATTTCCTGACAAAGGTTCAGCAAGAATTAAGATTCAGTCAAAATCATAAATTAAAAATTGAAATTGCACTTAGTCATCTAGTTGGCTTAGAACGAACATCTACTTTGAGTGAAATCATAACCAAGCTTGGTACCGAACAAGATAATACACCACTTTTCCTTTCTGAACAGTCATCATCAAAATATACCTCGGGTCAAGCGAATAAAAATTTATCTGAGGTAAGGCGTGTGCCAACTGAACCGAAGGAATTTTCATCTCAAAGCATAGTTGCAAATGAAAAAATTGAGAATGTAATTTTGAATGAAGTAACTGACTTTGACGGCATCGTAAAAAAGTGGGAAAGCTTTATAGATTCAATCAGCCAGGAAAGATCATTGATTTTTGGTCCTATGATTAAAAATCTAAAACCAATGAATCTTGAAGGCAATAAGCTCAAAATTTCCGGTGCCGATGAGGATGGAAAATACATTCTAATGCGGAATCAAGATTACATAAATAAAAAAGTAATAGCCGCTTTTGGAAGGAAGCTCAATCTGCAATTTTCTGATCCATCAAAATCCCCTGTATCAGAAACAAAATTATCAAGCGAGGCGAGTTCAATTAAAAGTTCTGTTAAAAAGGAAAGCAAAACAAATGATCCGCTAATTGATGCAATCATCAATGAACTGGGTGGACAGGAAATAGATTAAGGTAAAATCAGCCTTATTGGTTAAAATTCCAGAAAAACTACTTCTTAAATCTTCATTAAAATCTTCTTTTTTTGGGAATCTAAGTTCATTTAAGTATTTTTACCGCCTATGTTTAGAAGATTTATAGTCGCGATTGACGGTCCGGCTGGTTCAGGCAAAAGCACCTCCGCAAAATTAGTCGCTCAACGTCTAAATTTTTTATACATAGATACCGGTGCAATGTACCGCGCTATCACTTTTTTAGCCATTAAGAATAATATTTTGAATGATCATGAAGAGATAACGATGTTAGCGAATTCATGTGAAATGAAAATGGAGTTCATCGAAGGTAACACTAAAATCCAAGTTGATGGAGTTGATCTAACTGACGAAATTCGTTCTCCTGAAGTTAATTCGCATGTTAGTGATATCAGCAAAATAGCCGGTGTGAGAGAGGCACTCGTGAAAAAGCAGAGAGTTATGGCTGCAGAGAATGATGGAGTAGTAATGGAAGGAAGAGATATTGGTACGGTTGTTTTTCCAGATGCCGATGTGAAGATTTATTTAACAGCAACAATTGACGAGAGATCACATCGAAGAGCGAAGGAATTTGCTGAGCAAGGCAAAAGCATTCCGGTTGAAGAGGTGAGAGATAATTTAGTTCAGAGAGATAAGATAGACTCAACCAGAGCAGTTTCCCCTTTATCAAAGGCGCAGGATGCTATTGAAGTTGATACATCAAATACTACAATTGAAGAGCAAGTAGAAATAATTTTACGGCACGTTAATAAAAAAGCTTCATCATAAAGATGCGAACCTATTTCAAGGATACTAAGCAGATATTTTTTGCATAAACCCCACGCTTAAGAGAGTGTCGTATAACTCGAATCTGTCACCCCGTCCGCCTAAGGCGGATTGTTTCGGGGTCTCAATACTGCAAAATTAAGATGCTGAAATAAATTCAGCATGACAACTAAGACTTATGCAACAGACTCTAAATCGTGGGGTTAATTTACGTCCCGAAGGCTTG
>DAIMIJ010000256.1:0-2669 GCA_036722835.1 Ignavibacteriaceae bacterium | reverse complement strand
TCATTACCCAATCCTAATTGTCAACCCCGGAATTCAAATTTCTACAAAATGGGCTTATGAAAATGTGGTTCCTTCAACACCAACCTATCCACTAAAAAAATTGATTGATGATTGTGAGCTGGATTTTTTATTCATGCAGAATAAAATTAAAAATGATTTTGAACCTATCGTATTAAAGTTACATCCCGAAATAGAAAATATTAAAAAAGAGCTGTACAAACTGGGTGCTATGTTTAATCTCATGACTGGCAGCGGTTCGAGTGTTTACGGAATTTTCCCAAACTATGATAAAGCTGTTTATGCATTAGAATATTTTCAAAATAAATATTTTACCTTTTTACATTATGAACCAAATTAAATTGTTACTGTGTTTCGCAATATCATTACTCTTTATTGATTGTACTTCAACCAAAGAGATGATCATCAATCCCCGTTCAACATGGTATGCAGATGATCCTAGACCATTTAAACCACAGGTTCCTGAAAGAATAACAATTCACCATGAAGGAACTAAGTTTGAAAAAAGCGATGATGCACCAAAACATATTAAAAATGTTCAGACATGGGGAATGGGAAAAGACAGAAATTGGATTGATATTCCATACCATTTTTTAATTGATCCGAACGGAAATATTTACGAAGGAAGAAATATTTTTACCGTTGGTGAAACTGCAACAGAGTATGATCCGACAGGACATTTGCTTATAACTTGTTTGGGAAATTTTGAAGGACAGGAAGTTAGTGAAGAACAGCTTGAAGCGCTAATTCGTTTAATTGCGTACTGCTGTAAAAAATATCAGATTTCTCCAGAGACTATTGCCTCTCATCGAGATTATTCAAATCAAACTGTTTGTCCCGGGAAAAATCTTTATAAATATCTTGAGAATAATTACATCAAAGATGAAGTTGCGAAGTTAATGAGTGAACGTTAAAGCGATTAAGTCAATGTTAAATTCCAAACCTCAAAAGCCAATTAACAAATAAATTCCAAGTTCCAATATTCAATTAGAAAAACATCCAGGTTTAAATATTGAGATTTTAGTATTGGTTTTTATTTGAAATTTGTTGATTGATTTTTGGAGTTTATTCAATACCAGTACTCATTACAGATTTTGTCATCAACTCACTGCTCCTTCGATTATTTCCATAAAACCACGTGTGGCATTAAGCTTAACTTTAATTCCAAAAGGTATTGTGACATTATCCTTAATGTGCCCATGCTGAAAATTATACACGACGGGTTTTTTTAATCGAGTAAAATAATCCTCGATGACTTCACCAAGAGTTAAAGTTTTTTTATTAGGATCTAACTCTTTGCAATCAGTAAAAGCACCGAGTACAACGCCTTTAACTTTATCAAATACATTGGCAATTCTTAACTGATTTATCAAACGATCCAATCTATAAGGTGCTTCACCTGTATCTTCAAGCAGAAGAATTTTATTTCTCACATCAGGAAAATATTGTGTACCCATTAGAGAAACGAGCAAAGCTAAATTCCCTCCAACGATTTGACCTCTTGCACTTCCCTTCCTTAGACAATACATTTTTTCATTGTTGGGATTTTTTATTCGACCTATTTTTTTATTTGAAGTAACTAACCGCCAGAAGAATTCTTCTGTGAATGAACTCACTTCATCATGAAAATCCACAGCAAGCATCGGACCTGCAAAGGTTACAAGATTTGCTTTTTGCAGAAACGCCATTTGCAAAGCTGTAATGTCACTATATCCTATAAATAATTTCGGATTTTTTTTAATAAGCTTATAATCTATTTTGTCCAATAATCTTGGTGAACCATATCCGCCGCGTACGCACATAATTGCTTTTACATTTTTATTCCTGAACATGCTGTGAAGATCCGAAACTCTTTCCTCATCCGAACCAGCTAAGTAACCATGATTTTTTCCTACGTTTGAGCCAACGAGAACTTTGTATCCTGACTTTTCAAGATACTTTACACCGGAATTTATTCTTGATAAATCATCAGGAGTTGATGCAGGTGAAATTATTCCGATTAAATCTCCTTTATGGAGCCGCTTTGGTTTTATGTATCGCATAGATGTATATCCGAACTTTGTTAATTTAGTATAAGAAAATAATTAGAGTAAAACTGTGTGTCAAATTTTTAGCTGGCATATTGAAAATTTATTTTTTGTTTGAATAAGAAATTTAGTTGCCAGGTATCAAAGTCATCTACAGCTTGAAAAGCTTAATTTCGCTTAATAATCAAAGGAATACTATGAAATCCAAGGGCTATAAATCTCGCTTAACCGCACTTTCAGCCAAAATTATTAAAATTAAATTGGTACTAACAGATTGTGATGGGGTTCTCACCGATGCGGGAGTCTTCTATTCTGCACGGGGTGAGGAGATGAAAAGATTCTCGATAAGAGATGGAATGGGTGTAGAACGACTTAGAAATTTGGTGAACATTGGAACCGGGATTGTCACCGGTGAAATATCAGGTTCGCTAAAAAAGCGAGCTGAGAAGTTAAAGATTCAGGAATTGCATCTTGGTATTAAAAACAAAGTTTTAGTTTTGAATGAAATATTGAAGAAAAAAAATCTTAAAGCAGAAAACATCGCTTTCATCGGCGATGATGTAAATGATTTGGAGATTATGAAACTCGTCGGGTTGACTGCATGTCCGTCTGATGCAATTGATG
>DAIMIJ010000255.1:0-2680 GCA_036722835.1 Ignavibacteriaceae bacterium | reverse complement strand
TGGAAGATAGAACGGTTATCACCTTAGATTTACTCTAAATTTTAAACAACGCCATTTTTTGCAAAATTTTAGAAAAGAGTTGAAAATATTCATTAATAAAGTTATGTTTGAACAAAAAGGATTTAAGATGGATTACAGAAAAATTATTACAATTGAACAAGGGAAACGAAGCGGTAAACCTTGCATCAGAAATTTAAGAATTAGTGTTTATGATATTTTGGAGTATCTTGCCTCTGGAATGAGCACTGATGATATCCTTAAAGATTTTACTGAGTTAAATAAAGAAGATATCCTTGCGTGTCTTAGCTATGCAGCAGATCGTGAGCGAAGGTCTGTAATTCTAACATCATGAAACTTTTGCTTGATCAAAATCTTTCTCACATGCTGTGTGATAATCTCAATGATATTTTTCCAAAATTAACTCATGTCAAAAATTTATCACTCCAATCTGCAATTGATGAGGAAATATGGAATATTCAAAAAATAATTCTTTTACAATTGTGACGAAGGATTCAGATTTTAATGACCGTTCTATTATTGAAGGGTTCCCACCTAAAGTAATTTGGATAAAAAAAGGTAATTGTTCTACGACGACCATTTCATTACTCTTACGAAATAATTACATTAAAATTTCAAACTTCATATTAGATGATGAGAATTCTATCTTAATTCTTGAATGATATCGTTCTTGTTGTAACGATCAAGTTGGATAAATCCTCATTCATTTATAACCTTAATTTTCTTTGGAAACAGTTGATTCTAAAATAAATGCCCTAATCGAAATTGCACAAACGATTATTATTCCGCCAACAATTGCTATAAAAGCCGGTACTTCTCCATAACCGATAAAAACCCAAACAGGATTAAGCACAGGTTCAATCATAGAAATTAATGATGCTTCAATTGCATAAACTCGTTTTAATCCATAGCTGAAAACAGCATAAGCAATTCCAATTTGAAAAATTCCGAGGAAAGCTATCATTCCAGAATCCGGAAGAGTAAAATGTTCGACAGAAAAAAGTGATGGGAGACAAATTAGGGCTATCAATACATTTCCGTAAAAGATAGAACTGAATTGATACTCCGGACGATTCTTTCTCATACCAATGAGGAAAGCTGCAAACGCAATCCCTGATAACAGAGCAATAATGTTGCCTTCCATATAGCCGGGGGAAAGTTCGCCAACAAAAAATAAAACCATTCCTCCAAAACAAAAGGCAATCGTAACGACATTGATTAGTTGATATTTAGTTTTATTGATAAGTGGTTCAAGAAATAAAACATAAATCGGTGCAGTGTATTGTAAAAAAATAGCGTTTGCCGCAGTTGTCATCTTTGTTGCTGCCACAAACAAAATTAAAATACCGGCATAAAATCCCGCATTGATAAATGTGAATCCATTGACCTCCAATAATTTTTTCTTAAAGAGTATGACAAAAACTAAGGCAGCGAAAATTGATCTTAGACCTGAAAGTTGAAAAGCATTTAGCGAGATAAGTTTTATGAATATTCCGCCGGTACTCCATAATAGAGCTGCGGCAATAACAGCTAAAATTCCTTTTCTATGGTCAGCTAAATTCTGCATTTAAATAAACATACTTTATGTATTGGAAATTTAAGAATTGTTTCGCAAAATATAGTTGAGTTTTTTAATATTTAGATAAAAATTGTATGAGTTGGAATTATAAAATTATTGATCATACGGCGGATATTGCATTTGATGTTGAGGCCGATGAACTGAATGAATTGTTTATTGCATCTGCTCAGGTGTGGCGTGAATCAATTTCTGATGATATGGTTGCTGCTGCTTCGGAGGAGAAATCATTAGAGATTAATGAAGAAAGCTTGGAAGTTTTGTTGGTATCTTTTTTAAGCGAGCTAAACTATTTTTTTCAATCTGAAAGCTGGATAATGAATTCAGTTCGTACAATTGAAATCATAAAAGAATGTAATGAATGGCATTTGAGAGCTAAGGTTTTGGGCAGTCATTTTGATCGTAACAAAGTAAAACTTAAAGCAGAAATAAAAGCAATTACATATCACCAGATGGAAATTAAAGAACAGCAAGGAAAATTTTCGACCAGAGTTGTTTTTGATATTTAATCAGCAGCCCACGATTTCAATTGTGGGTTACAAAAACATGAAGTAATAAAATGATCATAAACGAAATAGAATTGAAACAGCTCAGTCCAAATCTTTGGGAGATTCCCAGGACTGGTGACATGAACGTTCCTGGCAGAATTTATATTTCACAGAAAATGATAGAAAGATCACTTCAAAATGATCAAGCATTGCAGCAGGTAATAAATGTAGCTCATCTTCCCGGAATACAAAAATATAGTCTTGCAATGCCTGATATTCATTGGGGATATGGTTTTCCAATCGGCGGTGTTGCTGCAACAGATTTGGATGATGGAGTAATTTCTCCAGGTGGTGTTGGTTACGATATCAATTGCGGAGTTAGACTTGCAACTACTTTGTTAGAGTATGATTTTGTGAAAGACAAAATTGAAACTCTCATTTCAAATCTTTTCCAAAATATTCCTACTGGAGTTGGATCTCATGGAGCAATCAAAAAACTATCTCCAAAAGAAATGAAGCAAGTTCTAACGAAAGGATCTGTCTGGGCAATTGAAAATAATCTTGGTAACTCATCAGACATTGATTTCACTGAAGAAAG
>DAIMIJ010000254.1:0-2686 GCA_036722835.1 Ignavibacteriaceae bacterium | reverse complement strand
AAGAAATAAAGAAAAAATATTTAACAAATGCTGGCGTAGCTCAATTGGTAGAGCAATTGATTTGTAATCAATAGGTTGCGGGTTCGAGTCCCATCGCCAGCTCTCAAAATCCCGATTTTTAATCGGGATTTCTTGTTTTTCAGTTTAAATCAGTTGTAATGGGAAAATGAAAGGGTGCTGGAAGAGCTTGTGATTAAAATCATAAGATTAACTGTTTGAAAAAATTTTCAGCATTTATTAAATATTTTATTGACAACGTCATAACTTTTTATAATTTTACTATAAGAGATTATGCACTTATGGGAATTTGCAAAAATTATAACGAATGTGTTAGATGTATCTACTTCGAAGAATGCGGAGAAAAGTCATCTATTGAAAAAGGCAGGGTTGGTCCAGGAATCCCAATTGCAACAATGTTTTTTGTTTTATATCTAATCTTTCTAATCTTCTAGATTTCTGTCTTCTTAATTTTCTTCCATCGTATTAGAATTCACTCGCTGAATACTTCATAGTAATTCATCAGTTTATCTTGATCGGACATTTTGAATAAACTGATAATGACGCTTTTTACATTTATATGTAAGAAGGTAAAAAGGGAGTTATATCATCTTCGAATTAACTTGTGATTCTTTTCGAGAAACCTTTACATATTTGAATTTTATTAAAGAATTCTACTGATTTTTGTTCATGGCATATCAGTTGATAAAGAATAAATAAGATGATTAATTGTGATAGAATTAAATTGATTTTGTTTAATAGAAAGAAGGATTGAGATGAATCCTAAGAAAAAGATTCTTATAGTTGAAGATGAGAATATTGTTGCAATGGATATTCGAAAAATGCTATTGGAATCAGGTTATGAAATCACTTCAATGATAAGCTCCGGAGAAGAAGCAATTATAAATGTAAGAGAGAATAAACCCGATCTTATCCTTATGGACATAGTGTTAAAAGGAAAGATGACAGGTATAGATGCTTCGCGGATCATCTCTCAGTATTTTGATATTCCAATAATTTACCTTACAGCTTTATCCAGTGACGATTCTTTACTTGAAGCAAGAAGTAGAGAGTCTTATGGTTTTCTGTTCAAACCATTCAGTGCCAACGAACTAAACATTGCCATTGAAATGGCATTTATTAATAGGGGATTCGAAGAGAACTGTTCTGTTTCACACAATTGAAAAGCGTGCTTTGATAATCTCATAAAATTGCTTCGTTCTGCCCAACTCAACTCATTTCGGTAGACTTTTAGTTCGTTAAATTTACAAATATAATTTTCCTCTTTGTTTTATTGCGCTTGATTGTTATTGATAAGTAAAAGGATGTTGAACAGTTTTGAGAATATTTGTACCGAAAGTATTAAGATGTAAATAAGGGGATGACTAGATTGGAAACAGATTGATGATAAAACTGTGCCTTTGCAAAATGCAAAGGCACATTCATTTTAAGTTTTATTTGATCCTCTTGAATTCAATTCTTCGATTTTTCCTTTTGTTTTCCGGAGAATCATTTGGAGCAATTGGGACATCAGGTCCATATCCTTTTGCAACTATTCTTACAGGATCAATTCCTCTTTCAATTAACCATTCGCGGACAGCTTCTGCTCTTCTTTGCGATAATCTAAGATTCGATTTTTTACTGCCAACGTTATCTGTATGCCCGCTAACTTCAACTTGAATTTCGGGATAAGTTGTTAATGTTTTCAAAGCTGATCTAAGAATTTGTGATGATTCAGGAGTAATGGCTGCTTTGTTCGTTTCAAAAGTTACCCCTTCTAGTATGATAGGAACACCTATTTTTACTACATCATCATTTGGATCAACAGGATTGGTTCCTCTAATAATTTCAGTTAAATCGTCAACTGAACCGCCATCAGTATCTTTCTTCAAAGGATCAGTTTTATGTTTCATCACTTCTTCACCATCATACAAACCATCAACATCTGTATCGGTCTTTAGAGGATCGGTTTTATATTTATTGACTTCATCACCATCATTAAGACCTTCACCATCTGTATCTGCTTTCAATGGATCGGTTTTATGCTTGTTGATTTCCTCATTGTCATTGAGTCCATCCTGATCGCTATCTGCCTTTATCGGATTTGTTTGATAAAGATTAACTTCAATTCCATCATTCAATCCATCACCATCAGTATCTGCAAGAATTGGATTACTATTAAATTTATTTACCTCTTCTCCGTCTTTAAGTCCATCGCCATCTGTATCTGCATTTAACGGATTAGATTTGTAGTTATTAACTTCTTCGCCATCTTTCAGTCCGTCGCCATCTGTATCGGGATTTTCGGGATCAGTACCGATTTCTTTTTCAATTTTCTTTATTAAGCCATCCATATCTTTATCGGTATTACCACTGCCACCGATAAAAGTCAACCCTAATGCTGCTTGGTAGTAACCATCATTTACAGTTGATATTCCTGAGTAAGCATCTTTATTGTTATAATAATTCAAATTGTCGGTAAAAGTAAAAGTATAACCACCGCTCAAATCGAGGTTCAGATTATCTGATAAATTAATTTCAAATCCAGCTCCAACAGGTGCGAATGTACTCCATCCGGCATCTTTAAGATCTGTTTTATTAGGCGATTCCGATTTTGGAAAAGTTTTTACTTTGTACCGCAGAATCCCAATTCCCGCGTATCCATAAGGATTAATGGTTTTTATGTTGA
>DAIMIJ010000253.1:0-2703 GCA_036722835.1 Ignavibacteriaceae bacterium | reverse complement strand
CGCTTCCGGTATTTCTAAGCTCATACCACCTCACACCTGCAAGATTGCCTGAACTAGCTACATTTACTGTATGATTTGAAACCAGTGTTTGATAAGTTCCAAAATTTCTATATTGAAGCCGGAATAGTAATCTGGATGATAAAGCGTCAAGACGTCTTGTGGTACCTGGCTGCGGTATATTATTTCTAGAATTTGTAATACTTCCTGTAAAACTTGACTTGAAAGGGAAAGTATTCAGAATAGTTGGACCAGTAATTGTTGAACTTAACGGATTTGACCAGTTGACATTACATTCAAGTATTCGCAAATGATCGGTGGTATAACCCCAGGAATCATCATTAAAATATGCAAGATAATTTGGCGTTCCGGCAGGGGGCGGAAGCCCATCAAAATCCGATGGAAGGAGACTCCATGGATCGTCAGATGCAGAAAAATCCCAAAAGATCAACGAGGCATTAGGATTTCCAATTAACATTAAATCTCTTTCAAAAACCATAACACCTGCGCCTGCCCAATTTAAACTGCCGGATGTAAACTGGTTGATAGTTAAATAATAACCATCAGGCCAAACAGCAAATTTTGGATAGTCCGGCATATCATTAAAAGAATAACCATACCGATACCATGAACCTGTAGGATCGCCTGTTTCGGTAATTGCAATTAAAATATAAAAAGGTCCATTAGGATAATTTGGTAAAGCAAATTGTGAAAATAGCCATCGATCGGATAATTCGTCATAGAGCACTATTGGATCTCCATCATTGCTTCCATCCCATGGGTCACCGAATCCATTCCAGAGCACATTGTTGTTAACAGGTCCTAAAAGCGAATTGCCCCCTTTATCCCAGATTTGAAAAGAAAGATTGACCATTTGCACATAGTGATTTGGTCCCACATCTCCCTGGGTATCGGGAGGAAGCACACCGTTTCTGTTCTCCACACCATCAAAATTTGAAATTGTGGCTGGCACAATTAAACTCGTACCATTAAAATCCTGCACGGTATTGTCGCGTCCAAATTCAACAGGTGTTTTTTTGCTTTCAATTACTTTTCTTATTCCATCTTTATTAGGAATTACTTTGTCTTCCCCAACGATCGCAGCTTCTGGGGGAACATTAATATTCATGTTTCGGAGAGGGATCGTTTTATCAAATGCATAAGGGCGGGCTACAAATTTGGGTGAAATTGACTGAGTCTGAGCATGTAAAATTATTACCTGAAAGGAAAAAAATAGAGAGAAAATAATCATCCTATACACAAACTCGTCCTAATTTTTAGCGGAGTAATCACTTAATATTTAATGGAAATAGAATAAAGATGTTATACATAAATTGTGCCTTCTTTAAAATCTTCTATTCTTAATGTAAATCTTTCCTTTAATTTGAAATTTGATTTAAAATATTATAATAAAGAATGTTAATTCAAAGAAAAGATATTCCTCCTCTTGCTCAACCCTTTTTTTACCTAATGAACTGCGGCTGGATCCTGCTTCTGTAGGAGAGGTATCTTTTCAAAAAAGCATTGAGTTAATTCTGAATAGTAACTAAGTTTCAATCACTAACATTAAGGAAAACTACTGCAATGAAAACAATCGGACTTATCGGCGGAACAGGCTGGGTTTCTACTATCGAATATTACCGGACGATAAATTTAGAAATCAACAAACGGCTTGGCGGGCATAATGCCGCGCGGTGCATTCTATATTCTTTTAATTATGCCGATATAGATGCGCTTAATCAAATTGAAGATCATGCCGGAGTTTATAAGCTTGTACTTGATGCCGCCACAAAACTTAAAAAAGCTTCTGCAGATTTCATTGTTCTTTGTGCAAATACTCTGCATCAGTACGCTGATGAACTTAAAGAAGAAATTAATTTGCCCATTGTTCATATTGCCGATGCAACTGCCGCAGAAATAAAGAAACGAGGTTTTTCAAAAATCGGGCTGCTCGGAACAAAGTTTACAATGGAAATGGATTTTTATACAAAGCGGTTAAGCTCTGCCGGAATAGAATCTGTGGTGCCCGAAAAACCCGAACGGCTTTTTATTCATGATACAATTATGAATGAGCTGTTAAGAGAAATATTTAGGCCCGAAGCCAAGAAAAGGTTTTTAGAAATAATTAATGATCTCGAACAAAAAGGCGCTGAGGGAATTGTACTTGGCTGTACAGAAATTCCGCTGCTTATAAAGCAGGAAGACACACATCTTCCGGTTTTTAATACTCTTGAGATACACGCGCGGGCCGCTGTTGATTTTGCGCTGGGTGATTAGCTGGAGTCTGGATGCAAGATGCTGGATACTGGATTCAGGATGCCAGATACCGGATACCAAGGATTTAAGGCTGTCGGTCTATTGCTCGTTGAGGACAGACATGATAATCATGAAACGCCTAATTTTGAGTATTAATTCTAATGGTTTAATTTTTAATCCATAAAAACCAAAAAAAACAATGAATAAAATTGAACAATTAATTCCGGTTGAAAGAATATCATCAAAGATTTATTTAATTCGTAAAGAAAAAGTTTTGCTGGATTCTGGTTTGGCTGAGCTGTATGGAGTTGAAACCAAACAACTAAAAAGAGCAGTTAAAAGAAATATTGATAGATTTCCAAATGATTTTATGTTTCAATTGACAAGAGCAGAGTACAATTCTTTAAGGAGCCAAATTGGCACCTTAAAAAGAGGCGAGCATTCAAAATA
>DAIMIJ010000252.1:0-2713 GCA_036722835.1 Ignavibacteriaceae bacterium | reverse complement strand
TTCGGCTTTTGATCTTGTTCTTTGGATGGAATCTGACAGAATGGGACATTTAATTGGTGCAATAACACAAGAAAAATTAGATGAACAGCGCGGAGTCGTACAAAACGAAAAAAGACAATACGATAATGAACCTTATTCAATTAGTGAAGAATTAATTACACAAAATACTTATCCGGTTGGGCACCCTTATTCATGGACAGTAATTGGTTCGCTTGAAGATCTTTCCGCAGCAAAGCTTGAAGATGTTCATGGATGGTTTAATACATATTATGGGGCTCAAAATGCGGTCTTATGCATCGCTGGTGATGTGAATGCAAATGAAGTTCTTCAAAAGGTTAAAAAATATTTTGGAGATATTCCTTCGGGCCCTCCAATTGGAAAGCATGAAACATATATTTCTAAAATGACTGGTATACATCGTCAGGTAGCGCAGGACCGAGTTCCTCAATCCAGAATTTACAAAGTGTGGAATATTCCCGAATGGGGAAACAAAGAACTTGCTTATCTTGATATTACCAGCGATGTCCTTTCAATTGGTAAGACTTCAAGACTGTACAAAAGATTAGTTTATGATGAACAAATTGCAACAAATGTTCGCGCTTATCTTGACATGAAGGAAATCGGAAGCCAATTTGTAATTGAAGCAACCGCTAAACCGGGAGAAGACTTGTCTAAAGTTGAAAAAGCAATTGATGAAGAGCTTGCAAAATTCTTAAAAGATGGTCCAACAGAAAATGAAATGAGGCGAGTAAAAACCCAATACACTTCTAACTTTGTAAGAGGAATTGAAAGAATCGGCGGCTTTGGGGGGAAGAGCGATATTCTTGCCCAGTCTTTTGTTTATGGCGGTTCACCGGATTATTATAAAACAACCTTGGCGTACATTAATAATTCGACAGCAAATGATTTGAAGGCAGTTGCCAATAATTGGCTTTCTGATGGCGTTTACATTTTAGAAATTCATCCTTATCCGGAATTTCAAACAGTTGCCTCCAATGTTGATCGTACCAAACTTCCTGAAACCGATACACCGCCTGATGCAAAGTTTCCAACAATTGAAAAGACTACTCTATCGAATGGTTTGAAAATTGTTCTCGCAAAAAGAACCTCAATACCGGTAGTAAATTTAAATTTATTGATTGATGCTGGTTATGCTGCAGACCAGTTTACTTTAGCTGGAACTTCAAGTCTTGCAATGAATATGATTGATGAAGGAACAAAAACTAAAAACTCGCTCGAGATAAATGAAGAGCTTTTAATGCTTGGTGCAAATCTTGGCACAGGTGCGGGCCTTGATATGTCAAGTGTTACTCTTTCTTCTTTAAAAACTAATTTAGATAAATCATTAGAACTTTTTGCCGATGTAATTCTTAATCCATCATTTCCTGAAAAAGAAATTGATAGATTAAAGAAGGAGAGATTCGCTCAAATTAAAAGAGAAAAGGCGACTCCAATTCAAATGGCAATTAGAGTATTTCCGCAATTTCTTTATGGTAAGGATCATGCCTATGGTTACCCAATGACCGGCTCCGGCTTTGAAGAAACCGTTAAAAAAATTACGAGAGAAGATTTGGTTAACTATCATCAAACCTGGTTTAAACCGAATAACGCAACGCTGGTAATTGTTGGCGACGTGAGTCTTAATGAAATAAAACCCAAACTTGAAAAATTATTTAAAGGTTGGAAACCCGGCGATGTTCCAAAGAAGAATATAAGTGAAGTTAAACAAAAGGATAAACCCATTATTTATTTAATGGATAAACCGGGTTCGCCGCAATCCGTTCTTCTTGCCGGACATTTAGCTCCTCCAAGATCTGATCCGGAAAACATTGCAATCGAATCAATGAACAATATTCTCGGCGGTACTTTTACTTCCAGAATCAATATGAATCTGCGTGAAGATAAACATTGGTCCTATGGAGCCGGAAGCTTTATTATGGGGGCTAAGGGTCAAAGACCATATATTGCTTATGCATTTATTCAATCTGATAAAACTAAAGAATCCGTTCAAGAGATTTATAAGGAAATTTCAGAAATTACATGGGATAAACCTGCAACAGAAGATGAATTGAATAAAGTTAAATTGAATCAAGTTCTTGAATTGCCCGGTTCTTGGGAAACCAACAATGCGGTTGGTCAAACTTTGGTTGATATGGTTACTTATAATTTACCGGACAACTATATTGAGACTTTTATAAATAAAGTTAAGAACTTGAATCTTGAGGACATTAACCAAAATGCCAGGAGGGTTTTGCGCCCTGATAACATTGTCTGGGTTGTCGTTGGTGATAAAGCCAAAGTCGAAGCAGGATTGATGGAGATCGGGTACGAAATAAAAGACATTGATGGTGACGGGAATATAATCCCGTAAGCAAATTCAGCTTACTTGCTGAACAAAACCCCGGAAGCAAAATGTTTTCGGGGTTTTTTATTTTAGTAACCACTTGATATGATTTAAATTTATCTGTTATGTTTACCCCAATCAAATAAATAACAATTTATGAAACATCTTCCCAAACAAGTTATCGTTCTCAGCCTAGTCAGTCTTTTTACGGACATGGCAAGCGAAATGCTTTACCCGATTACTCCGATATTTCTCTCATCGGTGCTCGGTGCATCAATGGCTGTTGTTGGATTGATTGAAGGTTTGGCAGAAGTAACCGCGGGATTGCTTAAAGGATACTTCGGGGTTTTATCTGATAAGCTTGGCAAG
>DAIMIJ010000251.1:0-2717 GCA_036722835.1 Ignavibacteriaceae bacterium | reverse complement strand
CTTAGATATTGCTTAAAAGAATTAGAATTAGTAAATCAACCCGGCATACCATTTGTTTCCATCAAAAGAAAAAGTTTCTTTACATACTGCCGGTTAGGGAGAGGAATAATGGCTAATTCAGCCTGGAGGGTATTCTTTTCTCGCCGGCGGTACCAATTTAAACAGACCTGGAAAAGTCAAAGGTAAAAAGTCAAAAGAATATTTATTTTCAGGATATTTTTTGACTAAAAAATTATTACTTCTTTTTCCTAAGCAATTGTGTTCTCGGTTCTAAATGTTTTGCTTCAATATCCTTAAAGTATTTTACGGTTCCAACTTTCAATTCATTAGTTGAATCTTCATCACAAACTATCATACCTTTAGGATGCATTTGCAATGCACTAACTGTCCACATGTGATTAACGCCTTCTTCAACAACTTTTGCCAATGCATGTGCCTTACTGTGTCCGCTGATTATGATTAATACTTCTTCTGCATCAAGAACAGTCTTAACACCAACGGTTAACGCGGTCTTTGGAACTTTCTTGATATCATTGTTAAAAAATCTTGAGTTAGCAATAATAGTATCCATCGTTAAAGTTTTAACTCGTGTTAATGAACCAAGCGATGATCCCGGCTCATTAAAAGCAATATGTCCATCGGGACCAATGCCACCAATAAATAATTTTATGCCGCCTGCTTCTTTAATTCGCTTTTCATAATCAGCACATTCTTTGTCAAGATCTTTTGCATTACCGTTAAGGATATTCACATTCGCTTTCTCAATGTCTATGTGACTGAACAAATTATTCCACATGAATGAATGATAACTTTCAGGATGATCTTCGGGAAGCCCAACATATTCATCCATGTTAAAAGTTTTTACATATTTAAAAGACACATACCCTCGTTTATAGAGTTTTATTAATTCTTTATACATTCCGATAGGGGAGGAGCCAGTCGGTAATCCCATAACAAAAAGTTTTTTAGAATTTGGATTGAACTCTTTGATTTTTGTGGCAACATAGTTTGCTGTCCATTTGGAAACGAGTTCATAAGATGGTTGTATAATAAGTCGCATAGGTTACTCTCGTATTTTATTGTGAATAATTAATTATTGAGGCATTCCAAGTTTTTTTCGCTCTTCGCTTGTTAGGTCGAAAATGTATCTAAAAATTCTTTCTTCAACATCGGTCAGTTTTATATTTCTTCGAGCCATGACCTTTCTCGCTACATCTAAAGCTTTCTCGACATCATAACTCGTCGTCGAATCAGAACCTCCCCATGCAAAAGAAGGAACATACTTTTTAGGGAAACCGGCTCCAAAGATATTGCTTGATACACCAACTACAGTTCCTGTATTAAACATTGTGTTGATTGCAGCTTTAGAATGATCACCCATTGTTAATCCAACAAACATGGATCCGCTATCAACCTGCTCACCATTAATGATAACTTTAACACTTCCATAATTATTTTTCAAATCGCTATTATTGGTATCAGCACCAAGATTAACCCACATGCCGAGATAAGCATGACCGAGAAAACCATCATGCTGTTTGTTTGAATAAGAATGTATAATTGATTCTTCAACTTCGCCGCCAACTTTACAAACTTCACCGATACTTGTGTTTTCATAAATCTTTGCACCGATCTTAATTGCAGTTTTGCTCCCAATAAATGCCGGACCTTCAATTACTGCATTTGGAAATATCTTTGCATCCTTTCCGATATAAATTGGTCCACTCTCAGCATCTAAAACTACTCCGGGTTTTACTTTGGCTCCTTCATCTATAAATATTTTATCTTCATTTATTAGATGCGCTCCCGCATATACCTTACCCTTTATTTTGCTTCCATCAACTTTAGAAGTTAGCAGGTTAAAATCACTTATTATTTGTTCCCCATTATTTGAAATTAAATCCCAAGGATAATGAATCACTTTCGCATCGACTTCTTTTTTCAATAGTTCATTGAAATCTGAGAATGTAAATAGATCATTTAATTTATTTTTTAGTGAACCTAATTTTGAACCGCTCACTCTGGCAGCAATGATAGTTTCACCCTTTACAAAAAGAGTATCAATATCAGTTGATAATTGCTGAGCTAATTTTGAATCAGCAATAACTCTTCCATTCAGGAATAGGCAGCTTTTCCCTTTCACATCGTTAACAACCACTCCGGGATTCTGCTGTTTTACCAAATCGCTTAAGTATTCTCTGCAATGAAGTGAAATCGGTGTGTTTGGAAAATAGTGCTGCACCTTTTCCCGCAAGGTTAGAATTCCGCATCTTAAGTCATAGGTTGGTCGAAAATAAACAAGAGGAAGAAGGCGTGAATAATAAATACCCTCAAATAAGCAAATTGAATCTACCATTTAATTCTCCGATGGATGACAAAGTTAGAACAAATTATAATTTCAACTGTAAATATATTGATTTTATGAATGCCGAAGTCAATTTATTCTTCAGTAATCAATTTGCATTCTTTAGGTATTTCGGGTTTGACGATTAAAACTTTTTCTTTAAGTAAATATACTTTTCCGGGTTCCATTCCTTTTCGCTTAATGACATATTTTTTTTGAGTGTACGAAACCGGAACTAAGCCTGATGTCTTTGCTTTGCTGTAAAATGCGGCAATTGCTGCTGCTTTCTCTAAAATATTTTTTTGGATATCACCCTTAGATTTATCATATCTTAGTACAACATGTGAACCGGAAACGCTTCTTGCATGAAACC
>DAIMIJ010000250.1:0-2755 GCA_036722835.1 Ignavibacteriaceae bacterium | reverse complement strand
TGCTCTACCAATTGAGCTACGCCAGCATTTGTTAAATATTTTTTCTTTATTTCTTTTACTTCCCCAACCTGCTGATTATTCCGAAAAATCGGGCCTGCTCTACCAGTTGAGCTACGCCACTAAATTTAGGAGTTCAAAACTAATATTATTTTGTTTTCCTATCAAGAATTGTTCAACAAAAAAATGATTACTTCACTTTAGTTTTTGCAAAAAACGAATTGCTGTTTGAGTAAACTCTAAATTGTACCATCTTTTGCCTAATCTTTTTTATAAGTTCAAATGTTAAAGAATTAAATTCAAATGATTCTCCAATGTTTAAAATTTTTCCCGTACTGTAAGAAATAAATCCCGCAACAGTGTTATACTCATCTGATTCGGGCAGATCAATACTAAAAACCTCATTAAATTCTGAAATATCCATCGAACCTAAAACATAATATTTACCATCCGGTAGTAAACTGAAATTTTTAACTTCGGTTTGAGATGTATCCCCTAAATCACCGACAATTTCCTCAAGAATATCTTCCATAGTAATCACACCTTCGGTTCCTCCGTACTCATCTGTCACAATCGCAAGTCTTTCTCCACGTTTTTGCATCTCTTTCAATATCTCTGAAATTAACTTGGTCTCAGGAACAAAGTATGCGGGCCTAATCAAACTCTTGATATCAATTTGTACTTCTTCAGCAATTGATTTTAAAAAATCTTTAGTATGAAGTACCCCAACGATATTATCGAGTGAGTCTTCATAAACAGGAAAAAGTGAGTGTCCGGTTCTTATTATGTATTTCATTATTTCGGATTTATCATTCACCAGTTCAATGGCACTCATTTCTGTTCTTGGAATCATCACTTCATTTGCATGCAGATCATTAAACTCAAAAATATTTTCTATGATCTCCTGCTCTGTCTTATTCAGTGTTCCGCTTTTAACGCTCTCTGAAATTATTACTCTAATTTCATCTTCCGACATTTTCGTTTGGTAGAAGTTTGTTCCCTCGTTAAAAGGAATTAGAATTAAATTTCCTAACCACGTAATAATTTTCACGGGATATTTAATAATCTTAGATAAAAGCATTAAAGGTAAAATAAACGTACGACCAATTTTCTCTGAGTATTTAAATCCCAAAGCTTTGGGAATTAACACACTGAAAAGTATAATCAAAAAGGAAATTAATAGTACCGAAGATATTCCTGCTAATAGTTCCGAATAAATGTCTAATGAATGTATTGCGTCACCATAAAACACTTTGTAGAATAACCTCATGAACAAATGAAAACCCACAACGGCAGATGCTACCATGAGAAGATTCGCAGAAATTTGTATCGTCCCGTAAAATGAATTAGGGTCTTTCTGAATTGATTCGAACAACTCCGAAGCCTTATCATGCTTTTCTTTCAGCTCTTCAATTTTATTTGTTCCGAATGTTGCAATTGCAATATCTGCCGCTGAAAGAACACCGGCAAGCAATATTAAAATTACAACTATAACAGCTTCAATTATTAGTAAATCCATATGCAAAAATAAAACTATTCTACCGCTATGTGAAATAATCTAAGAAATGATTCAGATATTGTTCTCATTTGCTGAAAAAACCTGCTTAGAATCTTAAAATTTCACTAAATTTCATTCCAGATAATAAACTTCATTAAAAAGACCGCTAAATAATAAAATGAAACCG
This sequence comes from Ignavibacteriaceae bacterium, assembly GCA_036722835.1. Lineage (GTDB taxonomy): Bacteria > Bacteroidota > Ignavibacteria > Ignavibacteriales > Ignavibacteriaceae > XYD12-FULL-36-8. Next base: position 1,073 of record DAIMIJ010000250.1, on the reverse strand, counting down.
CTGCAAATAAAAGTTCTTGATAAAAAATTCCTATTGATAAAGTGGGATGAAAAATCCGAAAGTAAAATTGGATTGAAGTATTTGCGAGATGAATGCCCATGCGCCAATTGCAAAGGAGAAACTATTTTATTAAAAACTTATCGTCCGCCCAAACCAACTATGTTCAATCCTGAAATGTATAAAATTCAAAATATTCAACTAGTTGGCGGATATGCAATTCAAGTTAGCTGGAAGGATGGTCATAATACAGGGATTTATTCTTGGGAGTATTTGCAACAGCTCGCAGAAGATGAACAAACCGGTCAAAGTCAAAATTATGACAGTATTTTATGATAACAAAAGCTGAACTGAAATATTATTCACACCTGCTCAAAAAAAATTTTAGAGATGAACAGAATAAATTTTTAGTTGAAGGTGAAAAATTAATTTTTGAAGCATTGAACAGCAAATTGGAATGCGAAGCTGTTATTTATAAAAAAGATTTTTCTCATGAGAATAAGGAAACAGTCGAGTCTCTTTCCAAACAAGTCAGTAAATTTGAAATAGTTTCGGAAAAAGAATTTCAGAAAATTCAGGCCACGGTTAATTCGCAAGGAATTATTGGAGTTTTCAGGAAAAAATTAACCAAAGCTACACCGGTTTCAATAAAAGGAAGCCTGATAGCGGCATTAGACGGTATAAATGATCCCGGAAATGTTGGGACAATTATTCGTAATGCAGATTGGTTTGGGGTGAAAGAAATTTTGTTAAGTACTAACTGTGCAGATATTTATAATCCAAAAACAATTCGAGTAAGCGCAGGTTCAATATTTCATTTGACTCTCATAATTGATGATAATTTAATCCACTCCTTAAATTCTCTTAAGCAAAAAGGTTACAGAATTTTATGTGCGGATATTACAGGAAATAATATTTATCAATACAAAAAAAGTGAGAAAGAAATAATTGTTTTTTCGAACGAAGCTAATGGTCCTACAGACGGTCTATTAAACATAACAGATGAAAAATTAAGCGTACCTAAAAAAGGAAAGGCAGAGTCACTAAATGTTGCGAGTGCTTCTGCCGTAATTCTG
>DAIMIJ010000249.1:0-2833 GCA_036722835.1 Ignavibacteriaceae bacterium | reverse complement strand
CATCCGGAATACATTGGCGGCTCAATAACAGTTGAAATAAATGAAAAGAAAGTCACAGTTCCGTTTGGAACAACAATTCTGGAAGCTTGCAGAAAAAATCAAATTTATGTTCCCACGTTATGCCATCATGATGATTTGTGCGTTGCAGGTGTTTGCAGAATTTGTGTTGTTGATGTTGAAGGAATGAAAACTCTACAAGCATCTTGTGCTTTTCCAATAACAGCTCCAATCAAAATAAAAACATCAACTCCAATGGTTCGTAAAGCAAGGAAACATATCATTGATTTACTGCTAAGCGAGCATTATGGAGAATGTTATTCTTGCTTTAGAAATAATAATTGCGAGCTTCAAGCACTTGCAAAAGAATATGGAGTTGATCATTACAATTTTGGTCACGTTGAACATCCAAGATATGAAGTGGACAGCTCATCCTATTCTGTTGTTCGCGATAAAGATAAATGTATTTTATGTAAAAGATGTGTGCGGACTTGTATTGATTTGCAGGAAGTAGGCGTGCTTGAAGCAATTAATAGAGGATATCGAACTCACATCGGTACTTTTGGGGATAAACCTTTAGCCGAGGTTATCTGCATAAATTGCGGTCAATGTATAAATCGCTGTCCAACCGGTGCATTAAGAGCTAATGATCCGCGAGATGAAATCTGGGAAGCAATTGATAATCCCAATAAGCATGTTGTTGTTCAAACTGCTCCGTCGCCAAGAGCTGCAATCGGTGAGGAATTTGGAATTGAGCCTGGTCACTCATTTACAGGCGAAATGAACACAGCTTTAAGAAGAATTGGCTTTAACAAAGTGTTCGATACCAATTTCAGTGCTGATCTGACGATCATGGAAGAAGGAACTGAATTACTGCTGAGACTTTACAAAGCTCTTGTAAAGAAGGATGCATCTATAGTTATTCCGCAATTCACTTCATGTTCACCGGGTTGGGTAAAATATCTCGAACATTTTTATCCTGAATTTATTCCGAATCTCAGTTCGGCAAAATCGCCACAGCAAATGTTTGGGGCATTGATAAAAACTTACTATGCCCAAAAACATAACATTGATCCGGCAAATATTGTAAGTGTTGCTGTAATGCCTTGCGCTGCAAAGAAGTTTGAATGCAACAGACCGGAAATGACTTCATCAGGATTTAAAGATGTTGATTACGGCTTAACAGCACGCGAACTTGCACAAATGATAAAAGAAGCCGGAATTTATTTACCTGAAATGCCAAAATCACATTTTGATGATCCTTTTGGTGATGCATCTGGGGCAGGATTAATTTTTGGTGTGACGGGCGGAGTAATGGAAGCAGCTCTCAGAACCGTGATTGAATTGGTCATCGGAGAAAAAGTCGAAAAAGTTTTTGATAATATGAATATTATGCCTGTAAGAGGATTCGAAGGAATTAAATATGCTGAACTCCCAATTACAAAAGTTGGACCAGTGCCTAAAATACTGGCGCATCTTGTTCCTAATTGGGATTGGCTGAAAGGTGTAACATTAAAAATTGCTGTTGCTCATGGGACAGCCAATGCCAAGAAAATCATAGAAGACATTAAAGACGGAGGTAAATTCAGCGAATGTCATTTCATCGAATTTATGGCATGTCCTGGTGGCTGTCTTGGCGGCGGCGGTCAGCCGATTCCTACAAATGCTGAGATCAGAAAGAAACGAGCGCAAGCAATTTATGCTGAAGATGAATCTCTTGGTGTTAGAAAATCTCACGAGAATACTCACGTATTAAAGTTGTATGAAGAATTTTTAACTGATGGTCCTTGCGGACACACTGCTCATAAATTGCTTCATACGCATTATACAAAGAGAGGGAAATTTATTTCGTAAATAACTTTTGTTAAATATAGTTGACGTGCAACTTCAAAATGTCAGTCAGAGCTTGCCCTCCTTAGGCGGGCAGGTCGAAGACTGACATTGTCAATAAATCTTCGCTTTTACTTGCCCAACTTAGAGCGGAGCGGCTCAGTGAGATAAAGAAATTAATTTTAGAGAGAATGCTATTATGCTTTCATTCTTGACATTGACCATGAAAATTGTTTTTTATGGGTCGAATAATAAATTCTTCTCAGAAAAATCATCTAATCTAGAAGATAGTAAGGTACAAAATGAAAAAAGTTATTTTTTTCTGTTTATATATTTTCCTTTCAAATCAATTATTTGCTCAGTCATTCGAGAAAAAACAGATTACTAATTTTAATTACGATTCGAGGGGAGCGAGTTTTCTAATTTATCCAATGGGATATTCTACTCTTTCAAAACCACCATTATTCTATGAGGCGCATGATGGTAACTCTGTTAATATTATGATGATGAGTTATAACTCATATTCAGATAGTTTTTATAGTTCCGTACCAATTACCGCAAATAATTTTAAAAATATTAATCCAATTGCTATGGATAACAATTGGTACCCCAATACCAAAATGAATTTGGTTTGGCAAACAAATGAGAATGGTAACTGGGATATCGTAATGAGAACTTTTTTTGACTCGATTTGGGGTGAGAAAAAATTTCTGCTTGACTCGCCAGGTAGTGAGACAAATCCTAAATGGATAATCAATTCGTATGATTACATATCGAATTATGATGAATTCGAATTTCTATATGAAAAGAATAATTCAGTCTATTTATATCATCAAAAAGATACATTGATTAAGAATGAAGTCGTATTTCAAGGGAACGACACAATATTTTATACACAACCATCAGGAGTATATATTTTTCCATATGGTGGTAGTCCTCAAGCGGGTTTGTATGTAGTCGTTACTGCTCGAAAAACAGATGGTTCGTCCATAATCAAATATCGAAT
>DAIMIJ010000248.1:1169-2854 GCA_036722835.1 Ignavibacteriaceae bacterium | reverse complement strand
GTAAAAACAATTTTTAATGGTGAGCTTGATCTAAAAGAAATTTAATAACTTATTACTTAATGGAGATAAAATGGCAAAAGTAATTTTCTCAGTTCAGTACGAAATCAATCCGGATAAAAGAGAGGATTATGTAGGAGTAGTCCGGGAGTTAAAAAACCTGCTGAAAGCAGAGGGTTTAGAAAGCTATAACGTTTATGAAGTGAAAAGTAAAGCAAATCACTTTCAGGAATTATTTACTTTCAAATCAATGGAAGCGTATGAGCAGTTTGAAGATGATCAAAATGAAAGAATAAATATTTTAATAAATAAATTGAGTGATTTTACCGAAGGTCATTCTTCCAAGTATACACTCCTAAATGAGCTTGAGCTGTAATTTTGTATAAAGAATATTGTGATTTTCTTTTCATTTTTTTTATCGTGAATAAATCATGCAGAGTCTGAATTCAATATTTTTTTTCTTAACTGTCTAAAATAGAAAAGGTTACGCCGTCACACTTTTTAATTGACTTTAAATATTTTATATAATAGGTTAGCGCTCAAATTCTGGAAATGCTCTTAAATAACTAATTCATTAAAAACTCAGGAGGTTATATGTACAAGAGATACTTTCTCGTTTTCGTTCTTGCTCTTTGCTTAATGCCCTTGTCTTTTGCTCAAAAAACAGATAAGATGGAAAAAACTGGTGGATATGCTAGAATTCTCGGTATGGGAAATAACCCTTACATCGTTGATCCTTTCTATGAAACTGTAAACCCGGCTTGGGGTGCTTACTATGATCATTTCCTTTTTGGTGATCTTGGCTCAACAGCCGGTGCATTTCAAAAGGGTGGTGCAGGACAATTTGCATCAGCTAATTTTAGATTGAATCAGGATATCACCATTGGTGTTCTATTATCTCGAAATGATTTCAATGGACTTGGAATTGCCAGATTAGATCCCAATGGAATTGTCGGTACTGTAACCGGTACAGCCGCTTTGAATAATAATATTGAGCTTATGGGAACATTTATGCTGGGAAACACTGCTGTAGGATTTGGAGTTGCTTATGCATCTACGCTTAATGAAACAAATCCTCCCACAGGCGGTTCAACTTCTTCATCAGCTACACAATTTGGCTTTAATCTTGGTTTAATCTCAAGAGTAACAAGCTCAATGAAATTAGATCTTGGCGCTTCACTGGTACTGCCAAGCGCTTCCTTAGAGACACCCACAGTAAATAATGTTGTCAATAATCAAGATGTATCTGAAACAATAATATTAGCGAATGCAAGATTATTTTGGGATTATTCTTCAAAACTTGCTTTCGTACCGGTGGTTAATTTTATGTTGTCTTCTGGAACTCAAGAAAGACGAGATCCTGCCGATGCAACAAAATCAGCTTCTGGTGATCTTACTTCCAGAACCGCTCTTATTGTAGGTTTAGGAATTAATTATAAAGTTGGTGACTTTTTATTAGCTGGCGGTCCTGCTTTTGCCTTTCTTAAAACAAGCCAAGACTCTGATAAATTTAACTCTGTAAAAAGTGATATTACGAATATTGTTTTTCCTTTCTGGAACCTTGGGCTTGAATGGAAAATGAACGATTGGTTTGTTGCAAGACTTGGTTATGTTGCTACAACTTTGAAAACATCCACAGAGAACGGTAATGCTAATGTTACCGAAGTAATCACCACAAGTTTTCCAGC
>DAIMIJ010000248.1:0-1069 GCA_036722835.1 Ignavibacteriaceae bacterium | reverse complement strand
TTTATTTCTATCTTTAGTAAACTTAAAATTGAATTGAGATAATAATGTTTGAATATATCGGCGCGATGCATATGCACTCAGTTTATTCCGATGGTTCAGGACAAGTTCCTGAAATTGCCAAAGCTGCATCTGAAGTGGGATTGGATTATATTCTTCTTACAGATCATAATACACTGCGAGCACTTAAAGAAGGTTATGAGGGCTGGTACGGAAATACGCTTCTTCTCGTTGGCTGTGAAATAAATGACAGGCAAAATAAAAATCATTATCTCGCATTTGGAATAAATCAGGCATTCTCTACACGATTGTCTGCTGCTGAATATGTCCATAAGGTTAAAGAAGCCGGAGGTATCGGTTTTATTGCACATCCTCATGAAAAAAGAAATCACATGAAAGAGCATCCGCCGTATCCATGGATTGACTGGGATGTTGACGGGTTTACGGGAATAGAAATTTGGAATCATATGTCCGAATGGATGGAGAATTTAACCGAGAAAAATAAATATCAATCATTTCTTCATCCCCTAAAAACAATTTTTGCACCGCAGAAAAAAACTTTAAAGCTTTGGGATGAATTAAATCTTAAGAGCAAAGTTGTTGGTGTTGGTGGAGTTGATGCTCATGCTCATAAATATAATTTGTTGGGATTTCTGGAAGTTGAAATTTTCCCTTACAAAGTTCTGTTCAAATCAATTCGAACTCACATTCTTACACAAGAGGAAATAAAAAAAGGAAGATCGGGTGATGCTGTTGAGAAGGCGAAGAAAATAATTTACTCCGCATTGGAAAAAGGTTCAAGCTTTATTGCAAATGATTATCATGGTGATTCAAAAGGGTTTAAATTTTTTGGTGAAGCGGATAAGAAAACTTATCAAATGGGAGAAAAAATTTCTAAAAGCAGCAAAGTAAAACTGAAAATTTTTGTTCCGCATCCAAATACAGAAATAAAATTAATCCGTAATGGTCGGATAATAGAATCCTGGGAAGATCAAGAAGTATCCTTTAATGTGAACAGTAAAGGTGTTTACAGAGTTGAAGTTTACTTAAACGGCAAAGCTTGGATTTTTTC
>DAIMIJ010000247.1:0-2900 GCA_036722835.1 Ignavibacteriaceae bacterium | reverse complement strand
TATTAGTATATATTAGTCCGGTTCCCGCCGGATATCCGCACAATTCGGCGATTGGTTCACACTTTATTTTGAACAGGAAATAAATCTTTCGTTTTGAATTAAGAAGTGTTTCAAAGTTACCTTGGCCCTTTGAAATTACTAAGTCAGCATTATTGAAGTAATCGAGAAATTCATTGCTAACTTGTTCCATTGCTGTTCCCGAGATAGTGCTCCCACTTTCAATTACTTTACACAGCTTATCTATTCCCAAAGATTTTGCATCTTCAAGAGTTATGTCGTTAAGAATTTCCTTTGACCTAACTGCAAATACTACCTCTTTTGGAATTAATTGTTCTATCAAAATTTTATCGAATAGAGCTTCTTCGTAATTATCTGCAATAAAAAGTATTCGGTTTGCTTTTTTTAGATCTTTACGGAATAATCCTAGTGAGTCGAGATTAATTTGGTTTGAAGTAATGATATTTATTTCTCTTTCAAGATCGAAGTTTGGGTTCGCTCCAAGATCAATAGTGTTGCCCGTTATAGAAATTCTGATTGCAGTTTCCAATTTATCAGTAGATGCTTCAACCATTGTTTTTAGGTATTTGATATATTTCTCAGCAGTCTCTCTGTTCCTCTCCTTCATTTCTTTAAATGAAGCGGTGCCGTTTAAATTCTTGTTAATTATTGATTGCAGTTTGCCTGAAAAGTGTGGGGCAGTAGGTGTATCTTTTTCTTCAAGCAATAAGTTCATTGTTTCGTATATGATCTTGCTTTGCAGATTTTCATCTTCAACACCAAGAAGTCTGCTTAAGGTATACGATTGCTTAACAATACATGGAATACATGCCGGAGAGATTATCATTTATTCATCTTATTAATTAAAGGAAATGGTGTAATATTAAATTTATACCTCATTAAAGAATGAAAGACGACATTGTCAGATAACTTTTAGAATAGGTAGTTAGTTTTATTCATGAAACCTTCTCACAGGTTTGAAATTGTTACATTTTAATTAAAAGGTTAAAAATTAATATTTCATAGCAATATTGCTACTTATCATGATACCATAAAAGTGCCATTTCGAAATTTGCTCAAAACCAAACAATCCAAGATTAAAATGAATTGCATTATTGCAAAAACGTTGCAATAAATTGCGTTTATGCAATGATACTGTTAAATTTGAATAAGCAAAAAGAGGAGAAATATATGACTGAAGTTCAGAGCATCATAGATAAAAATAAAGAAGTTCTAGTAATTCCCGATGGTATAGCAGTTATCAGCAAGGATATGAAAATAATTGTTTTCAATGAAGCAGCATCGAGAATAACCGGTTTTCAGGATGAGGAAATTATTGATCGAGACTGTGATTTGCTATTTAAGAAGTGCAAATATGAAATGAGATATATTACTGAAGCTCTAAATGATGATCGAACTTTTACAAACCTTTCAATAAATATTACAGATAAAAATGGAACTATTAAAAACGTACTTGCTTCTCTTACCCCAATCAGAAAAGATAACAATGTTTTAAGCTTAGTGTTTGTATTCCGTGATACTAGAGAGATGCTAAAAATGGCCGAAGATTTAGAAACCAAGACTTATGAATTAATTGATCAGAAAAATAAGCTCGATGCAATCTTTAACAGTAACATCGAAGGAACTTTTACTATTGATAAAGATTGGAACATTACATCATTCAATGATTCTGCTGTTAAAATAACCGGCCATAAGAAATCGGAATCTATTGGCAAAAAATGCTGGGAGATTTTTAATTCTGCTATTTGCAGAAACGGGTGTCATATGGAGCAGACGATGCAAAAAGGAAAAACAATGATTGGAAATGAACTAGAAATATTGAACAAAAATGGTACAAGAATTCCTATACGTGTTAATTCTGGAATTCTGTTGAACAACAAGGGTGAAAAAGTTGGTGCCGTTGAAACATTTATTGACATTTCCGAAATAAAAAATCTATCATCTCACCTAGATGAAAAATTTAAGTATGAAAATATTGTCGGGAAGAATAAAGAAATTAAGCAGATCATTTCGGTGCTGGAAAGCGTGGCTCAAACCGATAGTTCTGTGCTAATAACAGGTGAAAGTGGGACCGGTAAAGAAATAGCTGCACGCGCAATTCATTTAAATAGCGGCAGACGTGCGGGTCCATTCATTGCTATTAACTGCAGCGCATTTGCCGAAACATTAATCGAAAGCGAATTGTTCGGACACGAAAAAGGAGCTTTCACCGGGGCAATTAAAACTAAAGTTGGAAGATTCGAATTGGCACAAGGCGGGACTCTTTTCCTTGATGAGATTGGCGATCTTTCCATTGCAGCTCAAACAAAATTCCTAAGAGTTTTGGAAACTCGTGAGTTTGAGAGAGTTGGTGGTAATAAAACAATAAAATTGAATGCACGAATTATTGCAGCTACTAATAAAATTCTTTCGGAAGAAATTTTAGCAGGAAAATTCAGAGAAGATTTATTTTACAGAATTAACGTTATGAATGTCCATCTTCCTCCTTTGCGAGAAAGGAAAGATGATCTGCCACTGCTTGTAAATCACTTTATCGAGCAGTTCAATTTAACGTTCGGAAAGAATATCAAACAATTTTCTTCTTCTGCTTATGATTACATTGAAGAATACGAATGGCCCGGCAACATAAGAGAACTTGAAAATGTTATCGAACACTGTTTTATTCTGTGTAATGGTGATATAATTCAAGCAGAGCATTTACCGAAAAGATTAAAAAGTATTGCTAATACTAATTTTGGTAAAACTAATCAGAACGAGGCAAATAATTTTAAAGCCGTCGAGAAGGAATTGATAATGTCTGTTTTGAATAGAAACAATCAGAACCGCACCAAATCAGCTAAGGAATTAGGAGTAGATCCTTCTACGCTTTGGAGGAAGATGAA
>DAIMIJ010000246.1:0-3019 GCA_036722835.1 Ignavibacteriaceae bacterium | reverse complement strand
ACCCGTACTCTATCCGTCATCGGACGAATAAACTTTGAGTTCGGTGAAGTGATTGTTCTTCCTTTAAATTTTCCGAAAATTATTCTCATAATTAAAAACTAAGATTGTTCTTGCAAAACAAAATTAAGAATAAGAGCGACCAAATTCTCATTTTGTTAGGAATAGTCTCAGAAGAGTTAAATTTATATTCGAGCGGCAACGCCTGCGGATGGGGAGAACAAATGATTTGTTTCGGTGTAATATTTATTCGTCATTATGCTTGTGTCAGCTTTAAGTTGTGTGAATGGATTAACCAATGAAAAATTAATTCCTGTTATCTCAGTCAATGTTTTCGCAATTCCGCCTGAAGTCGAATCGCCAAATAAAAAAGCTAAAGTAAAATTGAATTGCTTCTGATTTAATTCATTAAACTTATCCTTAATTATGCTGGGAACCTCATACGCACTTTTTATCGGAATATCTTCATAATAAACTGGCTTGCCTTCCATTGAAACAAGCACTGATAGAGTTTTTTGCGAAATGTAAATACTAACGTGATTATTCGTTTTACTTAATAAATTCAAGTTTAAAATGTTGTTGGCTGCAAGATGACAATGATCAATAAATTTTAATTTGAGATTATTCTTCCCGCAAAAGTCGTTTATGATTTTTATGTATTTTCTATTTAGCGCAAAAACAAGCGCAATATCATTCACACCAATATTCTTTTCATCAACCTCATAAAAACTTATTACATAATCATTCCAATTTAAGTATGGATATAAAATTGACAAGTTCCATCTGAATTCTTCCGTAAGATCAAAATTTAGTAAGGAATGCTCAATCGGTAAATGAGAAGTGACAAATAATTCTTGAGGGAGAGAAAACGAAGCTGAATTTGAAGTGATTGGATTCTTAATACTCAACTCTTCAAATGCTGCCTGTAGAAGTGATGAAATTTTTGTTTCTTTATCCTTTGCGAAATCTATTTCTTCGTTAAAATAAATTTCGTCAATTCTGGATACATTAAAATGATTTTGCTTTGCTGTAATTTCTGTAACCTGAAGCTTTACATTCGTGAATGTAAAACCTGCATGCGAATCATAATAATTCATTCTTAAATTATTATTCCCACGACGAAGTATTTTTTAATGCATCATCATTTAAGCTGCCAACGGTTCCGTAGCCATCGGGGTCTTCGATAAAATATCTCTTGCCAATAACAGTATGCTTTTCTACTCTTAATACTTTGCCCTGACGATTTACAACAGTATCCACTTGTTCTGATGTGTCAATTTGTAAAACGTAAAACTGCCAGCTTTCTGGTGTTCTGGATAAACTGTCAGGTGTAAACTCTCCGTGAGTTAATTTAACAAAAGGATCGGTAGATCTTCTGGATAGTGAATCGTAGCCCGTTCGAACTTTCTGAACCATCGGATCATTTTTAATGAAGTTAACCAAGCTGTCTAAGCTGCCCGTAAAGCTACCGAATTTTTTCTCCCATAAAACCTGCGCTTCTTTAAGGTTTTTCATTCTCAAGCGTGATTCAGCTTTATTATATTTTTCCTGCGCCACTTCTTCTTTGGGATCAATTATCGCTACCTTAATTAAAAGAGCTGCTAAAATGACAATAACAGTATATAATATTGCATGAGTATACCATGGATCACTTTTAGTCATTGTTCCTCCGGGGACTATTAATATTTTAAAAATGGATTAACGAACGAAGATGTACTTTTTAATTTTATCAAATTTTGAATTACCGATTCCTTTAACTTCCAAAAGCTCATCAATGCTATTGAATCTGCCGCTTGCTTTACGGTAAGCTAAAATTCTCTCGGCTGTTTTAATTCCAATTCCGGGAAGCATAGCTAATTGTTCTAAGCTTGCTTGGTTAAGATTAACACTCTTTTCGTCAAGCTCATGGTTCTTCTTATTTTCACTAAAATTGCTTTTGTTAAAATCTGAACTTTCCCGATTATAGTCAAATACTTTATTCTCTAATATCCGGGGTTTAGGATTATTTGTTGAATAAAAAATACTGTCTGCTGCAGTATAATCAAAATTATTTTTAACAGGATCATCATTTTCCCAATTTAACCACTTAACTGTTATTCCAATCAAAAATACCACAACAAGAAACGCGTTAACCTTTAGCTCGGTTTGGGTTAGTCCAATTTTTTCTGATATCTTTTGAAAGATTTTCATCTGACGAGGTAATTATCGCGATTCACAATCCAAATCTCTTAAAAAAACTTTTTTCATCTGTACCCGGGTTACCTTTAACATTTGGCATCTCCGATAATTCTTTCAATAATTCTTTTTCCTTAGAATTGACTCTTCTTGGTATATCAATATTTACTCTTACTATTTGATCTCCATATCCTGATGAATTGAGATGCTTTATTCCTTTATCTCTCATTCTCAAAAGCTTTCCTGAAGGTGTTCCGGGATCAATTTTTAATCTGGCTTTACCATTTAAAGTCGGTACTTCAACATCAGCACCTAAGACGGCTTCCGGATAGCTGATGAACAAATCATAAATTATATCGTCCTCTTCACGTTTAAAGAATTCATGCCGAATTTCTTGAAAGATAACAATTAAATCTCCGGAAGATCCACCGCGTTTACCTGCATTGCCTTCTCCGCGCATTGTCATGTAGCTTCCTTCATGCACACCGACGGGAACATTAATTTTTACTGTGACTTCTTCGTGCAATCTGCCGTCACCCATACATTTTCTGCATGGTTTATCTACAACAGTACCTTCACCATTGCAATTGCTGCAGGTAGTTATATTTACAAATTGACCAAACACTGATCTCGATATTGTTTTAACTTCGCCTAATCCTTGACAGACAGGACATGTTTTTGTAGATGTTCCGGCTTCAGCTCCGCTGCCGTTACATAGATTGCACTTGACATGCTTTTTAATTTTGATTTTTTTAGTAGCGCCTTTTGCAATTTCATCAAGAGTTAATTTTAACGTAACTCGTAAATCTGATCCAGGTGTTCCACCGGATCGTCTTCGCTGACCTCT
>DAIMIJ010000245.1:0-3031 GCA_036722835.1 Ignavibacteriaceae bacterium | reverse complement strand
GTTCTGCAGTCAATAAGCCAAGCTCAACAGCTGCTTGCTTCAATGTTTTCTTCCCTTTGAGCGCTTCCTTTGCAACCTTTGCGGCGTTGTCGTAACCGATATGCGGATTAAGCGCAGTAACTAACATCAATGAATTAATTAAGTGATTTTTTATGTTCTCGGTGTTTGCTTCAATACCGACGACACAATTATCAGTGAAGCTAACACAAGTATCGCCAAGTAATTTAATTGATTGAAGCACATTAAAAATGATGACCGGTTTAAAAACATTAAGTTCAAAGTTACCTAGTGCCCCGCCGAAGTTTACAGTAACATCATTTCCAAAAACCTGCGCGCAAACCATTGTCATCGCTTCTGCCTGTGTCGGATTAACTTTCCCCGGCATGATGGAGCTTCCAGGTTCATTTTCCGGTAAATTTAATTCACCTATTCCACATCGTGGACCCGAGCCGAGCCATCGAATATCATTAGCAATTTTCATTAAAGATGCTGCAAGAGTTTTTAATACTCCGCTGAATTCGACAAGCGCGCAGTGGGTGGCTAATCCTTCAAATTTATTTCTTCCTGTTATAAATGGTTTGCCGGTAAATTCTGCAATTTTAGCAGCCGATCTCACGGCAAACTCTGGATGCGTATTTAAACCCGTGCCTACCGCCGTTCCGCCGAGTGCAAGTTCGTACAATCTTGGAAGTCCGCATTGAATTCTTTCCAAGCCATTGGAAAGCATTTGAACATAACCGCTGAATTCCTGCCCCAGTGTTAGAGGGGTTGCATCCATTAAATGCGTTCTTCCTATTTTGATAATATCTTTAAACTCTTGCGATTTTTTTGCTAACGCATCACGGAGTTTTGTAATACCGGGAATAAGATGACCGTAAATTTCTTCTACGGTGGCAATGTTCATTGCCGTTGGAAATGTATCGTTAGATGATTGAGCTTTATTCACATCGTCATTCGGATGGATAGGTTTTTTGCTTCCCATTACTCCACCGGCAAGTTCGATGGCTCGGTTGGAGATAACTTCATTCACATTCATATTAGTTTGCGTACCGCTTCCGGTTTGCCAAATGACAAGCGGAAAATGATCATTCAGTTTTCCTTCGATTACTTCATCGGCTGCTTTAACTATGAGATCGGCTTTTTCTGCAGGAAGAATACCTAAATCTTTATTAACAAGCGCGGCGGCTTTTTTTAAGATGCCGAAGGCGCGGATTAATTCTTTCGGCATTCGTTCTCCGCCGATTTTGAAATTCATGATTGATCTTGCTGTTTGAGCTCCATAATACTTGTCAGTGGGCACTTTAATAGAGCCCATGCTGTCTGATTCCATTCTAAAATCCATTTTAATTCTCCCTATTTATTATTGAAAATTTTGTTTGATTACTTATGATTAGAAATTCTGATAGGAAATTTAATACAAATTGTGTTAAGATGTAGAACCGATGATTAAGATGAAGATTAGGATTAAGAAAAGAATGAAGGGTCATTTAAATGGATAATTAGAAAAAAAATTCAACTCTACTTCCACCTTTTTAAATTGTGATTTGAAATCATTCTGACTTGAATTGACACGAAATTAAGAATAACTTTTAAAAGGTAATAAAATCTTTTCTTAATATAAAACCCATTTACTAAAACGAGAGCCAATTGAAATTTACATTATTAGATAAGAGCAACTACTTAAAGGGCCTTTTGATTATAGCCCGAAAGGATAATCAATTAGCTGAATCAGAAAAGGATATTCTCAGACGCATAGCTGAAAAACTCGGATTCGCTTCTGATTTTTACGAAGAGACAATTAAAAATTTATTAGTCAACGAGCACATTAACGATGAACCGATTAAATTCTCAAACAAAAAAATTGCTTCATCATTCATATCTGATGGAATAAAGCTCGCTTTTTCCGACAAAAAAATTTATGATGCAGAAATCTCTTGGCTCAAAGCAACCGCTGTCGAAAATTCTCTTGATGAGGAATGGTTTAATAAAGAATTTGAAAACATCAAAGAAGAAACTAATCTATCATTAAAATCTGATCTTACACTTTATTCTATCATTTAGATTAAAACAGATTATCTCAAATCCGTGTAATTGTTTAACGATGACTCAAGCATTTACCCCGACCACCTTTTTCTTTTGGTTGTTGTTTGTATGCCTTATCTCTAATTTTATTCGGTAAATAATTTTTACTTTTTAGATTAAGGAATTCTATCATGACCAAAATGAAAGCTCTCGTAAAAAAATATGCTAAACCGGGAATTTGGATGGATGAGGTTCCGGTTCCTGAATACGGACCAAACGATGTACTAATTAAAATTTATAAAACAGCTATATGCGGAACGGATATTCATATTTATAATTGGGATGAATGGGCACAAAAAACAATTCCAGTTCCCATGGTCGTTGGCCATGAATATGTTGGTACCGTGGAAGCATTTGGCAGCAATGTACACGATGTTCAAGTCGGCGAATTGGTCAGTGGAGAAGGTCATTTGGTATGCGGACAATGCAGGCATTGCCGTGCCGGAAGAGGTCATCTCTGTCCTAACACTAAAGGAGTGGGAGTAAATCGCCCTGGCTGCTTTGCCGAATATTTAGTTATTCCGGTTACAAACATTTGGCATTGCGATCCTAAAATATCAAAAGATGTTCTTTCCATTTACGATCCGTTAGGAAACGCCACTCATACTGCACTGAGCTTTGAATTATTAGGTGAAGATGTTCTGATAACCGGTGCCGGTCCTATTGGAATTATGGCTGCAGCAATTGCTAAACACGCCGGTGCGAGAAACATCGTAATTACAGATATTAACCAATATAGATTAGACCTTGCAAAAAAAATGGGAGTAACTCGCACAGTTAATGTTACAAAAGAAAAACTTCCGGATGTGGTGAAAGAATTAGGAATGAAAGGCGGATTTGATGTGGGATTGGAAATGAGCGGAAGCTTAAAAGCTTTTAATGACATGATTGAAGTTATGTATCATGGCGGAAATATTGCACTGCTTGGTATTCTTCCTGAGAATGCAGG
>DAIMIJ010000244.1:0-3035 GCA_036722835.1 Ignavibacteriaceae bacterium | reverse complement strand
CGGTGAGTTGCTTTGATAAAATCCTTTTCATCTGCATTAAAAATATTTTCCACATACTTCTGCGGATTTCTATCAACCAAAGGAAACCATGTGCTTTGGATTTGAATCATTATTCTGTGTCCCTTTTTAAAAGTGTGTAGAACATCTTGCAGAGGGAATTTAACTTGAGTGATTTTATTTGGAATAAACGGTTCCGGCATTTCATAATTGTTTCTAAATCTTCCTCTGAAAACTTCGCTTCGAACCATTTGCTGATATCCGCCCATTTTAATATAGTTTGGTGTAACTGAAAATTGCGGATGATCATCAGGATAGACATCAATAAGTTTTACAATCCAGTCAGCATCACTGGCGGTTGTTGAGACTGACAAATCAATATTTATTGGACCGGCGATAGTCAAATTATCTTCTAAAACGTCAGTTTGATAAGCCAGCACATCCGGTCGTCTTGATGCAAAACGCTGATCATCTATCATATACTCTATTGTTCTATCATTTGTAATCGTTTCAGTGTAAGGAACAGGTTTAGCTGGATCACTGATGAACTCATCATAAGCATTTTGATTTTCTATTGGCGGATAAAATTCAATTTTACCATTTGCGTGAAAGAATAATTTTCTTTCTTTCAAATTTTTAGGAGGCCATTCAGAAAACGTTCGCCATTTATTCGTTCCGGTTTCAAACATGGATGCTTCAGGAAGATCGAGTTTACCTTTTCCTTTTAGGTAGTAGTTAAAAAATTTTAGCTCAATTTCTTCTTGGTAAAATTTGGATGGCGGGGGATTATCTGTAAAGAAAACATTTCCAAGTGATGTTCCGTCGGTTCTTTCCCATCCCCCGTGAACCCATGGACCCATAACAAAAATATTGTAAGTGTCGGGGTTATTTTCTTCAATAGCTTTATAAATATTTATTGCGCCGAAAAGATCTTCTGCATCAAACCAGCCGACGACAGTCATTACTGCCGGTTTAATATTTTTTAGATGAGGACGAATGTTGCGGGCTTGCCAAAATTTATCGTAGTTGGGATGTGAGATAAGATCATTCCAAAATTTTATGCTGTCTTTAAAATATTTTTCGTTCACATTTTTTAATGGACCAAGTTCAAGGAAAAATTTATAACCATCTGGTGTCCCGTATTCAAATCCTTTTGGCCATTCAGTAGTCGGGCTAGGGCGAGGTTTTCCAAATGATGAATAAAAATCAAAAGCATCCATGAGGAAGAATGCACCGTGGTGATGAAAATCATCCCAGAACCAATCGGCAATTGGAGCTTGAGGTGATGCCGCGACTATTGCTGGATGGGCATCAATAATTCCGGTAACCGTGTAAAACCCGGGATACGATATTCCATATATTCCAACTTTTCCATTGTTGTTAGGAATATTTTTAATTAACCATTCAACCGTATCATAAGTATCTGAACTTTCATCAATATCTTGATTAGTTTTCTTAATCGGAATATGCGGACGAACATCAACGAAATCTCCCTCGCTCATGAATCTTCCTCGAACATCCTGGTAAACAAAAATGAATTTCTCTTTTGTAAATAAAAATGATGGTCCTAATGAAGATTTGAATTTATCTTTGCCATACGGTCTAACATTGTATGGTGTTCTATTTAGCATTATAGGATAATTCTGGTTCTTATCTTTTGGAATGTAAACAGAAGTAAATAAATTGATTCCGTCTCTCATTGGAATTTGATATTCGTGCTTTTCATAATTTTCAGCCACGAACAGTGAATCGTCATTGATTTCATTCTTCTTTCCAAATTCTGTGCAGGAATAATTCTGAAAGAGTACTATTACACTCAATGAAAAGAGTAATACTGCAGCCGATAATAATTTTTTCATAAAACTCCAAATATTTTTATTAACCAAATATTAAATAAGTACGTATAAATTATCTATTTTTGTCTGTACATATAAAAAATATTTTTGAACTAGCTTGTTAGAAATTCTTGTATTGTTAAAGCCCATTCTTATTAGTGAGAAAATCAATTTACAGCATCAAAGAATCTTATCTATTTTGAAAAATTATAAACGAAAAAGAGCGTTTTTTAGTACAAATACCTGGTATAATATTTGGGTTTTTGTATTGACAAATTTAAAAAAAGCAAACAAAATTTATTAAATGATTAAATGGAAATAAAATGGAAAGAAAGAAAGTAACAATTGATGGAAATGAAGCGGCAGCGTATGTTGCTTTTCATACTAATGAAGTAATTGCAATTTATCCGATTACACCCTCATCAAACATGGGAGAATGGTGTGATGAATGGGCTTCTCAAGGCAAGAAAAATATTTGGGGAATGGTTCCGTCCGTAAGTGAATTACAAAGTGAAGGCGGTGCATCGGGAAGCATACACGGTGCATTACAAACCGGAGCTTTAGCAACAACTTTTACAGCTTCGCAAGGTTTGCTGTTGATGATTCCAAACATGTTTAAAATTGCCGGTGAACTTACATCTACAGTATTTCATGTATCAGCAAGATCAATTGCGGCGCAAGCATTATCAATTTTTGGTGATCACAGTGATGTTATGGCGACGCGCTCAACAGGTTTCGGTTCGATTGCTTCTAATTCTGTTCAAGAAGTTATGGACTTTGCATTGATCTCTCAAGCAGCAGCTTTAGAAACCCGTTTGCCATTCATTCATTTCTTTGATGGTTTTAGAACTTCGCATGAAGTTATGAAAATTGAACAGCTAACTGTGGAAGATATGGAAGCAATGATTGATGAAGAATTAGTTATTGCTCATCGCAAGCGGGCATTATCTCCTGATAATCCTTTTATTCGCGGCACAGCACAAAATCCTGATGTTTATTTTCAGGGAAGAGAAACAGTAAATCCTTTTTATATCAAATGTCCGGACATCGTTCAAAAGCAAATGGATAAATTTGCAAAGTTAGTTGGTCGTCAATATCATTTGTTTGATTATGTTGGTGCACCTGATGCCGAAATAGTTATTGTTATGATGGGTTCAGGTGCTGAAGCGGCTCAGGATACGGTTGAATATCTCACTTCAAAGG
>DAIMIJ010000243.1:0-3037 GCA_036722835.1 Ignavibacteriaceae bacterium | reverse complement strand
CTTCATCAAATCAATAAAATTCTGGTTGTAAACATTTTTAATAATGTCGGCTTCGGAGTAACTGAATTTAATCAGGTCCTCTTGCGGCAGGTAGATCCGTCCTGCCTGCGAATCCTTTTTTACGTCCCGTAAAATATTTGTAAGCTGTAGAGCGATTCCCAGATCAATTGCAAAATCGCGGGTTGATTTATTCTTGTATCCAAATATTTCAATGCACATAAGTCCAACAGTTGATGCAACACGGTAGCAATAAATTTTCAGATCATCAAAAGTAAGATAACGATCAGTTTGAAGGTCCATTTCCATTCCTTTAAGAAGTTCAAAGAAAGGATCAAGAGGAATGTTGAACTGCGCTATTGTTATACCAAGTTTATTCAGCAAAGGATAATTTGAATTCCCTTTCACAGATTTTTCTAATTCAACTCGCCACCTGTGAAGCTTCTCATATTTCAAGTCATCGGAATCAGAGTTGTTATCAACAATGTCATCTGTTTGCCTGCAGAAAGCATAAACCGTGTTCATCGCTTCACGTTTTGGTTCCGGTAAAAGATTAAAAGCATAGTAGAAGCTGCTCTTACTTTTCTTTGCGATATTTTTTGCTGATTCCATCATTAAACTAAAAATGACTTTATAAATAAGGCACCGAAATCTCTTTTTGTCAACTTCGGACGGGCATTAAAAATTTTGTAATCATTATTCCTAATTTTTTGCAAGATCGTTTCACCGCCAAGTATAGTCCATTTAATTTCAAACTTCAATCTTCCGTTAAGAAACTTTAAAAGATTTTTTCCTTCATCAAATATTTTTTGAGTTCGCTCAACATTGTGTTTTAACAGCTTTTTCAAATTAACATTATTTTCTTTCATCGCAAATATATTTTCTGTCACTTTGAATAATTCCATCTCATTTTCCGGAAAGTAAATCCTGCCCTTTTTGTAATCTATTTCAATGTCTTGATAAAAATTAGTCAGTTGAAGTGCTGTACAAATTTTGTCTGAAAAATTAAATGCTTCCTCGCTCCTTATGTTGATTAGTTCAAGAATCAACCTTCCAATTGGATTCGCTGAATGTTTGCAGTAAAAAAGAAGCTCGTCATAATTTTCGTACCGCTTTTTAGTTACATCCTGTTTAAATGCTTTCAGTAAATCGTAGAACATCTGAGGTGTAAGATTTTTTTGTATGATTGTATGATGAAGTGCTTCTTCAAAGTGTGATTTGAAATTACCAATTAGCAAATTATGGAGAGAATTTTCATAATCATTTAACTGCTGCAACCTTTCATTCTCACTCAAGTTTCCTTCGTCAGCAATATCATCGGCAGTTCGCGCAAACAAATAAATTATTGCGATATGTTTTCTTAACTCTTTTGGGATGAGTAAAGATACAACAGGAAAATTTTCATAATGTTTCCTTGCAAAATCCAAAGCGGAATTGTAGGTGGTTGATATTTGGGAATCTTTATCTTTCAAATTTAATATCGTTTTTGCTATTCGAAAATTAAGAAAGGAAAATTATACTAGCTAATTAGAATAAAAGATTGCTTGCTTTTCACCTTTTGAGAAGGGATTTAGGTGTAAAGGTCTTTTTGTGCTTAAGTTATAAACACATCCCTTCAGTTACCTTCTCAAGTTTATCAGCCTGTGGCAGGAAGGAAAACTGGACTAAAAAAATCTCAAATCTATTTTTTTAGTAATAATCTATTTACATCCTTATTCAGCCAGAATTACCGTCCATCAATGAAATATTGAAAAACAGCAAATCAATCCGTATGTTTTGACTGTGACTGAATATATTCAAATAAAAATGACGGGGATTGAAAATGAATGATAATTTCAATTACAAAAATTCGAATCGGGGAAATATTTTCAAAGATATCAGACAAATCAGATTCAGGCAGGATATTAAACGCGAGTTCAAAGATTTAAAAGATTTTTATCTTGATGAAGAACAAAAACGAAAGCTTGATCAAACCTCAGGTTTAAAAAGATTTTTCAGTCAATTCTGGTACTTAATAAAAAGTGCATATTTTTACTTAACTCCTCTTCGAAGATTCTTCGTTTTGCTTGGAACTATTCTATTGCTTCTTGGTCGTTCAGTCTCTGTAAATGGAGCAAACATCACAACAAATGATTCTTTCCTTGGCGGACTCTTAATTTTGTTTGTATTAATTCTTGAACTAAGGGACAAGCTTATTGCTAAAAGCGAACTTGAAGAAGGACAAAAAGTTCAGCGTGCTTTGATGCCGCCGGAAAATCCTGCTGTTGATGGCTGGGACATAATGCTTTTCACGCGCTCGGCTAATGATGTAAGCGGCGACCTCGTGGATTTTTTAAAAATTAAATACGATAGAATTGCTATTACTATCGCTGATGTTGCCGGTAAAGGGCTGAGTGCAGCATTACTTACTGCAAAGCTTCAAGCAACAATACGAGCTTATGCTGAAGATTCACCGAAAGTTTCTGAACTCGCTAAAAAGACTAACCATGTTTTTCATCGTGATAGTTTACCAAATCTTTTTGCCTCGATGATTTATTTGGAAATCTCCACAACCTCAGGTGAAATTAAATTTGTAAATGCCGGACACTTCCCTCCCCTAATTATTAATAAAGATGGAATCAAAGAGCTGTCAAAAGGCGATGCAGCTTTGGGACTGATGCAAAATGCTGAATATCATTATATGACTGCTGAACTTAACCCGCAAGAAATTTTCTTAGCTTATTCGGATGGAGTAATCGAATGCATAAATGAATATAATCAATTTTTCGGACGAGATAAATTTTTTAATCTGTTAAAAAATAATTACAGCTTATCAGCATCAGAATTGGGAAGAAATATTTTAAATGCAGTGGATCTATTCCGGGGCGAAGCAAAAGCAAGCGATGATTTATCGTTTGTGATAATGAAGAAGAAATGAATTGAATTCCAGAGAGTGTTAGATGCATATGCCGAAGAATTTCAGCATCGTATTGCTTGTTGTAGATTCCGGCTGGGCAACGATAAAAAAGTTTTTTCTCCGTATAAAGCTGTTGATTAATTT
>DAIMIJ010000242.1:1910-3045 GCA_036722835.1 Ignavibacteriaceae bacterium | reverse complement strand
AATGGTAATGTATTCATTGGGAAGTTGAACAAGTATTTCGGGTCAAAGATGAACCTAAAACCACAGCTTCATTTTGTAAAACTTATCAAGCTATCATCGTAATCCTCAACTTTTTCGTAACCGAGAAGATTGAGAATAGTTGCAGCCATATTACTCAAGCCAGGATTTTTTACTTCTGCCATTTGATATTCATTGTTATATTGAGGATCATAAATTACAAATGGAACCGGATTTAATGTGTGGGCAGTTTTGGGAGTTCTCACTCCATCTTTTTCCGTGTACATTTCATCGGAGTTGCCATGATCGGCGGTGATTATTGCTATTCCTTTAAGCTCATCAATCACTTTTAATAAATTGCCGACACATTCGTCAACGGTTTCAACTGCAATAATTGCTGCTTGTAAATTGCCTGTATGTCCGACCATATCGCCATTGGGAAAATTTAATCTTCCAAATCTGAACTTACCGGATTTTAATAACTCGATAGTCTTTTCAGTAATTTCGTAAGCTTTCATTTTAGGCGCTTTATCGAATTCAATTCTGTCAGAAGGAATTTCAATATAAGTTTCAAGGGATTGATCAATGTAACCGGATCTGTTTCCGTTCCAAAAATAAGTTACATGTCCGTATTTCTGAGTTTCAGAAATTGCAAATGACGTAACTTTTTCATTGCATAAGTATTCACTGATTGTTCTGTCAATAGCCGGTGGAAAAACGAGATAGTTCTTTGGAATTAGCAAATCGCCGTCGTACTGCATCATACCTGCATAATAAACATCGGAAACGCGTACTCGATCAAAAAACTTAAAATCTTTTTCTTCAAATGCGCGTGAAATTTCAATTGCGCGATCGCCTCTAAAATTAAAGAATACAACACTGTCACCATTTTCAATCGTACCAATAGGTTTATTTCCATCATTAACAATCACAAACGAATCTAAGTACTGATCAATTATTTTTTCATCTTCTGCATAAAAAGTTTCAACGGCTTGCTTTGCAGAGTTAAATTTTCTTCCAATGCCAAGAACGTGTGCGTCCCAGCCCTTCTTTACTATGTTCCAATCGGCATTGTACCTATCCATTGTAACTTTCATTCTTCCGCCGCCGGATGCAATTTTATAATCAAACTTTGGAT
>DAIMIJ010000242.1:0-1810 GCA_036722835.1 Ignavibacteriaceae bacterium | reverse complement strand
TCTTCCATATTTCCGATTTAAATATTTCTCCCGATTTGATTGATCTATTTACAAGCTTTGCACCTTGATCAAAAACTCTTCCAGCACCAATTGCATTGTGCCCGACTTCACTATTTCCCATATCATCTTCAGATGGTAAGCCGACTGCAGGCCCATGTGCTTTGAGTTGTGTATAAAGTTTTGATTTGAAAAGATTATCAAGCACAGGTGTATTGGCTTTATAAACGGCATTTCCATCATACTTTTTACCGATGCCAACTCCATCCATAATAATTAGGAGCAAAGAACCTTTTCGTCCGTGAAAGTTTTTTAATTTGTTAAGATTTAAAGTCATCGAATTATTTCTTTTAATGTTGTTGAAAACGATGAACCAAAATACTGAATATCGGTTTCAAGATGAAGGTTAATAATTAGTATTAGTTTCTTACCGGTGAAGAAAAGAGCGGCATTCCGGGAATTTTCACTTTCGCGGAGTAAACAGAATTTGTCTCATCTTCTGTTATGAACAGAGTTCTCAAATCATCACCGCCAAATTCAACATTGCTCGGTTTTTTTCCTGGAGCAATTATTTTCTCCTTAATTTTACCATCTGATGAGAGGACATAAATTGCTCCTCCACCAAAATGCGCAGCATATAAATTACCATCAATGTCGAAAGCTAAACCGTCAGGATCACCACCAGGTAATTCGGCAAAAACATTTCTATTTGATAAAGAACCGTCTTTATCAACGTTGAAAGTTAGAATCCTATTTTGTGCAGATTCACAAATAAATATCTTATCGCCATCTGGAGAAAACGCAATTCCATTTGGAAAAGCTAAACTGTCTGCAAGAAGTTTAACCACTTTCGACTTAATAACTACTTTAAATATTCTCCCATCTAATTTATCTTTTCCATAAGATTTAGGATCAGTGAAATAAAGATTTCCTTTATCATCAAAAGCCAAATCATTGGGACGATCAAATCTTTTTCCATCGTAGCCACCAATAAATATTTCTGATTTTCCTTCCGGAGTAATTTTCAATATGGCGCCAAGTCCGTAATCGCATGCAAAGATGTTTCCATCTTTATAAACGGCTAATCCGTTTGTCTGCTTCAGATTTGGATTAGAAATGGAATCAATAAATTTTTTAGTTCCATCTGCAGATATTTGAGCGATATAACCACCATAGCAGCTTGAGACATAAAGATTTCCCTTTCCGTCCCATGCCGGACCTTCGGGAAAGTTTAAACCAACAGCGATTTTTACAAACTCAACATTACTTTCGTATTGCGGTAAGCAGAATTGGAATGCTAAAATTGTTAAAGCAGCGGCGACTATTTTTCTCATGTTTTAGGTTTAGTTAGTTTATTAAAAAAAATATTTTATTTGCCTTCAAACTTAAACTTGTTAACTTTCACAAAAAAGTTTTTACGGTTTCTTTTTATCATTCAGGAGGAATTATGAAAATTATCTTGATCCTTGTGTCCAGCTTGTTTTTCATTTGTATGAGTAATGCACAGACAGAGATAGATGATGATATCTCACCGGCATTTCTAAACGCCAAAAAAGGAATATACTGGGCTTTATCAAATATTCCGGGGAAAAAATATAAGATTGAAAACGATCTAATTGCTAATGATAAACTTTACTCAAGCGTGAAACTGCAAAAAGAAATTGGTGGTGTAAAGATAGAATCAACTGGATTCGGTGAATCCATTTCGGTTACCATTACGGTTTATAGGTCTTACGATAATCTTAAAAAGGATGGCTACATAAAGAAGATCGAAGAGCCGGAAATTGAATGATTCTCTTTGACAAAGAATTTT
>DAIMIJ010000241.1:0-3054 GCA_036722835.1 Ignavibacteriaceae bacterium | reverse complement strand
TTCCGTAGGAACTTCATTAATGAAGTTCCTACAGTTCGTACAATTAAAAGTTTATGATATTCACGGTAATGATGTAGCAGCATTGGTTAACGAATACAAGCCTGCTGGAGGTTATGAAGTTGAATTCAATGTTGCCAATCTTCCAAGCGGTGTTTATTTGTACAGATTGCAGGTAGGCGATTTAATATCAACAAAAAAGATGATTTTGCTTCGTTGAAACTGACTGGTAGTGTTTCAAGTTAAACTCACTTTTATGGCGATCTCTCATCCTTAAGTGAGTCTCACATTTGCTGATCATGACTAATATTTCTCTAAGAAAAATAATTCATTCATTCCTGCATTCATTCATTCATTGAGTTTTTTTTGCTATTCATTTGAAAAGTGATGATTTTTACATAAATATTTTCAAGTAAAACCAACAAGGGGATTTGTATGGTTGCTCGATTAATTTTTATTACTCTTTTTTTATTTTTTCCCTTACATCTTTTTTCACAGGGTGAAGTTTATCTTGTCTTAGGTTCCGATACCGGAATTTGGGAAGGTCTGGATGTTAACCGCCATTATCATACGTACAAGCTTGGTCTCTATACCGATCCCGCACGGAATGCTTACAAAGTGATGGACCCCTTATTTCGAAATCAGATGAAAGATTCTTATGGCACTTCACTAAAAATGACCTGGTGGATGATGTCGGGAAATACTTTTCGTTATTCAGTAAATAAAAATGTTCCGCATACAAATTCATTACCGATACATTTGATGAAAAAATATCACGGTGCGAATGTTAATTTAATCGGTGATGAACTTTCACTCCATTATCACAATTGGGTGTGGACAGATTACGATCAAGACGGAAAATATTTTTGGAATCAAGCGCTAACCTATGAGGAATTTGCAGAAGACTTTACTTATACTTTAGCGGAAAATCTTCTCGAAGAAAATATGTTCCCGGTTTCTTACCGCAGCGGCTGGCATTACATGGATAATGCGTGGCAGAATTATTTGGAAAACATTCTTCCTTTTTCGATGCATAACGATTATCCCGCAAAACATACAGACACCACCGAACCGCTCGATAATACTTATGATTGGTCGCTTGCTACTCCCGAATTTGTTCCGTTTCATCCGGCAAAAGATAATTATCAAATTCCGGGAGATTTAAAAGGATATGATGTGCGCTCGGAATACATGGCGAGTTTTAGTCAGACTTTAATGAACCATGTTTTTGATCAAGCGAAAAAAGGAATTGACCAGGTTGTTTGTATCTGGGCGCATCTTCCGGAAGAAGATTTTCTTACGAATATAAAACGGGTTGATTCGGTTGCACAAAAATCTGCGGCGGCATATCCCGATGTTAAATTCCGGTATTGTACCGGTGTAGAAGCTTATCAGCGCTGGTTAAAAACAACGGATCTTACTCCGCCTGTGATTAATTTAATTGAAGAAACATCAGGAGAAGAAACATATTATTCAGTTCAAGTTGATGAACCGATTTTCCAAACATTTCCATTTTTGGCTGTGAAAGATTTGTATGAAAATTATTATGCTCTTCAAATGCAGTTAATTGGAAATAATTTATGGAAATCAATTTCTCCGGTACAGAAAAGTTTGATGGTTAAAATTGGTGTCGCCGTAACTGATACGTCGGGAAATTTATCAACAAAAATTGTAAAATATTTGCCCGACGATATTTTTATTGATAACGCTGATCCGGCTTATCAAGAAGTTTATGGGAACTGGACTTCCTCCACAAATAGCTCATGGGGAAATGATTGTAGATCGGTTTCGCTTAATCTAACAGATTCTGCGTTAGTAATATTTTCGCAAGTGATTCCGCAAACCGGAAAATACAATATTTTTCTTCAATCGCCCGCAATTAGTAACCCGCAACCGGAGGTGACCATAATTGCAAAAGAAAACGGAACAAATATTTTTGAGAAGAAACTTATTAATTCGTTGGTTACAAATGATTGGAACTTTATTGGAACAATTTCTCCTTCTGCGGGAAGTAATTTATCAATTGAAATTAAATTAAAAGGAAACGGTACTTCGATTACAAATTTTTCAGCGGATGTTATTAAAATTTCTTCGATGGTGAGAGAAAGGGAAATTTCCGTACGGCCGAAAATAATTGAGTTTGGTTCTTTTTCCGCTGACGATTCTGCTTCCGCAGTTTTGACTATTGAAAATAAAGGGATCAGTGAATTAACCATTTTCGCTATTTCCTCGGCATCTACTCATGTTATTTTTAATGAAACGCTGCCGATAAAAATACCCGGTATGGAAAGTCGAACTATGCAGCTAAAATTTGTTGCAACGGGATTAGGTCCTAAATCTGATACTCTTTTTATACAAAGTGATGATTCAAAAACTCCGCTCTTATCAGTTCCCTGCACCGCAAATATTGAGCTTCCTTTTGCTATTGTTGATAATGAAACAGCCGATAGTTACTTTGAATCAGGAGAATGGTTTACAAGCGTGGCTCAAGCATACGGCAGCTCAAGCCGTTATAGTTATTTAAACAAAACACCTAGAAATTCGGCAATCTTTAGTACTGTCCTTAAACACAGCGGACTTTATGATATTTTTGGAATTGTCCCGCTTACGGTGAACGCCAGTAATAAAGCTTACTACATTCTTAGTGTAAACGGAGTTCCAAAGGATTCAGTTTACGTAGATCAAAATTTAGGTAGCGGAAACTGGGTGAAGATCATTAGTGCAGAATTGCCCAAAGAAGTTTTAATTGAATTGAAAGTGATTGATACCGGTTTAAATACAAATCCAAATGCAGTCTTACGAGCAGACGCAGTAAAGTTTTCTCTCATTTCAGAGACAACAAATTTAAGTGAAGAAAACTCATCTCTTATTCCTAACGAAGCAAAGTTAGAACAGAACTATCCCAATCCGTTTAACCCATCAACAAAAATAAAATACACAATTCCATCCGTAGGAACTTCATTAATGAAGTTCGTACAATTAAAAGTTTTTGATATCCTTGGAAACGAGATTGCGACACTTGTTGACGAATACAAACCTGCGGGAAGTTATGAAGTT
>DAIMIJ010000240.1:0-3094 GCA_036722835.1 Ignavibacteriaceae bacterium | reverse complement strand
GATAATAATTTATTTATTAAAAGATTTACATTTCACGCAACAAAAGTTGTAAACTTAATTGCTTCCGACGTTGGCAGACCAATAAACCATATAGTTACCAAACTCAAATATGAAAAGCTTGTTGAGGATGCAAAGGAAGTTTTAAGAACCCTTGTTTTTAAAGAAGTTGAATTGCAAACTAACGAAGGCACCTGGTATCAAATGCGGATTTTACCTTACCGGACAATAAGCAATATTATTGACGGCGTTGTGATTACGTTTTCAAATATTAACAATTTAAAAATTGCTTCAGGCGAAATAACCAAATTAAACCAGGAAATTCAGATTGCGCGTGATTTTTCCAATAATATTGTTGAAACGCTGCGAGATTCACTTCTTATCCTTGATGATAAGTTAAAAGTGCTTTCTGCTAACAGATCTTTTTATAAAGTATTTGACACCATAAGCGAAAATACTGTGGGCAAGTTTATATACGAACTTGAAGATAATAACTGGGATATACCTGAACTACGAAAACTTCTTGAAGAAATAATTCCTGAAGCAACTTTTTTTGAGGATTTTGAAGTTGAATATAATTTTAAAAAAGGCGGTAGAAAAAAATTATTATTAAATGCCCGCGAGGTATTTCAGGGAGATAAAGATTCTAAACTCATTCTTCTAGCAATTCAAAGCTAAAGTATAGAATAAAGAGGCACAAAAAATGAAACAAATAAAAAAAGAATCGGGAAAAACCGCTAATAAAAAAGCGAAGAAAAAAAACGTGCCAAAATCTAAAAAGCAGCCTGTTGAAAAAATTGAAGATGTTAAAAGACTGGTGCAATTGCTCCAAGTTCATCAAATTGAACTGGAACATCAAAACGAAGAACTTAGAATTATGCAAAGAGAGTTGGAAGTATCGAGAAATAAATATGTATACCTCTTTGATTTTTCACCAACTCCTTACTTTACTTTGAACAAAGACGGCATAATTAAGGAAGTGAATTTAAGCGCCAGTAAAATGTTTGGAGTTGATCGAAACAAATTAATTGATAAGCGATTTAATGCTTTTACCCCTTCAGATGATAACGATATTTTTAATTCTTTTATCGAAACAGTTTTTGCTTCCAGTGAAAAGCATTCTTGCGAATTAAGCATTATAAATAAGGAGAAACAACTATTTCATGTTCTCTTGGAAGGAATAGAGTTAGAGGACACGCTGGAATCAGAAAAAAAATGCCAGGTTGTGTTAATTGATTTGACGGAATACAAGAGCATTGAAAATTCGTTAAAAGAATCCAACGAAGAACTTAAAATACTCAACAATACCAAGGATAAATTCTTCTCAATCATTGCGCATGATTTAAGAAGACCCTTCGAGTCTTTGCTAAGTTATTCAGAGACGCTTGCTACGGAAATTAAAAGTTTATCGCATGAAGAGATAATATTATTTAGCAAAGGATTAAATGATAATTTTAAAAATCTTTATGGACTTCTGGAAAATTTGCTCCATTGGTCACTAATGCAAAGAAACATGCTTGAATACAAACCTGTAAATCTTAACCTATTTGATGTAGTAAATAAAATAATTAGAGTATCAAGTCAGAGTGCTAAGGAGAAAAATATTTCCTTATCCAACAATGTTGATACCGGAACCGTTGTTTATGCAGATGTTGATATGCTTCACTCGGTTGTTCAGAACCTAATATTCAATGCAATCAAATTCACCCTAATAGGAGGACGAATAATTGTTTCATCTGCTGAGAAAGACGGTTGTGTTGAGGTATCTGTCCAGGACACCGGAATAGGAATCGATTTGGAAACCTCTTCTAAACTGTTCAACTTCAACACGCTTCATACAACTAGCGGAACCGCCGGAGAGAAAGGAACCGGACTTGGATTACCGCTTTGCAGAGAATTTGTCGAAAGAAACGAAGGTAAAATTTGGGTTGAAAGTAAAATAGGAATAGGATCGAAGTTCATATTCACTTTACGCAAAGCAATTTCATAAATATGTCACGTTTGATATTACTCAGATTTTGTTTTAGAATTATTTTAACCATACGAAAATATTAATGATTCCAAGGGAATTAAAGTTTAACACAAATAATGATTTTCTTTTCGAACAATTGGAAATGTAATGAAAAAAATACAGATACTGCTTATTGAAGATAATCGCCTTCTGCGTGATGGTATCTCTGCAATGATCAAAAAACAGCCTGATATGCAAGTTGTTGCTACAATTGGTAATGGCGAAAACATTTTAGCGCTGATCGGTAAGCTAAAACCAAGTATAGTACTTCTTGATCTCGGTTTAAGAAGTCAAAATAGCTTGGATGTCGTAAAATTAGTTAAGAAGAATTTTCAGGAAACCAAAATAATAGTGATGGATCTTATACCACTGCAAGCAGATGTTTTCGAATTTGTACAAGCGGGAGTTTCAGGATTCATACTTAAAGATGCAAACGTTACTGAATTTTATAAAACTATCCGATCAGTTTATAAGGGCGCACAAGTTTTACCACCAAATTTAACCGGATCGCTTTTTTCCCAGATAATTGAACATGCAATTAACGGATCCAAACCTTCCGCAATCGTTGAAGCGGTTCGGTTGACAAAACGTGAGCGGCAAGTGATCGAATTGATTGCAGATGGTTCCACAAATAAAGAAATTGCACAAAAACTTCATCTCTCTACCTACACAGTAAAGAGTCATGTCCATAATATCCTTGAAAAATTATCGCTTCACACGCGCGTGCAGATTGCAAAACACGCTCATCTTTCTGAATCCTACAAAACTGCAATAGATACTACTTCATTAATCAGCGAGTAATTCTCTTCCACCATCTCGTCCAAAAGATGTAGTTCCTTTTTCATCCCTTTGACCGATTGTCTTTTAGCTTATTTCTACATATTATTTTTTAGTAAGTCTTTCTTAAGAGATTAGGATTGAATAAATGACATTTAGAAAAACCACTATTGTCGTGCAATTCGATATTTCTACTCCTTCACTGAAGGAAAATAATTGAAGAAGCCTGATTACTTTGTTTTTGAAGATTCTTTATTGAGAAATATAGATCATATTCAAAATAAATTCTGACCATTGTTAGAGATAGCT
>DAIMIJ010000239.1:0-3094 GCA_036722835.1 Ignavibacteriaceae bacterium | reverse complement strand
GCTCACATCACCATAATTCAATCATTTTATACCTATATTATTTTTGTTAAATTTACTCACACGCAAGTAAATATTCATTCATATTTAAATCAGCCAGGAACAGGGAATGCAGCAGTATTTGGATTTAGTAAAATTGGTAATTGAAAATGGAGTGAGAAAACCTTCTCGTACAGGAGTGGATACTCTATCGTACTTTGCTGCTTTCTATAAAGTTGACCTTTCACAAGGATTTCCTCTTCTCACAACAAAAAAAGTGGAATGGAAATCTTTGCTTTATGAGGTTTTGTGGTACTTATCCGGCGAAAAACATATCAGAAATTTAAGGCAGCATACAAAAATTTGGGATGCATGGGCTGATGAAAACGGAAATCTTGAAACAGCTTATGGTTATTATTGGAGACATTTTCCAAGTGCACAAAAAGATGAAAATGGTAATTGGCACGTGACTGAATTTGACCAAATTAAATATGTAATTGATGAACTGAAAGCTAATCCATACAGCAGAAGGTTGGTTGTAACCGCATGGGAACCTGGAAATGCAACAAAGAGCAAGCTTCCGCCTTGCCATTATTCTTTTGCGTTTAATGTGAATGACGGAAAGTTAAATTGTCACTTAACTCAGCGCTCCGGTGATATTGCGTTGGGAATCCCTTTCAACCTTGCCGCTTATTCTTTGTTGACGCAAATCATTGCACAAGAAGTTGGGCTGCAGCTTGGTTCATTCGCTCATACTATAATTGATGCTCATATTTATGTCGCTGAAAAGGGAAGTGAAATGGAAAAGTATGATCATCTCGAAGGATTGAAGGAGCAGCTCAAAAGAAAACCTTTACCTTTGCCTCAATTAAAAATTGCAAAGAAACCGATTGACGAATTACGCTTCGAAGATTTTGAACTGACTAACTATCAGCATCAAGATAAAATTAGGTTTGAGGTCGCCGTTTGAAAATTATTCTGATTGCTGCCGTGGCAAAAAATAACGTTATCGGAAGATCAACAGGTGAAATGCCTTGGCATTCTAAAGAAGATTTTCAGCACTTCAAGCAAACTACTTTCGGTTTTCCCATTATAATGGGAAGAAAATCTTTTGAGTCGCTTGGAAAACCGTTAAAAGGAAGATTGAATATCATTCTTACAAAAAATTCTAAGCTGAAAGAAAAATTTGAGGAGATAATGATTTTCAATTCTTTGGAACAAGCTTATGAATATTGTGATGTAGCTAATAATGAAAAAATATTTGTTATTGGCGGCGGACAAATTTTTAAACAGGCAATTAATAATGCAGATGAGATGATTATTTCCCATATGGATTTTGATGCCAAAGGTGATGTAGTCTTTCCCAAAATTGATTTATCTAAATGGAAAATTTCTTCAAGGGAAAAAAGAAGTGAATTTGAAATTGTTACTTATGTGAGAAAAAAATAGTGTCGAATAAAATTCAAATATTACCTGAAAACCTGGCAAATAAAATTGCTGCCGGAGAAGTAATTCAACGTCCCGATTCCGCAGTGAAGGAATTATTAGAAAATGCTATTGATGCTGAAGCAATAACTATTGAAGTGATGATTAAGAGAGCCGGCAAAGCATTAATTCAAGTTTGTGATGATGGAATCGGAATGTCTGAGGATGATGTAGTTATCTCTATTCAAAAACATGCGACAAGTAAAATTTCAAAGTATGAAGATTTGGAAGC
Source organism: Ignavibacteriaceae bacterium (assembly GCA_036722835.1). Classification (GTDB taxonomy): domain Bacteria; phylum Bacteroidota; class Ignavibacteria; order Ignavibacteriales; family Ignavibacteriaceae; genus XYD12-FULL-36-8. The sequence continues at coordinate 1,401 of DAIMIJ010000239.1, read as the reverse complement.
TATCAGAACTTTGGGCTTTCGCGGTGAAGCGCTAAGCTCAATGGCTGCTGTCAGTCAGCTAGAAATTCGTACAGAGCAGAAAGATGATGAGATTGGAACTTTAGTTAGGATTGATGAATATGGAAAGCTTATTAAGGAAAAAGGTTCATTTGCAAAAGGCACGTGTGTTTCGCTAAAAAATCTTTTTTACAATACTCCGGCTCGACGTAATTTTCTTAAAACAGATGCAACGGAACTGAAACATATAATCGACACGTTCAACAAAGTTTCATTGAGTCATCCTAAAATTTATTTTAAATTCTTTAATGATGATGAATTAATTTTTGATTATCCTGCCGGAACATTGGAAAACCGGATCGAATCAATTTTTGCTGATAATATGCTTGATGCTCTAATTCCTGTTGAAGAAAAAACTGATTACATGAATGTTCATGGATTTATTGGTAAACCGAGTCTTCTCAAAAAAAGTAAAGGCGAACAATATCTTTTTCTCAATTCGCGGTACGTAATAAGCAAACAAATTAATCATGCTGTATTTTCTGCTTACGAAAATTTTCTTGAGAAAGGTGATTATCCATTCTTTATTCTTTTTGTTGAGATTGATCCGCATCATATTGATGTAAATGTTCATCCTTCCAAGCTTGAAGTACGATTTGAGAATGAGAAGGATATTTACACTTTCGTAGTTGCGGTTATCAAAAAGAGCTTAGGACTTCATGACCTTGTACCCAACATGAGTTTTAGTGAATCAAATATTCAAACGGAAAAATTAAAGAAAGTCGCTTTTTCAAAAACAGAGAGAGATGATTTCTCTGACAGACCGAGTTTCAAAGAAAAAACATCTTCTGCTAAAACCAATTTCAGCGATAAGGAAATTGATTTACTCTTCAGTTCACTTCCCGATATCGATACACATAGTAAATCGGAATCGGTAGATCATCCTTTTAGGGAAACCAGGCAAAGAGAAATAGTTCACACTGATGCAAAATTTACTTCCAAATTATTGGAAGAGTTTCCATTCATTATTCAATTGCACAACAAGTACATTCTCTCCCAAATTAAAACCGGATTGATGATAATTGACCAGCATGTTGCACATGAAAGAATCCTTTATGAGAAGGCGTTAAAACGCCTTGATGCCGATCTTCCGTTTTCGCAACAACTATTATTTCCCAAAACCATTGAGTTAGATCCTGGAAGATATCAAATCCTAAAAGAGATAGATACTTTTCTTAATAAGCTTGGTTTTGATATTAAGTATTCCGGTAAGAACACCATTGTAATTGTCGGTGTGACTGATGATATTATAGCTGGCTCGGAGGAAAAAGTTTTGCTTGAGATAATTGACGAGTATGCGGATAATCAAAGAGAAAAAGAGCTTGAGGAGAAAGATAACATTGC
>DAIMIJ010000238.1:1356-3104 GCA_036722835.1 Ignavibacteriaceae bacterium | reverse complement strand
ATGCTGATTTTTCAAAATAGCAATTGATAATAATGGCAGTCCTTTTTAGATTGCAATAAGAATAATTATCTTTTTTGCATCTGAATAAATTTTTTCATCTTCAAATGCTAAGAGAAAGAAATTCTAATTAACTAAATTATTTCAAATCAACTTATGGGGATTATTATGGAAACCTCAAAACTGTACACGGGCAAAAACGCTAAACTTGTTCTTCAGGATAAAGAGTACAATCTTCCTATTATGATCGGTTCAGAGCAGGAAGTTGGACTTGATATTACCAAGCTGAGAGCAGAAAGCGGTGCAATAACTATGGACAGTGGTTACGGAAACACCGGCTCATGTTTAAGTGCAATTACATTTATTGATGGAGAACGCGGCATACTTCAATACCGCGGTTATCCTATAGAAGAGCTTGCACAAAAATCCAATTTTATCGAAGTGGCTTATCTTTTAATTTTCGGACACCTGCCTTCTAAAGCCGAGTTTGAAGATTTTAACTTTAAGCTTACTCACCATACCTTAATTCATGAAGATATGAAAAAATTCTTCGAGGGATTTCCTCCTACTGCACACCCAATGGGAATTTTATCTTCAATGGTTAATTCACTTTCAGCTTTCTATACGGTATCGGATTACAAAACCGATCTTGAAATTAACATTATCAGATTAATTGCAAAACTGAAAACGATTGCTGCTTTCTCCTATAAAAAATCCATTGGACAACCGTACATCTATCCGCAAAATAATCTTAGCTATGCCGGTGATCTCCTGAACATGTTGTTCGCCGTTCCATCGGAAGAATACCATGTAGATAAAGTCGTTGAAAATGCACTTGATCTATTATTAATTCTTCATGCAGATCATGAACAAAACTGCAGTACTTCAACAGTTAGAATGGTTGGAAGCAGTGAAGCAAATTTGTTCGCTTCAATATCAGCAGGAATCTGTGCGCTCTGGGGCGCATTGCATGGCGGTGCAAATCAGCAGGTGCTCGAGATGTTAGAGCATATTAAAGCAGACGGTGGCGACTTTAAGAAATACATGAACATGGCAAAAGACAAAACATCAGGATTTAAGCTGATGGGATTTGGTCACCGTGTTTATAAGAATTTCGATCCAAGAGCTAAAATTCTTAAAGCTTCTGCCGATAAAATTTTAAGCCAGCTCAAAAAGCAAGATCCTCTTCTCGACATTGCTAAAAACCTGGAAGAGATTGCTCTCAAGGATGATTTCTTTATCGAGAGAAAACTTTATCCTAATGTAGATTTCTACAGCGGAATAATTTATCGGGCAATGGGAATTCCGACCAACATGTTCACAGTGATGTTTGCAATAGGTCGGTTACCCGGCTGGATTGCACAATGGAAAGAAATGCGCGAAACTCCCGGTCAAAGAATTTACAGACCAAGACAAATCTATACCGGTGAAACGAAACGTGCTTATGTTCCTATCGAAAAAAGATAAGTTCAACTTACATTAAAAACAAAAAAGCGTGATGGTTATACCATCACGCTTTTTTTTGTTACAAGAGAGCGATTCCTTAAGTTCTTATGAAAGATACATCAAATGGATACACTTTCAATTGAGCATTACTCTTTACATTAAGAAAATTTGTGCAGAGGATACAAAAAGCAGCAGCAATACAAGCAATACCAGATAAAATGTCAATAACACTATGAACATTAAAACCATTTTTACATTCCTTTTGTAATAATTACGATTACATTATTGATCTAGCTTTACCCCGA
>DAIMIJ010000238.1:0-1256 GCA_036722835.1 Ignavibacteriaceae bacterium | reverse complement strand
GATAGGTTTTCAAATCTCAGTCGCTTCAATCCATTTTGTATAACCGGATCTTTCATCATCAATTTCCAAACAAATTCATTACGAAAATTTTCAATCATTAAAATAATAGGGCCCTGATCTATCCCCAGATAATCTTTTCCATACCAGCCTGCTGTAAGGTTAAACGCATCGACAAAACCGTATTTATCCCACAGACCTTCGCTGCTAAATTTTTTCATGAAGTTCATTAAAGTTGGAATTACAATTTCCGGTGCAAAAACAATTGAGCTTGCAGCAGCAGTTGGAGCAATTGTTCCGTCATCAAAATAAACTAAATCTTTACCTGAAGTACCTCTTCCAGCATAACCCAAAAATTCTTTTGCATCTTTATTGTATGAAGACCCTGGCCCATCACATGCAGTCAATCCCCAAGTTAATGAATCATATCCGATCCAACTTTTTGGATTTTCTTTAGCATACTCTCTTTGAACATATGTTGCGAATATTGAATTTTCAAAGTAATCAATATTTTTTTCTTTCAAATATCTATCGGCAAGATTACGGAAATCTATAAACATGTGAGAAAATTGATGACCAAACAGCGGAGGAAAAACAACATGTGCTAATCCTTTATATGGTTCAGACCATTCATAAGTGCTTAGCCATGTTTCATAACCCTGCTCAATTTTTTCCATGCCAAGCCCTGCCGCAATTATATAAAGAATCAGAGCTTCATTATAACCATGCCATCCCCAAGGGTGAAATCGTTCTTCGGGAGTCCAGCCCAAGCATATTGAATTAGGCATTTTATGTGAGTCGGGAAGTGTAAAAAATTTCCAATCAGCTCTTGTAATTAATTGTGAGGATAAATCCCGGATTCCTTTTTCAATCTCATTCGATCCATCAAAATAATTTCTTGCGAAAACAATACCGGCAAATAATAGCCCGGTGTCAATTGATGATAGTTCGCAGTTCCATTCTCTTTCTCCTGTTTGCATGTTAAGAAAATGATAATAAAAGCCCTTGTATCCGGTAGCGAACTTGTTTTCACTCTGTTCGGATTTCATGAGAAATTTTAGAAGAGTTAATGTTCTCTCTGCTGAAGCTTGTCGAGTTATCCATTTTTTTTCTGCACCAATTGCCCAGGCGGGAATTGCAAATCCAGTAGCGGCAATGCTTGCCGGTGAGTCTTTTGTTGAACGGTCTTTAACTAAACCGTTTGCAGGATTAGATTCATTCCAGAAAAAAAGAAAAGTTCTATACTGAAGGGAATCAAG
>DAIMIJ010000237.1:0-3181 GCA_036722835.1 Ignavibacteriaceae bacterium | reverse complement strand
AATCGCTTCCGCCATGTTGATATTCGAAAATAATGCTGACAATTATATCTTCATTGTCCATAGTTTTCAGATAGCCGGCAATTGAAGTAACGCCGTTAAGTGAACCGGTCTTGCCATGAAAATTATTTTCTGCTAAACTTCCTCTCATGCGTCCTCTTAATGTTCCGTCAACACCGGCAATGGAAAGAGAATTATAAAATTCATTGTAGTTGTTAATATCAAAATACATTACTTCCAAAAGACCGACAATCGCTCCTGGTGTAATTTGATCGAACCTGGAAATGCCTGAACCATCAACTACGGAAGTTCCGGTTGAAAAAATTCCATTATCTTCAATGAAGTCAAGTATAGCTTGAGTGGAATAGAAGGCATTCCCTTGATCCTGGCTAGCTTCTGCTCCAATTGTTTTGAATAATCCTTCTGCAAGAAAATTATCGCTGTGTTTGTTTATAAGCTTTATCAATTCTCTAAGTTGTATTCCGGATTCAGATAGCTGTAAAACTTGATCAGGAGTTTTACCAACTGAAGAACTCTTTCCAACCTTAATTCCATTCTCAATTAATTTTGATCTTAAAATTGATGCAGCATTGAGTGGGGGACTATCAACAGCAACAACAGAGGTTCGTATTCTTCTTCCTCTTCTCTTTTGAATTATTTTACGATTTCTATCCAGAGTTATTGCAGATATAGGCGGAAGTTTTACATTGGCAGTTTCATCTGCAATCCAATCATCACGCTTATAAACATTATCGAAGTATGTATCATCGCCAATAATATTTCCGGTTATCTTAACAATTCCTTTAAGTTTTATTTCTTGCATCATTTGTTCCAAATCATTTTGCGAAAAAGTGGAATTTCCAAATCCTTTGATGTAGAGATTTCCATTAATTACACCATCCTCGATGCTGAAATCATCTGAAAATATTTTTGTTGATATTTTAAAGTCACCGCCTAAATCTGACAGTGCCACAGCAGTTGTGAAAAGCTTTGTGTTTGAGGCAGGAATCATTGACATAGAATGATTTACTTGAAAGATAGTGTCTCTTAAAATGGGATTGTAAATCAGCATTCCGACTTTTGTTGATGCGGGAATTATGTTAAGCAAATCCTCAATTTGTTTTTTCAATTCTTCTTTTGAAATGCAGAATATTTGAGAGCTTAATATCAAAATGAATAAAAGGGATTTAATCATCGTTTAATCTAGAAAATGATTTTATTCGGACATTTATTTTTTGGATTAAGAAAATAGAATCATATTTTTGCTTCACTGTTTGCATGTTCTTTCTGTTCAGTTTATTGGCTGTAATTGCAAAAATTAATTTATTCATTGAGTCTCTTAAAAATAACGTTTACTAAACTAAATACACATTAAAAAATAATAGAGTAATAAATGACGAAGCAAAATAAACCTCTAAAAGCTTATGAGAATCCGGAGTTCCTAAATTCATCTGATGCAAGAATTATTAGAATGCTTTCCGAGTTCATAGAACCACAGACCAAATTCCGCAAACATAAAATAATAGATACAATTGTTTTTTTTGGATCGGCAAGACTTAAGTCAAAGAAAGACAGTTTAGCTGAATACAATAAGTTCAAAGTGATGAATCCCAAAACGCCAACTTTTGCTGAAAATCTACGCTTTGCACAGCGTCAGGTAGAAATGTCAAAATATTATGAAGACGCAGTTGAGTTATCCAGGCGGCTCACAGATTGGTCAATGAATTTAGGAACTCATGCCAACAGATTTATTATCTGTACAGGCGGCGGACCGGGAATAATGGAAGCTGCTAATAAAGGTGCAAAATTAACTGGTGGACTATCTGTTGGTTTGAACATCAGCATTCCTTTTGAGCAATTTGTAAATAAATATGTAACCAGAGATTTGAGTTTTGTATTCCATTATTTCTTTATGCGTAAGTTTTGGTTCGCTTATCTTGCAAAATGTTTGGTGGTTTTTCCCGGTGGTTTTGGAACGATGGACGAAATGTTTGAGATTCTTACCTTGCTTCAAACAGGCAAAATAAAAAAGAAAATGTTGTTAATAGTTTATGATGAACGATTCTGGAAAAAAATTATTAACCTCGATGGGTTAATTGAACATGGAGTGATAAACAAGGAAGATATAGCTAATCTTTCTTTTTGCAATAGTGTTGATCAGGCATTCAGTCTGATTACAAAATATTTCGAGAAATATTATTTGAAAAAAGGGGCTATCGAGAACGGTGAACCAAGGGTAGATTTGAAATGAAAAAGCCCCGATTAGGGGCTTACAAAATTACTCCATCGGACCAAATCTGTGGGCACGTCTTTGAGCTTTTTGTTTTTCCATGCGTTTCTTAACAGAAGGTTTTTGAAAGAAGGTTCTCTTTTTAAACTCTTTAAGAATACCGGAGCGTTCATATTTTTTCTTGAATCTTCTTAGAGCTTTATCTATTGATTCATTATCACCAATGGTAATTCCAACCAAACTAATTCACCTCATTTCCCGGTTGTTTAATAAATGATTCTACTAAATTTTTATTTCCGGATTTCTGAAATTCAACAGTAATTGAGCTTCGGCCATCCGATAATATTTTTTTTGCAACTATTTTTCCAAAATCGTCCCAACTCTGATGGTATATGGATTGACCGACATCAAAAGTTTTATCGGGAGAATACGTTACGCATTCCTCGTTTTCTATGCCATCAAGTGAAACCTTTTTTTCTTTAACTTCAGATTTAAGATCAATAATTGTTTTATGTTTACACTTTCTGCACTTAGCCCAGCGTTTGTTTTCATCTTCATTAGGAGATACATCGCCCGATATTTCCATTTTTGTTACGGTATTACAAAAATTGCAGAATGCTTCGATATTTTTAACTCGTGCCATACTTTACCAATCTTTAATTTAAATTACTATCTCACCTTACGCCAAATTTGTTTTATTGAATAGTCACGTCCTTCAGGGTCTGTTGCATAAGTCTCATATGTCATGCTGAATTCATTTCAGCATCTAAATTTTTAAAGTATAGAGACCCCGAAACGAGTTCGGAGTGACAATTACGAGTTATGCAACACTCTCTAAAAGTCGTGGCTACGCAAAGTTTAATTCTGCATAAGATCACTTACTAATTTAACTAAGTCGCCGAGTATTATCAACCGCTACTTTCGAGGTTTATGAGGTGTAATTACCAAAACCGG
>DAIMIJ010000236.1:0-3201 GCA_036722835.1 Ignavibacteriaceae bacterium | reverse complement strand
CCATTCTCATCACGATTTATCGTGATGTTGATTGATAATATATTAAATGAAAGAATGGTTTTAACCATTTATTAAATATTAACTTTTCAAAAACATTTTATGCCTAAAAAATTTGTAATAATTGATGCAATGGCTTTAGCTTATAAAGCATACTTTGCATTTATCAGCCGCCCATTATCGACAGCCAAGGGTGAACCCACATCTGCTGTGTTTGGATTTGTAAGCCAGCTAATAAAAATATTGGAAGATACAAAACCGGATTACCTTGCCGTTGCTTCCGACTCAAAAGAAAAAACTTTTCGACACGAAGAATATAAAGAATATAAAAGTTCTCGTCTCGCAATGCCTGATGATATGATCCCTCAAATTGGAAGAATAAAAGAGATCATAGAAGCAATGAACATACCGCTTTACATTCTCCCGCGTTATGAAGCCGATGATCTTATTGGTACTGCCGTTAGAGAAGCCAAAGAATTAGGATATGATTCTTATGTTATCACTCCCGACAAAGATATGAACCAACTGGTAAATTCTAAAGTTAAAGTATTAAAACCCGGTAAAAGCAGTGACGACTTCCTTGTTTTCGATGAAGAAAAAGTAAAAGAAGAATTTGGCTTTGAACCGAAACACATGATAGATTATCTTGCACTTGTTGGTGATGCTTCAGATGATATCCCTGGAGTTGCTGGTGTTGGTCCGAAAACCGCAACCCCGCTCATTCAAAAGTACGGCTCGCTTGAAAATATTTACAAGCACATTAATGAAATCGAAAAAGAATCTCTTAAAAAGAAATTGGTTGATAGCAAAGAAAATGCATTCCTTTCTAAAAGATTAGCAACAATTAATTGTGAAGTTCCTATTCAATTTGATTTTGAACATGCAAAATTAACTCCTCCGGATTTCGATAAGCTAAAACCAATTTGCTTAGAACTCGAATTCAAAACTTTTTATAGTAAGGTTACTAATTTCTTTTCGACTGATAAACCGCAAACCGAAAAGAAAGTTCAAGAGGAAAAGAATATAGTTGAAAAGAACGAAGCCAATGTTGAGAAAAAAGCAGATGCATTCGAAGGTAATTATGAATCCTTTGATAGCAAGAAAGTAAAATATGAGCTTATCAAAGATTTGAGAAATGCAAAATCACTCGTTGAGAAATTAAGTAAAGCAGCACTTTTTGTGTTCGATACAGAAACAGATGGTTTGAATCATTTCCAACTTAAAATTGCCGGTGTTTCATTTTCAACTGAACCGAATGAAGGATTTTTTGTTGCGATAAATCCCTTTGAAGAAGCTGAAGGATTATTTGCAAATAATTTATCTGATCGTTTACATGTGAATGAGTTTGTGAAACTATTCAAAGCAGTTTTGGAAAACAAGAAAATCAAGAAGGTTTGCCAAAATGGGAAATACGATATCGCCGTGATGAAAAGCATCGGGATCGAAGTTAAGAATTTTTACTTCGATACAATGCTTGCCAGCTATTGTTTGGATGCCGACCAGAAGCATGGAATGGATGATCTTTCACAAAAATACCTCGGTTATAAACCAATTCCGTTCTCAAGTCTGCTTGATGTTAAAAAAGATTTATCAAAAATATTTGAGGTTGACCTCACTTCCCTATCCAATTATTCTTCTGAAGATGCAGACATTACATTTCGTCTTTATGAAAAGCTGAGTAAAGAAATTGAAAAGGAAAATCTGACCAAGCTTGCTTACGAAGTTGAATTCCCTCTTGTAGAAGTGCTTGAAGACATGGAAAGAACAGGTATAAAAGTCGACACTCAAGCATTAGGTGCTTTGAGTAAAGATCTTCAAATACTTCTTGATAATTACACAAACCAAATTTATAAGGTCAGCGGAAATGAATTCAACATCAATTCTCCTAAACAGCTTCAAGAAATACTGTTTAATAAGTTAGGTTTACAATCTGGTAAAAAAACTAAAACGGGATTTTCAACTGATGCTCGTTCACTTGAAAATCTTAGAGGTGAGCACGAAGTAATTGATTTGATTCTGGACTTTAGGCAAGTATCAAAATTAAAATCCACGTATACTGATTCCTTACCAACTTTAATAGAGCCGTCAACTGGAAGAATTCACACAGATTATAACCAGACAGTTGCTTCAACAGGAAGACTATCAAGTATCAATCCAAATCTGCAAAATATTCCGATAAGAACTGAGCGTGGAAAAGAAATTCGAAAAGCATTTATTCCAAGAGATAAAAATCATCTCATTCTCAGTGCTGATTACAGTCAAATAGAATTAAGAATTTTGGCAAGTCTTTCCGGCGACGAAGAATTGATTAAAGCATTTAAACATAACGAAGACATTCACAGTATAACTGCTGCTCAAGTTTTTATGGTACCTCCAAAAGATGTTACGCCTGATATGCGAAGAAAAGCTAAAGAAGTTAACTTCGGAATTCTTTACGGCATTGGTCCGTTTGGTTTAAAGACACGGCTTGGCATCAGTCAGGCAATGGCTAAAGAAATTATTGATAAGTATTTCTCTACCTACAAACGCGTTAAAAGTTTTATGGATGATTCGATCAGCAAAGCAAAAGAAAAAGGTTACGCTGAAACTTTGTTGAACCGAAGAAGATATTTAAGAAACATAAACAGCAATAACAGAGTTGTGCGTCAATTTGAAGAGCGCGTAGCCATCAATATGCCGATTCAGGGAACAGCCGCTGATATGATTAAGATTGCAATGATAAATATTTATAAGGAGCTGAAAAAAGGTAAGTACAAAACTAAAATGCTTCTTCAAGTTCATGATGAATTAGTATTCGATGCTCATAAAGATGAGATTAAAGAAGTTACTCCGATGATAAAGGAATTAATGGAAAATGCTTTGCCACTCAAGGTTCCCGTTCATGTTGATACTGGAGTTGGAGATAATTGGCTGGATGCGCATTGACAGGGTTGGTTGGAAGTTTGTGGTTGGTTGAATGGCTGAATGATTGAATTGATAAATTGCTGAATTGTTAAATTGTCGTACGGTTAAAATGATTTTCTAATTTAATTCTAAATTTTGGGGGTAGCTATTACGAACAATATAACAATTAAACAATATAACGATTACAAATCATAACTTTCTCCTATTTGCGGCAGAATGGCATTCAGTCCAATTTTTGTCTTGATTTCCTTTGCAAGTGCCAAGCCCTGATCCGGCTCACCATGAGTTAGAAAGATCTTC
>DAIMIJ010000235.1:0-3203 GCA_036722835.1 Ignavibacteriaceae bacterium | reverse complement strand
TGCGGAACGACCAGAAGGTCGTTCCCTTCAATCATATTACAAGCAGCTTTCCATCTTTCATCAATAAATTACCATCAAGATAGACAGTTGGCTTTTTAATTACTCCATCCAAATGAAGTGGAACATTAACATTTCCACCCATTGACACATTATTTCCGAGAGCAATGTGAATAGTTCCAAGAACCTTTTCATCTTCAAGTAAAACTCCGCTTAACTTTGCACTATCATTTGTTCCGATTCCGAACTCAGCAATGTTTCGAGCATCTTTCCCAACTTCATCAAGCTGTTTCGCTAATTTTTTAGCAAGTAGTCCTCCTTTAATTTCAGCTGCATACCCATCTTTAACTTTTATGCTAATGTTAACATTTTTAATTAATCCCAATCCTGCCATAGAACCATCAACAATAAAAATTCCGTTTGATGTTCCCTCAATTGGAGCGAGGAAAGTTTCACCGGTTGGCAAATTACCACTTTCACCTTTCGCATAGAAAAGACCTTTGCTTGCATAGGATGTTCTGCCTTTAATACTGAATGAAATATCCGTACCTAAGGCAGAAGTTACACGGACGTGACTTCCCTTTTCTAAAATTGCTTTAAGCTTAATGGATAATTTTGAAATTTTATTGTAGTCAGCATTCATTCCACGGATCATAACATCTTTAGTGATTCCGGGAAAAGTTGCCACTCTAACACCTTTTGCAGAAGCTGCTCTGCGCGCATTTGTATGCGTAAGTGATTTTGCGGTTGGACATAAAACAACATCAAACTTTTGCATTAATTCTGCAACTGCTTCAGGCGGTTCTTCTCCGTTCACTTTACCGGATTTCATTTCAATGTATAATGATTGATGACCTAAGCGCAGAGCATTTATGTATAATGCATAACCGATTTCTCTTTTCTGTTCATCGGTAATGACTAATACTTTTTCATCTTTTTTAGTACCCATGCAAGTTCTAATTGCAATTATGCAAGCTGAATCAAGTTTAGAAATTGACATAGAATTATTCCTTGTATAGATTAAATTTTTATAATGGTAATCCGATATTTAATTGGATGACGGCGTTAAACCCGCCATCGGCAATAAAATTTTTCATTGCTTCGGTTGAGTTTTCATTCTTCATTAATTTGGTTCCGTCATCCATCTTCATTTCGTCAATAGTTATTTTAGAATATGCAGCTAATCCTTCCAGAGTAATGTACTCACCCAAAATTTCTATAATAATTCCTGTTCCGATGGTGTAACCAAAATGATAGTCACTTTTATAATTATTTACGACAGTCAAAGCTCCAGGAAAATTTTGTGTATTTGAAAATCTCGCCTGGTTATAAAGAAGTGCCGCATCAATTATTTTCCAATTTAGAAATGAAATTATAGGAGTGCCGAGATCAATTCCTAATCCCCAATTAATCATTTTTACTTCATTTGAAGTTGAAACAATTCCTGATGATAACTTTTCAACGGCTTGATGTTTTTCATCAAGAAATTGGTAGAATCCTTTCGCAGTAATAAAAACTCCACTGAATTTTTTCCTAAAAAAATTTAATCCTACTCTAAATCCATTTGCCGAACCAAAGCTGTGGAGATTTTCAGTTAAAGAATCTTTTCGATTTAAATTGAAAATTTTTATGTAATCATTCAATCCATCTGGCTGATATTTTTGATGGCTGTATCCCGCATATCCGCCTGTGAACCCAAGACATCCGAATCCAAATGATTGGGAATTGAGGTAAGTCTGGAATAAAACAATAAATATGATAGTTAATTTAATGCTCAACCCGGTCATCTTAGTTCTTTCTTTTTTTCAAACTTAAGAATAACAGCAATTAAATGGTATTCTTAAATTTAATTGTGCTTTATTTACGCCTGCTCATTCTTTCTTATGAATCGCTCCAAATTCAAGACCATGACCAGAAGTTCCTTTTTCAGATCTCCTTAAAAAATAAGCAAACACTAATCCGAAAAATCCAAGCGAAGAGAAAATCCACATTCCTAAATTGTAACCTGCAGGATTTGCGGCGCTTGCTCCTGAGATATCGTTAGCAAAACCAATTAATAAATTAAATCCGAATAATCCTATATTTTGTATCATTGTCATCAAACCGTAAGCTGTACCAAGCTTTTCCGAATTTACAATCAAAGCTACCGAGGGCCACATTATTGCCGGTATAAGTGAAAAAGCAATTCCCATCATCGACATTGGAAGCATCAAATATTTTGGAATAGCCGCATGTATATCAAAAAAATTAATGTTGATGTTGAAAAAATCACTTTCGGTTAATATATCCGGACGACCAAATTTGTAAGCCATCATCAAGTAAACCGGAATAATTAGTAAAGAACCGAACATCATCAGCAAAGATCGTTTTCCTATTTTATCGGCAAGCAAACCGAATAATGGAGTAAAGAACATAGCTGCTAAGGTAAGAATGCTTGATAAGTTGCCGCCGACTTCCCGGCTTGTTCCATGTGCTTCCTGGAAAAATTTAATTGCAAATGTTTGGAAAGGAAACATCGCTGAATAAAATGTTACGCAAAGAGCTGTGATGAACCAAAATGATTTTCCAAATTTGAATAGCTCCTTGATTTCGATCTTATCCTGCTGCCCTTCCTTTGGCATCACATAATTTTTAGTTGCATAAACATCCAGGAAGAAATAAATGATGGCACAAATCAGTGCAAAAACTCCTGCCGCTACAGTAACCCACAAGGGTGATTGCCAATATTCGAACAAACTTTTTCCCCAAGTCGGAGAATTCAAGGCAAGAAAGGATCCTAAGCGCGCAACGGTTAAATTTAAACCAAATGCAAAAGATAATTCCTTTCCTTTAAACCATCGTGCTATCACTGTGGTTATTGCAACGATCATTGATTCTGCACCAAGACCAAAAACCAATCTGCCTGCTGCCATTAAAAATATTTCACCCGTCATTGCAGTGATGATAGCTCCGAGCATAATCAAAAAAGTAAAAATAAAAACTGATTTTCGTGTTCCTATTCGATCAATTAAAATTCCTCCGACGAGCACCATGATAATGTTGGGAAAGCTATAGATGGCATTCAGCAGCCCAATGTTCGAATCCGAAAAACCTAATTGAGATTTTAAAAGATCGGCAAGCGGGCTGATGCTATCATAGATATAGTAGTTTCCAAACATTGCCAAGCTAACGAATAGAAGGACTGTCCACCTCAAAATGTTTGATGG
>DAIMIJ010000234.1:0-3207 GCA_036722835.1 Ignavibacteriaceae bacterium | reverse complement strand
CCTTTTCCTTTGGCGATCACAACATCAATTGGATGATAATTATGAGCACCGTACCGTTCTTCTAATTCAATATAATCTTTTGACTGCATGAGAATCCCTTCTGATTAAAATTATTCTAAAATTACTGTTCAAATTTATCAAATTTAATCCACAAGCCGAAAATGAAAGTTGGATTTGAATTGTATTAAAAGGGCAATACATTTAATTTGTAACAATAAAAATTTTAATATAGACATAAGAAAAAAATAGTGTACGATGTAGAAACTTCATCCTTCAGTATTAAAACTAAAGGAAATGCTTCGATTACTGATATCACAGGGCATGTACAATCTATACTATCTTCATCGGGTTTTTCTGAAGGGAACGCATTGATATTTGTGAGCGGATCAACTGCCGGGATAACTACAATTGAATATGAACCGGGGTTGCTGAAAGACTATCCAGCTTTTTTCGAAAAGATTGTACCTTCGAATCAAAAGTACCATCATGATGATACTTGGCACGATGGAAACGGTCACGCTCATGTAAGAGCTTCATTGCAGGGTGCTTCGTTTACCGTTCCTTTCTCAAGAAAAAGCTTGTTACTTGGAACCTGGCAGCAGATCGTTCTTATTGATTTTGATAATCGTCCTAGACAAAGAGAAATTATTGTTCAACTAAGCGGAAATAAAGAAAATGAAAAGTAAACAGTTTGTTCTTGTTCTTGCATTAATTTTCATCATTCCAAGCTTTAATTATACTTTTGCTTGGGGAAAGAAAGCCCATAAGCTTGTGAATATAAAAGCAATAGAATTTCTTCCCGAAGAAATGATTTTGATGAAATCATGGAAAGACTATTTGGGTGATCATGCTTCTGATCCTGATTTAAGAAAAGATATGGACAGCACCGAAGGACCAAAACATTATATTGACATTGACTATTACCCGGAATTTCAAAAGGGAAAAATGATCTACGATAAGGAAGAATTGATTTCGATTTATGGTGCGGAAACCGTTACTAAAATGGGTCTGCTTCCATGGGCAACATTCGAAACATACAGCAAGCTTGTTCAATCATTCATGGAAAAAAACAGGGATAAAGTTTTAATCTATGCTTCTGATTTAGGGCATTATGTGGCGGATGGTCATCAGCCATTTCACACTCTATTGAACTATGATGGTCAGCTTTCAGATCAAAGGGGGATACATGGCAGATATGAATCGGAAATGGTTAATAAATACATTGATCAAATTGAAAGCTCAATAAGAACTCAGAATGTTGAATATGTTTCTGAACCGCTCAATTATATTTTTGATTATTTGACTGCATCGAATTCATTTTCGCCGGTAATATTTTATGCTGATAAACTTGCTTACGAACAAGCCGGCTCACATGGAAGTGAAAACTACTATCGGCTGATGTGGTTTAGAACTAAATATGTTACCATTGAACTATTATCAAGTGCTTCTCGAGTATTAGCATCACTTATCTACTCGGCATGGATTGATGCGGGAAAGCCAAATTTGAGTGAACTGAATTAAATAATAATGAAAAAATATTTGGTACCCTTTATAGTTTTTTGCTTTTCTGTTATAGTTTTTCCTCAAGTAACTACGGTTCCTCAATACCCAACTGAAAATGATTCGATAGTAATTTATCTGGATACAACCCAACCTGGTGCTGAAGAGCTGCTTAATTATGCGGGTACTCTTTACGCTCACACAGGTGTTAATACAAATGTTGGTAATTGGCAGCATGTTATTGGAAGTTGGGGTAATAACAGTACACAACCAGCTTTGACAAGACTCGGTGCAAATTCATATCAACTAAAAATTGGTTATCCAAGGCAATATTATAATGTAACTAATCTATCTGAAAAAATTCTTGCTTTAGCTTTTGTCTTCAGAACTTCTGATGGCTCAAAGCAAACGAGACCGGATATTTTTGTTAATCTTTATGAGCCGGGAATAACAATTGTAATCAATAATCCAGCTATTTCTTTACAATATGGTGATCCACTTCGTTCACCTGCGTTTGCTTCACAAAATGATACCGTAAATATTGATCTTACTATCGCTGAACTCGGTACTGCTGTTTCGGCATTTACACTTTACATAAATGATGTTCAGGTTTCACAGACGAACTCAAATCATATTGCTTATCAATTTATTGCAGCAGATCATATTTCAGGAGCGAACAAAATTTTAGCGGTTGCAGCAGACACATCAAACTTGACTGACTCAACTGAGTTTATCCTTTTTGTAAATCCACCCGTACAAGATGCATCACTGCCATACGGAAAAGTATATGGAATTAATTACGATAACAGCACGACTGTAACATTGGCTTTATTTGCCCCGTATAAAGAATTCGTTTACGTGCTTGGTGATTTTAACGACTGGAAAGTTAACTCCGACTTTTACATGAAGCGTGATGTAATTGATTCAAATAATGTTGTTTGGTGGTTAACAATAAGCGGACTCACTCCCGCTCAGGAATATGCTTTTCAGTATTTTGTTGACGACGAAATAAGAATTGCAGATCCATATACAGAAAAAGTTCTTGATCCATGGAATGATCAATATATTTCAAGTACGACTTACCCGAATTTAAAACCTTATCCAGCAGGTAAAACTTCTGAGAATGTTTCTGTGCTTCAAACAGCGCAAACTCCTTACTCTTGGCAAATTACAAACTTTCAAAAACCTGCCAAGACTGATTTAGTTATTTATGAATTATTAATTCGTGATTTTCTTTCAACACACAGTTATAAAACTCTCTACGACACGTTGAATTATTTGAAGACTTTAGGAGTAAACGCAATTGAGCTTATGCCAATAAATGAATTTGAGGGCAATGAAAGCTGGGGTTACAATCCTAGTTTCCATTTAGCTGTTGATAAATACTATGGGCCAAAGAATGATCTTAAAAAGTTTATTGATAAAGTACATGAAATGGGAATTGCTGTTATACTTGATGTTGTTTTAAATCATGCTTTTGGACAATCTCCTTTGGTTAGAATGTATGCTAACAGTAATGGCTGGCCCTCTTCTCAGAATCCTTGGCTGAATTCTGACTATGATCCTAATTACCCTGATTACCAGTCTCGGCATCCTTACAATGTTGGGTATGATTTCAACCACGAAAGTCAGGCAACAAAAAATTTTGTTGACCGAGTTACAAAGTTTTGGATGACAGAATATAATGTGGATGGATTTAGATTTGAT
>DAIMIJ010000233.1:0-3213 GCA_036722835.1 Ignavibacteriaceae bacterium | reverse complement strand
CTTTCAATTTGTTAAATAAATTTAGTCTCCTGTGGTCATATGACCTAAACTTTAAGTAATTCTAAACTTAGTATTACTGGTGATAATTAAAGGCGGTCTTCGGATCGCCTTTTTTATTGGATGAAATTATCTTTTTTCTTGACAGGTATTTATTTATTTTTGTTCAAAAATAAATTACAATAAAAATTGAGAATATGAATGTCTGTAATTCCTATTTCGGTTTATGGTGATAAAGTATTAAGAAAAAAAGCTCAGTTGGTTAAAAACGTAGATTTCTTTACAGTTGCCCTTATTAAAAATATGTTCGAAACTATGCGTAATGCAAACGGTATAGGTTTAGCTGCTACTCAAGTCGGAATTGACCAATCAATATTTATAGTTGATTTATCTCAAGTTGAGGATTATGAGAAATCTAAACCGATGGTTCTGATCAACCCGAAGATTTTGGATTTTTCCGACAACAAAATAAGTATCGAAGAAGGATGTTTAAGCTTACCTGATGTAAGATACGAAGTTGAAAGACCTGAAATAATTTATATCAAATATTACGATACTGATTTAAAGGAAAATTCACTCGAAGCAACTAAGTTATTAGCGCGTGTATTTCAGCATGAGCAGGATCATCTTAACGGTATTTTGTTCACCGATCATTTAGATGAAGATGCAAAAAAGAAATTGAAAAAATCATTGGAAAAAATTAGAAAAAGGGAGATTGAAACCGATTATCCAATCGCTGCGAAAAGAACTTATCAATTAAAATGAAAATCATCTTTTGGGGTACGCCTGACTTTGCAATCCCATCTTTAAAAATTCTTTTAGAAAACAATCACCAAATACTTGCTGTTGTAACTGCGCCGGATAAAGAACGAGGCAGAGGTCAAAAAGTATCCTTCACTCCCGTAAAAGAATTTGCCGTTCAAAAAAATATCCCTGTACTACAGCCCGAAAAATTAATAGAGCCCAATTTTTTAGAAACACTTAAAACTTTTCATTGTGAACTTTATATTGTCGTGGCATTTAAAATATTACCGCGAGAAATTTTCACTATTCCAAAATATGGTTCGTTCAACCTCCATGCTTCGTTACTTCCAAAGTTTAGAGGGGCAGCGCCAATTCAATGGGCATTGATTAAAGGGGAAACCGAAACAGGCGTTACTACTTTTGCTCTTGAAGAAAAGGTTGACACGGGGAATATTTATTTGCAAAGGAAAATCCCGATTCTTCCTGAAGATAATTTTGAAACACTTCACGATAAATTAAGTCTGCTTGGTGCTGAGGTTGTTTTGGAGACAGTAAACTCAATTGAAAACGGTACAGCTCAAATGCAAAAGCAATCCGATGAATTGGCTTCATCAGCGCCAAAAATTACTAAAGAAATGATGCAGATAAATTGGAATAAACTAGCGGAAGAAATACATAATTTAGTCAGGGCGTTTTCTCCTTTTCCAGGTGCATCTTTTATTCATAACGAGAAATTGATAAAAGTTTATAGAACTAGAATTAATAATTCTATGAATCTCGATGCTGGAAAAATTCTAGAAAAGAAAGATCAACTATTTGTTGGTTGCAGTAACGGTAGTATCGAAATTTTAGAGATTCAATCCGAAGGTAGAAAAAAAATGAACGCCGCTGAATTCCTGCGAGGTTATAGTTTTTCAAACCAGTGAGTTATTACTTAAAAAAAAGTGTTGTAGTTAAAAAGAAAAAAGTTAGAGATGTATGAATTTCCATAAGACAATATTGGATGCTGTGGGGAAGACTCCCTTGGTGAAGCTGAATCGAATCAACAAAAATTTAAATCCTCAAATTTTTGCTAAATTGGAATCTGCAAATCCTGGTGGCAGCGTGAAAGATCGAATCGGAATTTCAATGATCGAACATGCTGAGAAACATGGATTGCTCAAGCCAGGCGGAACCGTTATAGAAGCTACAAGCGGAAATACGGGAATTGGATTGGCTCTTGCCTGTGCAGTGAAAGGTTACAAATCTATTTTTGTAGTTACGGATAAAGTCAGCACTGAAAAAATAAACTACCTGAAGGCATTAGGAGGAGATGTAATTGTAGTTTCAAATGCGGTCAAGCAGGATTCAAATGAATATTACATAAACGTTGCTAAAAGAATAAATAAGGAAACGCCCAACTCGATTTTTATGTACCAATATTCAAATCCAGCAAATCCTGAAATTCATTATAAAACAACCGGACCAGAAATTTGGGAACAGACAGATGGCAAGATAACTCACTTCGTCTCGGGAATTGGAACAGGCGGAACAATCAGCGGCGTAGGTAAATATTTAAAGGAAAAAAATAAAGACGTTCAAATCATTGGAGCTGATCCTTATGGTTCTATCTTCAAAACTTATAAAGAAAAAGGTGAAGTAATTTCCGGTGTGCCGTATCTTGTTGAAGGAATTGGTCAAGACTGTCTTCCTCAAAATGTTATGTTTGAATTCATTGATAGAATAATCAATGTTAGTGATTCGGATTCATTTAACTATGCACGAATTCTATCGCGTGAAGAAGGAATATTTTGCGGCGGAAGTACTGGAACTATACTGGCGGCAACTCTCCAAATTGCTAAAGAATTAAATAAAAATGATGTGATTGTTTTTATCGTTTGTGATACAGGAGAAAGGTATCTCTCTAAATTTCATAGTGATGAGTGGCTTCGTGATAAGCGTCTTTTACCATCTGAAATTAGAACTCTTCAGGATGTTGTTACATCTAAACGAAATGAAGGCGGTAAAGCTTTAGCTTTTTTATATCCGACCGATAAGGTGATAAAAGCATTCGAACTGATAAATGAATCAGGCTTTTCGCAAATTCCCGTAATTGATCATGGTGAATCTGTCGGAAGTGTTAAAGAAGCTAAACTAATGAGCCGTTTAGTGAAAGATCCAAAACTTTTTGATTTTACTGTTGAGCAGGTAATGGAACCAGGATTTCCGGTGTTAGATGAAAGAACTGAAATTGAAGCTGTTAGAAAATATCTTGGCGATTCTCCGGCAGTTTTAGTTACAGGGTACGGAAGAATTATTGATATAGTTACGAGATACGATATTCTGAAACATGCAAAATTAGTCTAACTAAAAAATCACCCGAATATAATCGTTATTTTATTAAACGGAATTGGACTAATTGAAAGAATTCCGAATACTGAACAAGGAATTTTGAATTATGAATGAAAGCGAAAATAAAAAGTTCGATCTTGA
>DAIMIJ010000232.1:0-3236 GCA_036722835.1 Ignavibacteriaceae bacterium | reverse complement strand
TACCTTTTTGAAAATTTATTCAAACAAGCGTTATATTTGTACGCAATAGAAATTCAAAGGCAAATAAAATAAAAAATGATTTAATAAAAATCAGTGGTATAGTATTTTTCGTTTCGGTTTTTGGCTGCAGCCTCAAAAGCGGCGATGAAAACAATATCAAATACTCGATGAAAAAGTTTGAGAGAATATTTACGAATACTGACACTACAGTTAAGAATTATTCAAAAGTATTTTTCGAATACCCGAAAATAACAAAAGCTGCAAATCAACAGATAAAGGACAGCATCGCATCGTATGTTAAAGGAATATTTCTCAACAACTATTTCGGAAAGGCAAAATCATTCGATGAAATGGCCGATAGTTTATTTAAAGATTTTAAAAACTTTCAGAAAGAATTTAGAGATTCTCCTCAATCATGGGAGATAGAGAGCGCAACATCTGTTATCTATAATAAAAATTCAATTGTGTCGCTTCAATCCAATACTTATTCTTACCTTGGCGGTGCTCATCCAAATGAATTGGTTCTGTATGCCAATTTTAATTCGGGTAATGGAAAGAGAATTAATCTCTCTGGTCTATTCAAAGATGAAGATAAACATGAACTTAACAGCAGAGCAGAAAAGATTTTTAGAAAAGAGAAAGCGATTAGTCCCTCAACAAATTTTGAGGAAGCTGGTTTTTGGTTTAAAGATAACAAGTTTGTTCTCAATGAAAATTTCGGAATAAAAGATGACGGGCTTGTGTTTTATTTCAACTCTTATGAAATAGCACCATATTCAATAGGACCAACAGAAATTTTTATTCCTTATAATGAAATAAAAAATTTAATTAAAGAAGGCGGATTGCTTTTTGAAGCAGCTTCACGCGAAAACTAAAATCTCCTAATTCATTTTAAGGTGGCAGAATCATGAATATAAAAGAAAAACTATTACTTGTCGCTCTACTTGTGCTGCTGATCATTAATCAGGGCACGCTTTCGCAGACGATTGAGAAGGAAAATATTTCGAGCGCAGAAAAAATTATTGGGCTGGAATTCACAGACGCAGAAAGAGATTCAATGATAGATTTTCTTAACGAGCAATTGGGGAATTATAAAAAAATCAGAGAAATCGAGTTAGATAATAATGTTCCGCCAGCCATTCTATTTAATCCAATTCCGGTTGGATATAATTTTTCAAAAGAACGAAGAACGTTGCGTTTCAGTGATTATTCATATGTGAAAATCCCTAAGGATAAAGACGAACTCGCTTTCTATTCAATTGGCGAACTCGCAGAACTTATACGTACAAAAAAAATTGCCTCGACCGAACTAACAGAATTATGTATTCAACGTTTCAAAAAGTATGATCCAATTTTGCATTGCGTAATCACAATTACAGAGGAACGCGCGCTCAAACAAGCAAAACTTATGGACGAAGAAATTAAAGCAGGAATATATCGCGGTATTCTTCATGGAATTCCATTTGGTGTCAAGGATCTTCTTGCAACAAAAGATTATAAAACAACCTGGGGATCGGTTCCGTTTAAAGATCAGATGATTGATGAAGATGCCACAGTAATTAAAAAACTTGAAGAAGCAGGCGCCGTTCTCGTTTCAAAACTTACAATGGGCGAACTTGCTTGGGGAGATGTTTGGTTCGGTGGGAAGACCCGCAATCCATGGGATACTGCGAATGGATCAAGCGGTTCTTCTGCGGGTCCGGCTTCTGCTGTTTCTGCAGGATTAATTCCTTTTGCAATCGGTACAGAAACTTGGGGCTCAATAGTTTCGCCATCAACTGTTTGTGGTGTTACGGGATTGAGACCAACTTACGGACGGGTAAGCCGAACAGGCGCAATGGCGCTTAGCTGGTCAATGGATAAAATTGGCCCAATCTGCCGAACAGCCGAAGATCTTGCAATCGTATTCAACACAATTATTGGTTCAGATGGAACTGATCAAACTCTTTACGATGCTGCTTTCACATATAATCACGAGATTAATATTAAAGATTTGAAAATCGGATATCTTAAAAATGACTTTGATAAGAAATATGATTTTCATGATAATGATTCAGCGTCTCTTGCAAAATTGAGAGAACTTGGCGTAAAATTAATTCCTATTGAACTTCCGAAACTTCCAATAAATGATTTATCAATTATTCTATCAGCAGAAGCGGCAGCCGCATTTGACCAGCTTACCAGAAACAACGAAGATGATTTGATGGTTCGACAGATAAAGAATGCTTGGCCAAATTCTTTTCGTGCATCTCGGTTTATCCCGGCGGTTGAATATATTAATGCTAATAGAATTCGTTTCATGCTGATTCAAGAAATGCAAAAGCTGATGGAGAAAGTTGATCTTTACATTGCACCATCATGGGAGGGAGATAATCTTCTTCTGACAAACCTGACTGGTCACCCGTGCGTTGTTCTTCCAACCGGATTTTTAGAAAAGGGCACACCGACCAGCATTAGTTTCATTGGAAGATTGTTTGATGAAGGAAAGCTAATCGCATTTGCAAAGGCATATCAAGATGCAAGCGGGTTTCATAAGCAGCATCCTCCGATGTTTAAGTTAGAATAATTTTAGAACAATCCTGTTTCTTGTGTTTAAGTCAATAAAGAGCATTTACGTTAGGTTTTTTGAAAGAATTAATTAGGTTAAACGAAGTATTCTCCATATCTTTGTTCCCCGGTATAAGCCGGACAATTTATTTATTAATTTTTTTTAGAGGTTCTTTAGTGAGTACTAAATTATTTGTGGGATCGCTTCCCTGGTCAGTTGATGACAACGCATTGCAAACAGTTTTTCAGCCACACGGTGAGGTTGTTTCAGCCAAAGTTGTTACAGATCGTGAAACCGGCAGATCTAGAGGTTTCGGATTCGTTGAAATGGAAGACTCCACATCAGCAAACAATGCTATTAAAGCATTGAATAATTCGGAATTGAATGGTAGAAATATCGTAGTTAATGAAGCTAAACCGCGTAGTTAAGATATAGAATTAGATCTTTCCGATAAGGCGTCTTTTATAAGACGCCTTTTTTGTTTTAAATGCATGATAGAATTATTTTTCAGTATAGTTTTTTAGGAGATTATTATGGCAGAGAAGAAAGTTGAAGTTGCTGGAATAATGGGGCCAATCTGGGCAATCGGTTGGTTGTTTACTCTTGGTTTTTTAAAGCTTGCATTTTGGAAGGGATTCCTGGCGATATTGCTTTGGCCGTATTATTTGGGAGAATATTTTAGCAAGTA
>DAIMIJ010000231.1:0-3247 GCA_036722835.1 Ignavibacteriaceae bacterium | reverse complement strand
GTCTTACAGCCCATACAGCAGAATGCTTTCCCATCTTCAACTATGCTGCCATCGCAGCATTCAAGTCCGCAATGATAGCAAAGAGTTTTACTTATGACATTATCTTTGTCTTGCATTCAAAATCAATTTAGTTTAATATCCAAAAATTTTTAAGGAGGATTATTTGATTTTGGAAATTACCAAGTAACCTAAAATTTGGTCAATAAATTATGATTAAATCTGAAATAATAAAACCAATTTTGGACTTGGATTATATTAAGGTCGGAATATGCGAAAAAATTCTTCGAGTTATTGAATGATGTTCATGTTATTTTCAAGAGGAATAAGCTAATAAGGTTGAAAGCATTTATTTTGTTCTGTTACTAAGGTTTTAAATTCAAAAAATTTAACAAATAAACGGGACTTGTTTTAAAAACCTTAGTAACCACTTAGACTCTAGTAAATCTAACCTTATTACATTACTATTCGAAAATTAAAATGATAAAACACCAAGAGGAAAAACTCTCTTTTCTTCCCCAAAATACTGCTGATTATTGCTGTGATATCGCTACTATCAAACTCAGTACATCTTTTTTACTTTGCTTAGCAATTCATATCTTTCGCACCAATGAAACTTTTATTCTCATACACCAAGCAATATAAAAAACTAATATTCCTCGCCTTATTTCTTGCAACAATAAATCAAGTCTTTTCTCTGCTTGATCCGTGGATTTTCAGAATTGTGATTGATAAATACGCAACCAAATTTCAGCAGTACTCAACCGGGGAATTCTTCCGCGGTGTTGGAGCTCTCCTGCTTGCGGCGGTTGGAGTTGCTTTCGTCTCAAGGGTTGCAAAGAATTTTCAAGACTACTATGTAAATGTGATAACTCAAAAACTCGGTGCTCAAATTTATTCGGATGGAATTAAGCACTCACTTGAGCTGCCGTATTATCAATTCGAAGATCAGCGAAGCGGGCAAACACTTGGGGTATTGCAAAAGGTAAGATCGGATGTTGAAAGATTAATTTCTGCTTCGATAAATATTTTATTTACAACTCTTGTGGGAATAATCTTCGTAACTATTTATGCGGTAAATGTTCATTGGCTGATTGCGCCGGTTTACTTCGCAACCATTCCGATTTTAGGAATAATCAGTTCCGTGCTTAGTAAAAAAATAAAAACGCTGCAGAAAACTATAGTCGGTGAAACAACTGCATTAGCCGGAACGACAACAGAATCGTTACGAAACATTGAGCTTGTAAAAAGTTTAGGACTAGGTAAGCAGGAAATTAACAGGTTGAACAGCACAACAAATAAAATTCTTGCACTGGAACTAAGAAAAGTGAGATACATCCGCAAGCTGAGCTTTATTCAGGGAACATCGGTCAACTTTATACGAACCTGTATTTTATTCCTCATGCTCTATTTGATTTTCGCCCAGGCAATCACGGTTGGAGAATTTTTCTCTTTGTTCATTTATTCATTTTTCATTTTCGGACCGTTGCAAAGTTTAGGAGATATAATCAATATTTACCGTGAGACGGAAGTCTCGCTGAACAATTTTGAAAATATCATGAAACTTTCACCTGAAGTCAAACCGCAAATTCCTGCTCGAATAAATAGAATCGAAACGCTTGAATTTAGTAATGTCGGTTTCAAGCATCAGTCGTCAAATCAACATGCTTTAGAAAACATTTCTTTTAAAGTTGGTAAAGGTGAGACTATTGCATTTGTCGGACCATCAGGTTCTGGTAAAACCACACTTGTAAAATTATTGGTGGGATTATACACACCCAAAACCGGGAAAATTTTATATAACGGTTTTCCCGGAGACGAAATTAATTTTGATAACCTTAGAGAACGAATTGGTTTTGTAACTCAAGACACTCAGCTTTTTTCCGGCACGATAAGAGAGAATTTACTGTTTGTAAACCTAAACGCTTCAGAACAGGATTGCATAGATGTTCTAAATGAAGCCGCAGCAAACAGCTTGCTTTTAAGAGCTAATAAAGGACTGGACACGGTAATAGGAGAAGGCGGAGTTAAAGTATCCGGAGGTGAAAAACAGCGGTTATCAATTGCACGGGCATTATTGCGTAAACCCGATCTTTTAGTTTTTGATGAAGCAACTTCTGCACTCGATTCCTTGACTGAAGAAGAAATAGGCAGAACGATTAGAAAAGTATCCAGCAGCAAAGATTTAATAACAATTATGATTGCTCACCGGTTGTCAACGGTTATGCATGCTGATAAAATTTATGTATTAGAACGCGGCAAGATCGTGGAATCAGGCAAACATGATGAGCTTGTTGATCAAAAAGGACTCTACTATGCAATGTGGCGTCAGCAGATTGGGGAGAAGGATATTGTCGAAGCAAATGGTTTAGAAATCGGAGAAAGAAATAACTCTTAACTTTATTAATAGTATTTATTTAAACTAAAAATTCTTGAAACCATTAGGCAATTTTTGAATCAAACATTATACAAAATAAAAGGAGTATAAGTTGAGAAGGAATTTTTTAGCAATATTTATTTTAGCGGCAATATTTGTCGGCTGCAGCAAAAGTGGAGCCGCCGATAACCTTAAATGGCAGGATAATCTTGAAAATGCACTTCTACAGGCAAAGCAGGAAAATAAAGCAGTGCTTGTAGACTTTACGGGAAGCGATTGGTGCATTTGGTGTAAGCGTTTGAGCGATGAGGTTTTTTCTAAAAGCGAGTTTGAACAATATGCCAAAAAAAATCTTATTCTCGTTAAGCTTGATTTCCCACGCGACATTGAGCAAAGTACCGAAACAAAACTGTATAACAATAATCTTGCTCAAAGATTTGGTATTCAAGGATTTCCCACAATACTATTATTCAATTCATCCGGTAAGTTGGTTTTGACAACGGGGTATCAACCCGGCGGACCGGTAAATTACGTGAATCATTTGAAGAGTAATCTATAAAATTGATCTGCTGATGAAACCTTCAAGTTTCATTTTAGATTGCATGCGTCCTAACCTTGAAGGTCACTGAATGAGTCCCCAAATGACTTAATCCTCTACATAACCTTTCTCCTATCCGGAGTCACATATTCTCAAAGTGATTCCGTCAGAAAAATAATTTATATGATGTGATTCACCACACACACATTTCCCAAATTCTTTCTTTAAGTTTTAGCAATACTTCACAAATCACAATTATTACTTGATGTAGTTTTAAACTAAGAAAGGGTAATTAAATGAAAACAGTTCGCAACAGTATTTTCTTGTGTTTTTTC
>DAIMIJ010000230.1:0-3260 GCA_036722835.1 Ignavibacteriaceae bacterium | reverse complement strand
GTGGTTATGGTTCTCAAGCAGATGAAACATGTATTTTACAAACCGCAGATGCGTTTAATGATTCCACTCAAATGCGGCAACTTTACCATGAAATATCACATCTCTGGAATGTAAAATCTAATGATCAGTATTACCCAAGATGGAATGAAGGGCTGGCAACCTTTATTGAATATTTGACCATAGAAAAACTTGAAAATCGTCCTTATTTAGATTACGTAACTGATTGGTTTTTAAAACAGGTAAGAAAGGAAATAGGAGGTGGCGGTAAACTGAACGAAACACCATTGATTGATTTTGGTAAAATGGGAATTCAATCACACTCTTATTCCGTAGGTATGATTATGTTTAGAGTGCTTTATCAAATAATGGGAGAAAGCGATTTCAACAAGTGTATTTCTTTTTACTATTTTGATTATTATAGAAAGGGCGGCACAACTAACGAATTTGTGGCGACAGCTAAAAAGGTATCAGCTATAAACCTTTCCAAATTTTTTGATGACTGGATTTATAGTACAAAATATACTGAATTGATTAAAACAGAACTTACAATTAATGAAATGAGCAAACTGTATCTTTCAGAATAATTAATGGCCCCCACTGCGCAAAGAGAAAATTTATAAATCAACAAAGTGATAGTATGATTTTGAAAAATTTGAACTTTACAAATTTTTCTGTCTTCATAATATTCTTCGGAATAGCATTAATTGAAGTTTTCAAAAATTATAATTGGATAGAAGCATTGTTTTTTTGGCTTTAAGGATAATATCTCTTTGGGCTGATGTCCGGAAAAATTGGAATTACCTTTGGCAAAATTTTCAATTCAAGGATCAAACTTCCTCTTTAAAATTAGCAACAAACATGAACAAGCAGACAACAAATCAGTGAAGAAAATAATTGCATCGTATATTTCTGTTATTGGTCACCCACTTTTAACCATTCCTGTTTTTGCCGTCATTGCATTGTTTACATATTTAGAATTTCAAAGGGCTTTATTGATTTCATTGCTGATTGTGGGGGGTGTTTTTGTTCCGCTTGTTGTAAAAATGTACGCGGGTTCAAAAAGGGGAACTTACACTAATTTTGATGTTTCTAATAAAACACAAAGGCAATCGTGGTATGTTTTTGCTATACTGCTCTTGCTGATTGTTACTATTATTTTATTTGTAACAGACTATCCTCGAATATTACGTTTTTCTGTTTTATTTTCACTGATACTTTTGGCCACTTCGCAAACAATAAATTACTTTATTAAAAGCTCGTTACATGTTTCATTTAACATTTTTTTATCTTTTTTAATTATACCAATAAATTTTATGGCTGGATTAATTTTCCTGTTTTTTACAATCCCTATTGTTTGGTCAAGATTAACCTTGAATAGACATACTGTTAAGGAAATTATTGTGGGTTCCATCATTGGTTTGACAATTGGAATTTCATTTCTATTAACTGTTTCGGTTACCTTTTAATTTGAGGCAACACGTAATATTTGTAAGGAAAGAAATCTTCCTATTGTATTATTTTACAAGATGACTAAACAATTCACTATTTTTTGAGTATACTATCATCTACTATTATTCCATTATCCAGATAAACCGTTTGATTAACAAATGAACTTTATTCCATCATACAAATTATTATCGAAGAAACAGTTTGCTGAACGGGTGAGCATGGCTGATGAAATTCTAAAAAACTGTACAAGCTGCCCGCGTAATTGTTTTGTTGATAGAACTAACGGAGAACTTGGAACATGCCAAAGCGGTGACAAGCCAATTGTTTCATCATATACGGCTCATTTTGGTGAAGAGCCTGTTTTATCTGGAACAAACGGAGCGGGAAATATTTTCTTCGGCAACTGCAACCTGCGATGCGATTACTGCCAGAATTTTGTCATCAGCCAAAATCCGAAAATAGAAAAGCAAAACGAGGTTTCGGTCGAATGGCTTTCAGAAATAATGATTGAACTTCAGAATAAGAATTGCCACAACATTGGTTTGGTTTCGCCAACTCACTTTGCAGTACCAATTCTCAAATCAATAAGACTTGCATCTGAAAAAGGGTTGATCCTTCCTATAATATATAACACGAATGGTTATGATTCTCTTGAGATTTTAAAACTTTATAAAGATGTAATTGATATTTACCTGCCGGATCTTAAATACGGAAACAATGAAAATGGAAGACGATTTTCTAAAGCACCCAATTATTTTGATAAAGCAAAACTTGCAATCAAAGAAATGTATGATCAGATCGGAAGTGAATTAGTCTATGAAAACGGAGTCGTGGTTAGAGGATTAATTATACGTCATCTGGTTTTGCCAAACGGTTTATCGAAAACGGAGGAAGTCTTTAAATTCATCAGCAGAGAATTAGATCCCAAAGTTCATGTTTCTGTGATGGCACAATACTATCCTACCAATCGTGCAAAAAGGAATATTTTGTTGAGCCGGACAATAACGCAAACAGAATATGCGCGGGTAATAGAACTCTTGGACAAATATGAATTAGAATATGGATGGGTGCAGGAATTAGAAAGCAACGATTTTTATCGCCCCTTTTTTAAAGATAACCGGATTGATCCTTTTTGTAATGAAAAACTATTTGTGAAAACAGAAGCTGGATCAGAGCAAGGCAACCATTGAAAAATTCTCCATCAGCAGTTACTCCCAAATAAAAATTTCTCAATCGGTTCTAAAAGTATTCAACAACCAAACCTTCGTGTGCCAAAGTAAGCGCCCCAATTGCAACTTCGCTTCCGTGGACATGCCGCGGAGAGTATTCGAGCTTAAAAGGAAAAGCGTTTCTTGCTTTCTATACAACAACTGCTTCATGGTTTTCATTGAGAAGTGAAATTGTATCATCCCATCGCTCGACAATGATACTCAATGGAAAGCGTGTAAAACTATTTTATTAAAATTAATTTCTTCGTGGATATGAAATTTCCAGCACTCAATCTATACAAATATATTCCGCTTGTAAGTTGAGACGCATCAAATGTTACCTCATAGTTCCCGGCTTCCTGGGATTCATCAACTAAAGTTGCAACTTCGTTGCCAAGAACATCATAAACTTTTAATTGTACGAACTTCATTAATGAAGTTCCTACAGATGGAATTGTATATTTTATTTTTGTAGTGGAGTTAAAAGGATTAGGATAATTCTGAAACAGTTTATATTCGTTTGGTATTACATGGCTTTGAGCGCTTTTACCAAGTATAAGCTTTGCCTGCTGGTCGGATTCGTTATAATGATATGCTGTATTA
>DAIMIJ010000229.1:0-3286 GCA_036722835.1 Ignavibacteriaceae bacterium | reverse complement strand
TGATACTGGCTGGTGCCGGTTTTAAATTCTGACGAAACAATTCCAGCATTGGCATTCCCAAATTCTGCAGTATAACCACCTGCTTGTACAATAATTTCTTGCAAAGCGTCACTTGTAACTGTTACAAGAGAGCCGCCATTTCTGTTTAATATATCTTTTACATCAGCACCTTCTACAGTATAACCTGTTTCATCCGGTCTGCTTCCACGGATATATACTATATCATTCTGGCGAACTACCCCAGGTTGAAGTGAGACAATAGCATTAAGGTTTCGACCCAAAACTTCAAAATCTTCAGTTCCAATAATTCTTTTTGCATTAGTTGAAGTTTTTTCAATAAGAGGTCTTTGGGCAACTATTACAACTTCTGAAGTAGAAAATTCTGTTGATTGGAGTTCAAAGTTAAATCTTGTGGTTAAGCCAGAATTAACAATCAGCTTATTAACGGTTACATCCTGATAACCAATATATGAAGCCCGCACGCTATATTCGCCCGCAGAAACATTAGAAATCAAATAATCTCCATTAACATCTGAGGCAGCACCTAAGCTTGTACCCACAATTATTATATTAGCCCCTATTAAGGGCTCTCCTGTTTGCTGATCAGTAACCTTTCCAGAAATTCTTGCGGTTTGCGAAAAGGTGAACGAGCAGGTAAACAGAATCAAAAGTAAAATTTTGTAAAATTTCGGAAACATTTTTTTCCTCCGTTATTTATTAACTATTTTATTAATCATCAACAAAAACTGTATTTTTTATACTAGACGCAGCATCATATATAACTGCTGTATATCTATCTTTTGCACCCAAAGTATAATCGAAGGTAGTATGCAAGGAATCATTATATAAGACATTAAATGAGTAAGAACCAGATTTAAGCATTATATAAGGAGCCCCATCACCCATTTCAAGCGGGCTATCAAAAGTAATTGTTGTAGTATCAGTAGCATTGTTAATTGTCACACTCTTAAGAACAGCATCTGGCGATCCATTGAAGAAAGTTACTTGTCCTGTATCTGGGGGAAACAAAGCTTTCCCATTATCAGAATCTTTTGTTTGCCATATATATCTTTGGGTATGTGTAACTAAATCATTGGAAGCCGCTGTTCCGACTAAAAAAATTCTGATTTTGTAATCAGTTGTTGCCGCAAATTGAAAATCTTTGCTTGCTGCGCTCGTAAAACTCGCGCTAAGAGTTTTACTTCCAGCCGGAATGGTTAGAAAGGTTAATTGTGGACCAGGTACTTCGCTTCCAAAATCTACCGAGCCAAGCGATTGACCATTCAATGTAAGGGTAGCTGTTCCAGCACCCGATACTAAATTGACAACTTTAATTTGACTCGAATAATTAACACTGTTAGGAATGGGTTGAACACTAACGTCAACACAACCAGCAATAAAAACTACCGTCAAAATACTCATTGTCAAAAGTAGTCTTTTGTAAGGTATTTTCATTTTACCTCCTAGTAAAATATTTAATTTTGATAAGTTGAAAAACATTTAATAAAATAATAATAAGGTTCATAGTTTAATTATTATAGCGTAATTCAGTAACGAATTAAACCATAGACCAAATTACAAATTGTTAAAAGACACAACTAACTATAAATAGAGAATTATGGAATCTTCTGATGATTTACGCAGAATGATATTTATTCTGCGAGCATAAAGATTTGCCAGATTATCCAAAGTAGCGTTCGACAGTTCTATCGCCTTGGATTCAAGAGATATGTAAAAAATTGTATCAATCAATCAGATAAATAATTCCTTTTTTTATAGAATTTGAAAACACTCGAACGAATTTCCTAAAATATATTATTAAAGTCAATGTTTTTTTTTAATTACTTAACCATCTCTGGTTTTACAGATTTATCCACAAACTTCCGATATAACAACAGAGCAATTGCCGCTGTAAATCCGATGGCTGCAAAGTAGTACCAAATAACGTAAGCATCATCATATACAGTTTTTAAATTTTCGGGAGATAATGTTGCTGGATCAGGTGCGTAAGCAGTTAACAGGTATCCTGAAATGCCAAATCCTAAAATGGATGAAAGAAATGAATGAAGATGCGAGAATCCTAAATACAGTCCTTCTTCGCCTTTTGGTGCTTGAAGTGAAAAATATTCGAGATAACGCGGAGAGATAAAACATTCAGCCAAACCTTGAACGACTATTCCTGATATCATCATTACCGTTATTGGATGTGCAGAAAAAACTCCGAATATGGATACGCTTTGTCCTGTAAATGATTCAAGCAAAGAACTCGATGCCATAAGCAAAGCAGATACCGGCATTAGAAACATTCCCACACTCATTGATGTTACAGCTCGAACTTTTTTCATCATGTTGGTTATAAATACAACTGACAGCATAACTACAAAAGGATTTACATTCGCAATCCATTCCGGCGAAGCATGTTCACCAACAGTTCTAAGCACATACTTTGGCATCGTTGCATAAAGCTGATGCTGAATAATCCAAAAACCCGAAACAATTATAATTAATAATAACAAACGAAAATTTTTTACCACCCTCATAAAACTTTTCCACACTTCATTTAATGATTTTCCCTCTCCATCAATATTTGCATTTTTATAGAAAAAGTAAACTGTTACCAATGCTAAGAAAGTCATGAAGGCGGCATAATAATTAATTGATATTAATCCCCATTCTAACCTGAGAGGATATGCAAAAGTTTTTCCAAGAAAAGCTCCAACATTTACCATCCCATAAAAAATTGAGTATCCTCTTGCTCTTGTTTCTTGTGTGGTTGTCTTGGCAACAGTACCTGTAATAATGGATTTGATAAAAGATCCGCCGAACATTAAAATTACAAGTGATGGAGGAACAGTACTTTTGTACGGCAGCGCACCAAGCGTAAAATATCCGATTGTTAGCAGGGAGAATGCTAAGATAATCGCTTTTCTAAATCCGATTTTATCGGCAAATGCACCTGTAAAAGGAGGAAGAAAATATAAACCGGCTGCGAATATTCCGCCAATCCATCCGGCTTCAATATCGGTATAACCAACTACACGTGATAAGTATAATGTTATTGCTATGAAAACTGCATAATAAGCGGCGCGTTCAAAAAGCTCTACGATGTTTGCAGTCCAAAATGCTTCCGGAAATTTCCAACTGTTTTTTCTTTCTTCTCTTTGCTTTTCAGTTGATAGCATAAAATCTTAATTTCCTTTGTAATTAGGGATTGAAGTGATCGATTTCATGAATTATAAAATTAGAATTTATCTTGAATTTGGCAAACATAAGCAAATATTGATGG
>DAIMIJ010000228.1:0-3370 GCA_036722835.1 Ignavibacteriaceae bacterium | reverse complement strand
CATAAACTTTTAATTGTACGAATTGTAGGAACTTCATTAATGAAGTTCCTACAGAAGTTCCAACCGCTGGAATCGAGTACGTGATTTTAGTGCTTGGATTGAATGGATTTGGATAATTTTGCTCTAAAGAATATTTGCCTGGTTGAATTTGCACTTCAACTTCATTGGAATATTTATACGAACCATCCATATTAATTTGCTTTAATCTATAAAGATATTGTCCCTGCTTAAGATTTTTATCTACAAAAGAATATAATTTGATCTCTTCAGTTGTTCCGTTTCCATTCACAAATCCGATCTTAGCCCATTCACTAACACCCTCTCCTTTGGAGAGGGGCGGGGTGAGGCTTCTCTCCAACTCAAATCCATAATTATTTGTTTCGGTTGCTGTTTCCCATTCAAGCATAACTTTAGATTGTTCAACCTTAGCAGTGAATGAAATTAATTCAACAGGAACTGCAGAATAAACTATAATACCGATATCATCGAGATACCAACCATCTCTTTGCACCGCACCATCACTTATTAGTTTAAATCTTAGCTTTACCTGATTCGAATTGTAACCGCTTAAGCTCATTTCCTCTCTTACCCAGCTTGATTGTGAACCATCATAAAGCGGCTGCCCGTTGGGTTGAAATGATCCTGTTCCAAATTTTGTATAATTTCCAACCAACGGTATCCACGCACTTCCATTATTTGTGCTGATCTCAACCTGCCCGTAATCCCATCCGCTTTCAATGTTATACTTTGTCCAAAAACTTAATTTAGGATTGCTGTATCCACTTAAATCAATTGGATTTGTTAAGGTCATTCTTACATTTGCATTGTCAACGTAATCGCCGGTTTTACTATCAGTATAGCACGAGGGTGAACTGTAAAATGTGCTCGTAGTAGTTTCCCAAGATGGAGTTGCTGGTGTTGAAGAAATTGTCCAATAAGTAAGTGGATTATTTGTGGTGTCTACAAAAATAAATTCGGGGTAACCAACAATGATGCTCACAGTATCTTTTGACATCTCAGCACCAAATGTTGAGGTAGTAATCAGTAAATCTATTTTTGTTTCTGCAAGTGTTGAAGAAGAAATCGTAAATGACAACGGGTTGATAGGATTCACTATGTTTTGCGACTGTAATGAATCAATATTTATCAATCCAGAATTTATTGTTGCAAAGGTACTAAGAGTTGTAAGTTCAACTTGAATATTGTAACCGGTGGACAATCCTTTATTTTTTATGCCTGGATAAAATTGAACTACATCGCCTGGATTAAAATATGACTGTGTGAAGTTTGGATTATCAAGCGAGATAAATTCTCCAGCCACCCATGCGTAATAAAGGTTTGGATATAAGTTTTCTTGAGCAAGCGGAAAAATTCTGTTTTGGGCAGGCCAGAATCCGTCAGATGAACTTCCGACTTCAGGAGTCATGGTAAATATTTTACCTCCGTTTGCAAGCGTATCACCATCATAAAAATAGTCATCGCTGTTTCCCCTTGTTGAGTATCCTACTGTTTGCATATCAGTCCCATATCCGTATCCATTATAGCGTGTCATATCCCGCGCATATTCCCTAAAGATCAATGAGTCTGGTGTTTCATGAGATAATGCACCATAAGGAAAAATTAATAGATTGCTAAATGTATGATAGTTAAGTGCGTTCTTAATTTTTCGTGAGGTAAGAAAGTCTCTTATAATTTGAGTTTCCGGTTCTGAAAATGGAGCAGTTCCTCTGTAGGTATCGCTTCCAGGATTCGTGCTCGAACCTCCATTCGGTGCATTCCAATAATTGTATGGTCCGTAGTTACGATTTAAATCTATCCCAAATGAACCCCCGGTATTTGCCCGACGATTTTTTCTCCACATTCCTCCGCCGCTCGGATTTGTTGAACGATTATACTCGTACCCATCGGGATTAACGACAGGAATAAAATACATCGCTCGGTTATTAACTAAATATTGTACGGTCGAATTAGAATTATAATTTTCTAAAAGGTAATACATGAAGTAAAACATTTGCATCATACTTTCCGGTTCGCGTGCATGATGCAGAGCCGTATATAAAACTTCAGGTTCATTTTCATCAACATCGGGATTGTCCGAAATCTTAACCATATACACCGGACGATTTTCTATTGAATTTCCAAGTGATTGCTTTATAGTAATAAGATTTGGAAATAAATTTTTCAATGTATCCAGCTCAGCGTACGCTTCGGCAAGCGTCATGTATCCGCCCATAGAACCGAGATGAAATCCTGTAACACCAAATCCAGATTTACTTTTTGCCATTTCTTCTTGTATTTCGGCAGATGATAATTTTTGAAGCTTCGAGTAATATTCAAACCAATTGTCAATCAACACGTCACTCCGGAATCCCGTTGATTTTAAAATGGAAAATTCTTCATCGCTTAAAAAAGTTATTATCGAGTTATCTTTTTCAAAATCGAAATGGTCGAGAGCTATCCCGGCTTCAATTAAGCTTTTAACATTATTCCGATCATTTAAATAAATTTTCACCTTCTTGTAATTCTGGCTGAAAGAAGTGCTGAGAATTAACATCATAAAGAAAAATATTTTAAAGAATTGCATTCATCTGCCTATAAAAATTGTGAGTTTAATTTTCATTTATAAAGATTAATCTTACTCAAGTTGACCGCCTAAAAATTAAAACCGTTACACCATATCCGTACAGGTAAAACGGTTACTAACTTGCATTTTGTATCTCGTTCTCAACGGGATTAATCCCGTTGAGAATGGGAAAAATCTAAAATTTATGAACCGTTTCAACGGTTTACAAGAAGAAGCGGTTAA
The DNA here is from genome assembly GCA_036722835.1 of Ignavibacteriaceae bacterium. GTDB lineage: Bacteria > Bacteroidota > Ignavibacteria > Ignavibacteriales > Ignavibacteriaceae > XYD12-FULL-36-8. The sequence continues at coordinate 564 of DAIMIJ010000228.1, read as the reverse complement.
CTTGAGAATCTTAATTACAATCGCTGTAAAAATAGAACTATCAAGATGAGAAAAACAATTGCAAGTTAAATATAGCTTGATATAAGCTGATTTAAATTTTGCACAGCTTCTCACATTAGATTTTTAATTATTTCATCACAAACTGCGTAACCGGATTTTGTAAGCTTGATCAATCCACTTTCTTTAATTAGGAAATTGCCTTCTTCTAATTTTTCTAAATAGCTGATTTCTTCATTCAACCATTCATTTCCAAAAAGTTTCTGCATTTCATTCAAATTAATTCCACTGCTTCTTAGAGCAAGCATCACATATTCATTCAATCTTTGTTCATAGCTTAATTGTTCAGAACCGGCAACGGCAAAATGGTTTTTCTCAATTTCAGATATATATTTTTTCAAGCTTGAAAAATTCCAGTACCTTCTGCCATCAATAAACGAATGAGCTGATGTTCCAAAGCCAAAGTAATCTTTGTAATGCCAGTATGAATTATTATGTCGGCATTCATAACCCTCCTTTGCAAAGTTAGAAACCTCATACTGATTGAAACCATTTTCCGTTAAGAAG
>DAIMIJ010000227.1:0-3379 GCA_036722835.1 Ignavibacteriaceae bacterium | reverse complement strand
ATCTTTGCTCATTGCTATAATCCTTGGCTAAAATTAAAAGGCGGACGCGGTTTAGCTTCAGCCGCAGGAGGTGCAACGCTCATTTTTCCATTTGCGCTTGGAGTCTGGGTAATTCTCTGGGTAATATTTTATTTTATGAAGAAAGATTTCACAATCGCAAATGTAGTTGCTACAGCCATGACATTAATTGTGATAGTAACTTCGGTTCCGACTGCGATCAAATATGCATTCCCTAAACCTGACTCAGAAGCTATTTTAGTGCTGTTCTCGATTGGTTTATTATTAATCATTATTTCAAGACATACTGAACCACTGCAGGAATTATTCGAATCTATTAAATCATCCAAAAGGAATTACAAAAATGAAACTCAGTAGTCAATATTATTTTACCCTTTTCTTTTTGATTGTTATATCGTTTTTTACAACGCAAGCATTCTCATGTAATTTAGATGCCAACAGTAAAGACTCTGAAGCAGTTTACACTAACACTTCATATCAGGATAAATCAAAATTAAATGATGAAATAAGTAAATCCAGAAAAAATATTTTAACTGAAACGGTAAAGAATGTTAGTCCTGCTGTTGTTGGAATTAATATCACTCAGATTCAGCAGTATCAAGACCCGTTCAGCTCTTTTTTTGATGATCCTTTCTTCAGACAGTTCTTTGGCAATAGAGGTTCTTACAGTCAAAAAGTAAAAGGACTTGGCTCCGGCTTTATCATTTCTGAGGATGGATATATTTTAACCAATGATCATGTTGCTGGTAACGCAACCGAAATTACTGTAACCATGACTAACGGAAAGCACTACAAAGCTAGGATTATCGGCTCGGATCCTGTGACTGATATTTGTCTATTGAAAATAGATGAAAAGAATTTACCATTTATATCATTTGGTAATTCTAATGACGTGATAATTGGCGAATGGGTTATTGCTTTAGGAAATCCTTTTGGACTATTCGAACTCAACGATAAACCAACGGTTACAGTTGGAGTTATTAGTGCAACAGGAATGAATCTTGAGCCGATCAACAATAGATACTACCTGAATATGCTGCAAACCGATGCAGCAATAAATGGAGGAAACAGCGGCGGACCACTTGTAAATAGTTTGGGTGAAGTAATTGGTATGAATACGCTTATCTTTACAGGCGGCAGCGGAGCTCAAGGAAATATTGGTTTGGGTTTTGCAATTCCAATCAACAAAGTGAAAAAGATTATTGACGAACTCAAAGGTAGTGGAAAAATTAACCGTGATTTTGATATTGGTCTTCGAATTCAATCGCTCGATGAGACGATTGCGAACTATTATAAACTTGAGAATACAAGAGGAGTCATTATCACACAAGTGCTGCCTAAATCTGCCGCAAGTCGAAGTGGCTTAAATGTCGGCGATGTTATTCTTCAAGTGGATGAATACAAAATTAATAATGAGCAAACCCTTATCGGTGTCTTCCAAGAATTTAGAACCGGACAAACGATTTCAATTAAGATACTTAGAGATAATGAACAATTAATTAAAAAAATGACATTGGAAAGCAAATAATGATTGAGAGATATACTCTTCCCGAAATGGGAAAAATTTGGACTGACGATTTTAAATTTTCAACCTGGCTTAAAATTGAAATTCTTGCCTGCGAAGCACGATGCGAAATGGGTGATATTTCTAAAAAGGATTTAGATGTCATCAAACAAAAAGCCAACTTTAATTCCAATAGAGTTCTAGAAATTGAAGAAACTACTAAACATGATGTAATTGCTTTTTTAACTAATGTTGCCGAATATGTTGGTGAAGAAGCAAGACACATCCACTATGGCATGACTTCATCAGATATTCTTGATACCTCCCTCTCGCTTCAAATGAAAAATGCGGGAGAGATACTTCTAAAAAAATTGAATGATCTTAAATCTGTGTTGCAGAAAAGAGCAATTGAATTCAAATACACTGTATGTGTTGGACGCTCCCACGGAATTCATGCTGAACCGACTACGATGGGTTTAAAATTTGCTTTATGGTTTGAAGAATGCAAAAGAAATATTGCCCGATTAGAAAAAGCAATTGAAACAATAAGTGTTGGGAAAATTTCCGGTGCTGTTGGAACCTTTGAACACTTATCACCTGAAGTAGAAAAATTTGTTTGTGAAAATCTTGGATTGAAACCGGCACCAGTCTCAACACAAATCATACAGCGCGACAGGCATGCTGAGTTTTTAACTACATTAGCTTTAATTGGAACGAGCTTAGAAAAAATTGCGCTTGAAGTTAGACATTTGCAAAGAACAGAAGTTCTTGAAGCCGAAGAGTTTTTCTCCAAAGGACAAAAAGGTTCATCCGCAATGCCGCATAAACGAAATCCAGTAGTTAGCGAACGAGTAGCAGGCATAGCAAGAATAATTCGAGCAAACGCTTCTGTGGCATTGGAAAATATTCCTCTCTGGCACGAAAGAGATATTTCTCATTCTTCTACGGAAAGAGTGATTATTCCGGACAGTTGTATCGCATTAGATTATATTCTTCATCAGACAATCAAACTAGTGCAGAATTTAATTCTTTATCCTGACAACATGCTTAAAAATCTAAATCTCACTCGTGGATTAGTATTTTCTCAAACAGTACTTTTGACTTTAGTTAATAAAGGATTATCTCGTGAGGATTCATACAAACTTGTTCAAGATTGTGCAATGGCTGTTTGGAATGATCAAAATAAAAATTTGAAGGATGAACTAATTAATTCTCAACTGATTCGAAAATATTTATCGCAAACAGAAATAGATTTTATATTTGACAGCAAAAAAATGTTGAAGAATGTTGATTTCATTTTTAAAAGAACTGTAGAATCAGATTGAATTTAAAATTACAAATCAATTTAAGGATTATAATGGGAACAACTAAAACTTTAGTGATTGCACTTTTTGCGATTTGCTTAATCGGCGTTTCCGTTGCACAGACTACAATGAAGTTGCGCGAAGGCATGAAGGCACCTAATTTCATTTTGCAAAACCATCTGGGTAAATTTTTCAAGTTATCTTCATTTAAAGGAAAATCACCTGTAATAATTTATTTCTATCCCAAAGCTGGAACGCCTGGCTGCACAAAACAAGCCTGCGGAATTAGAGATGATTTGAACAAGTTCAAAGATAAAAATATTGTTGTCTTAGGAATAAGTATTGATTCGAAAAAAGATATAAAAAGATTCGTTCGTGAGAATAATATAAACTTCCCTCTTCTCTCAGATAACAATAAGATTGTCACTGCAAAATATGGAGTGCTCAGAGATGATGGTAAAGCTAAGCGCGTTACTTTTATTGTTGATAAAAAAGGTATAATAGTTAAAATAATAGAGGTCTCAGACGTTTCAGCACATTCGCATAATGTTTT
>DAIMIJ010000226.1:0-3412 GCA_036722835.1 Ignavibacteriaceae bacterium | reverse complement strand
ACATTCGAAATATTTTGTTTTACAATTCTAACATTTTCAGGTTTTGCTGAACCAACTTTATTAATAATCGCAACATCAGCAAGTCTTAATGAAGTGTTCCCGGGATAATACATGAGTTCATGTCCGGGTCTATGAGGATCTACAACTGTGAAAACTAAATCTGATTTGTAAAATGGAATATCATTATTTCCGCCATCCCAAATAATTACATCAGCTTCCTTCTCAGCTTCTCTAAGAATAGCTTCATAATCAACACCAGAATAAATTACACTTCCCATTGCAATGTGGGGTTCATATTCTTCAATTTCTTCGATAGTACAATTATGCTTCTTTAAATCTTCAAGTGAACCGAATCTTTGAACCTTTTGCTTTACCAAATCGCCATAAGGCATTGGATGACGAACGGACACTACTCTTTTCCCATGATCTCTTAAAACCCGTACAACTTTTCGTGATGTTTGTGATTTACCTGCACCGGTTCTTACAGCAATTACAGCGATTACTGGCTTGCTGCTTTTGACCATTGTGCCATTAGTTCCTAACATCGTAAATGATGCACCAGCGGCATTAACAATACTTCCCTTTGTCATCACATAGTTGAACGGAACATCAGAGTAGGCAAAGACAACCTCATCTACTTTTAATTTTTTGATTAATTCAACGAGCTCTGATTCATCGTAAATTTTTATTCCGTTGGGATATAAATTGCCTGCTAATTCGGAAGGATATAATCTGCCATCAATATTAGGAATTTGCGTTGCTGTAAAAGCAACTACATTGTAATCCTTATTGTTTCGGTAATACAGATTAAAATTGTGGAAATCTCTTCCGGCGGCTCCCATAATAAGAACGTTTTTTCGAGCCATAAATTTTCCTTTATTCTACGGTTACACTTTTTGCAAGATTGCGTGGTTGATCTACGTTTAATCCTTTTTTAACTGCAATATGATATGCTAAAAGTTGAAGCGGAATTACTGTAAGCAGCGGCATGAGCATACTTGTAGTATCGGGAATCTTAATTGTGTAATCAACAAGATTGTCAATTTCAGTATCGCTTTCGCTGGCAATAGCAATAATTCTCCCTTTTCTTGCTTTAACTTCCTGAATATTGCTTATGATTTTATCGTAAGTGGAATCCTTTGGAGCAATAAACACTGCAGGCATATTCTCATCAATCAGTGCAATCGGTCCATGTTTCATTTCCGCAGCAGGATAACCTTCGGCATGAATGTAGGAAATTTCTTTCAGCTTTAAGGCACCCTCAAGTGCTACAGGAAAATTAAATCCACGTCCTAAATATAGGAAATTTTTTGCATCTTGAAATTCGGAGGCAATAAATTCAATTTGATTATTTAGCTCAAGAATTTTCGAAATCTGATCCGGAATTTTACTCAGATGTTCAGCTATGCACTGCCCTTCATTTAAATCCATACCCCTTTTTCTTGCAAGTAAGAGAGTGATTAAAGACAGCACTACTAACTGAGATGTAAATGCTTTTGTAGATGCAACACCGATTTCAGGCCCGGCATGTGTATAAACACCTCCCATACTTTCTCTTGCGATAGAACTACCGACAACATTACATATTCCTAGCGTAAGTGCACCTTTACTTTTAGCTTCTTTCATGGCAGCTAAAGTGTCGGCAGTTTCACCGCTTTGCGATATAAAAAATATTGCATCATCCGGATAAATGATCGGACTTCTATATCTAAATTCTGAGGCGTACTCAACTTCAGTTGGAATATGAGCATACCGTTCGAACATATATTCCCCAACTAAACCTGCATGCCAGGAAGTTCCACATGCAGATATTATAATTCTTTTGCAAACTGCTAACCGTTCCAAAACATTATCTAATCCACCGAGTTTTGCATCACCTTCATCAAAAAGTAATCTGCCTCTCATGGAGTTTGTTACTGATTCCGGCTGCTCCATAATTTCTTTAAGCATGAAATGTGCATAACCATTTTTGTCTATTTCATCCAATGATACATTTATCTCGTGAATTTCCTTGCTTATTTCTTCATCGTGAATAGTTCTTGTAATGAATTTATCCTTATAGACTTCTACAATTTCACCGTCTTCTAAATAAACTACCTGGTTGGTGTGTGCTAGAATTGCCGATACATCTGAAGCAATAAAATTTTCACCATCACCAACACCAATAACTAATGGTGAACCTTTTCGAGCAGCAATAATCTTATCAGGCTCATTCTCATAAATTACAGCTAACCCGTATGTTCCTTCCACTTCACTTAAAGCTAACCTAACAGACTTAAGAAGCGAATTCCCTTTTTGAATAAAGCTGTCAATTAAATGGGCAATTACTTCTGAGTCAGTCTCGCTAATAAAATTATAACCCATTTTCTTTAAGCTGGTTTTCAAAGTTTGATAGTTTTCAATTATTCCATTATGAATAACTAAAAGATTTTTTTTAGAATTGAAATGTGGGTGCGCATTAATTTCATTTGGCACTCCGTGAGTTGCCCAGCGTGTGTGACCTATTCCTAAATTTGAATTGTAAGCATGTGAATTTAGTTTTTCTTCAAGCAAGGAAACTTTACCTTTGCTCTTAATTACATAAGTGGAACCTTCAGAAAAAAATCCTAACCCTGCAGAGTCATATCCACGGTATTCAAGTCTTTTTAATCCGTTAATAAGTATGGGAATACAATTTTGTTCACCAATATATCCGACAATTCCACACATATATATCCTTAATAATGATTGGGCAATAGTCTAATCAAGCAAAAATAATGCCTTTCAAAGTTTGCTAATAATTACAGCTATGAGCTAAAATTATATGAAATATGAAGATTTACCTTACTCTTGCCAATTTTTCGGTAATCACTTTAGTCTCATTATTCAAGCGACTTATGACCTTGTAAAAATAGATGCCATTACTAATTTCATCACCATCTTCATCCCTTCCATCCCAATAGATACGGTTGAAGCCGATAGTCATCGCTGAAGTTGGTGCTGTGATTTCCTTAATTAAACGACCCGCTACCGTATAGATTTTTATGAGAAATTCATCAGGCACCACTGTTCCTCGCAACTCAAAAGTAAAATATGTATCATTCTTAAACGGATTCGGATAGTTATAAACGTTTAATAAATTTGGCTGATTATATACGTAAAAAACCGTCCTCGATGAAGTTGTATCAAAGAAATTTCCTGAAGCATCTTTAGCTAGAACTTCGAGAGTATGTTTTCCGTCTTTAAGAACAGGTGTCCACTTAATTGCTGCTTCGGAGTTTGGATAAGGTGTATAGCTGTAATGTAAATCTGGTTGATTGAATGATACTGGAATATTATCGAAAATAAGAGTGAAGAAGGAAGTATCTAACGGTAATGGACTGTCATCTTTAAGCGTAATTAAAATTTCGGGTTTAGCAGATACGATATCACC
>DAIMIJ010000225.1:0-3415 GCA_036722835.1 Ignavibacteriaceae bacterium | reverse complement strand
AAATACCCTTTGTTTCATAATTCCAATTTCTTTTTCAGAGATTTCCACTACGGAATAAAAAGATACCTTGAGAAGAAAGGAATTCTTGTGTCTTATGAGAAAGCTGAAAGAATAGCAAAAGAATTATCAATGTATTTTGAATCACAGGGAATATTTATCCGGACAAATGACCTTGGATGGAAAATTAATTTTCCCGAATTTACTACACAGATTCCGGGCGATCCATTTAAATAGAAATTTGCATGAAACAAAGATTTAAGGAGACGAAACATGAACGAAACACTAAATGATTCTGAAATTAAAATATCCGAAAAAGCTGCTAAAGAAATTCGCAGAATCATGACTGAAAATAAAATACCCGAAAATTACGGATTAAGAGTTGGTGTGAAAGGCGGCGGTTGTTCCGGCTTAACCTATACATTAGGATTTGATGCTGAAGCAAACGAAGGTGATACAGTTATTGATCAGGAAGAGATAAAACTTTTTGTAGATGGAAAAAGCTTATTTTATTTATCGGGAACAATTTTAGATTTTTCCGATGGCTTAAATGGAAAAGGATTTATTTTCAATAATCCTAATGCTACAAAAACATGCGGATGCGGAGAATCCTTCAGCGCATAATAAATTAATTTTACATTTAACAAAATGCATAGAAGAAAATTTATATTATCTCTGGCAGCACTACCAGTTATAGCAAGTGCAAATAAAGTTTATAGTTCATTTAATAAAAATAATAACGAAAGGAAAACTATTATGGGAAAATTCGAATTACCAGCATTACCATACGCTTATGATGCTTTGGAACCCTACATTGATAAAATGACTATGGAAATTCATTACACCAAACATCATAACGCCTATGTAACAAACTTAAACAAAGCCGTTGACGGTACCGAGCTTGCCGGCAAATCTTTAGAAGAGCTTTTAAAAAACATTTCAAAACTTCCTGCAGCAGTTAGGAATAACGGCGGTGGACATTTTAATCATTCCTTTTTCTGGAAGTTGATGAAAAAAAGCGGTGGAACTCCTCAAGGTGAGTTGGCAACTGCAATCAACTCAACTTTCGGTTCAGTTGATGATCTTAAGAAAAAATTTAACGAAGCAGCATTAGGAAGATTTGGATCCGGCTGGGCATGGTTGGTAAATTCAAATGGAAAGCTTGTTGTGTCTTCAACTCCTAATCAGGATAATCCATTGATGGATGTAGCTGATGTAAAAGGAAGTCCGATTTTAGGATTAGATGTTTGGGAACATGCATATTATCTCAAATACCAGAATCGTAGAAATGAATATGCAGAAAATTGGTGGAATGTTGTTAATTGGGATCAAGCTTTGGCAAATTATCTTGCTGCAAAAAAATAGTCAATGCTTTAAAGCTTTTTCAACTAAATACTTTAGAAACTCCATTTATCTGTAAGTATATTAATTTGCTGAATAAATTGGGGTTGTAGATTCTTAAATTCAATATTTAAACCCCAATCAATTTTAATTGGGGTTTTTAATTTTAAAATTCTTATTTTAAACACGAAAGGAGTTGTAATGGACAATAAAAATGTAAAAACTATAGAAATACTCGAACCATCTGTAATAATTTCGAAGCAGGAATACGAAGGATTGAAAGAAACTTTAGAGATTTTATCAGATAGTAATCTGGTAAAAGAAATTTCCGAAGCATTATCTGAAATAAAAGAAAATCGGATAAATCACAAAGATCTATTTGGTGAGAAATAGTGTGGAAAATTCAATATACTCAGAATGCTGCCAAATCAATCCTTAAATTAAATTCTTCAGTCAGGGCAAGAATTAAAAAGGAGATCGAGAAATTATACCTTAGCCCTGATTTGGGGAAACAACTAACAGGGCATTTGAAATGATTGCGATCTTTAAGAACCGGTGATTACAGAATTATTTATAAAAAAGAAATTGATGAATTAATTATTTTAATCGTTGCCGTCGGTCATAGAAAAAACATTTACGATTAAGTATAGTAATTTTACGAATTGTGAATTTTAACTTTACGTTAAAACAAAATGCAGATAAATTAATGAAAACTATTCCTCTATTTCCATTAAAACTTGTAGTCTTTCCATATTCCAGATATCCTCTTCACATTTTTGAGGAAAGATATAAAAAGATGGTCAACAATTGCCTCGATAACGAAACAGGATTTGGGATAGTTGCTCCAAGCAAAAAAGAACTATCGAAAATTGGGAGTTATGTAATTATCTTCAAGGTTTTAAAAAAATCCACAAAAGGAGAAATGGATATTGTCGTTGAAGCACAAAATCGTTTCTTTATAAATAAGATCTCTACGCATCCAGATGGCTATTTAGTTGCTGATGTAGAAGAGTATTATGATGTTCAACCGGAAGCAAGCCCATCGCTTCTTGATGAAATGGAAGAAATGTTTGAGAGAATATTAGAAAAGTATGACTTTGAGCTGGAAGAATCGTTTTGGAAAAGCTATCATGATGCCAAAGCAAAATCATTTAAGATTGCTGAAAAATCCGGATTATCTTTAGCACAGCAGCAAACACTTCTGACATTGCAAGATGAAAACCGCAGGATAAATTTTTTGATTCAGCACTTTGAAAAATTAGATGAGGAAATTTCTAAGAACGCTGGGTTGAGAAATATAATTTTAGGAGATGGTTATTTGAATTAAAAATTTAGGTAACCTCGAAAATCAGATTTACTTATTAATCCTTAGAATATTTCTCTGACATTTTTATTCTGTTAAGCGCACGTGCTAAAGCAACTCTTGCTCTATCAACATCAACTATTCCTTCTTTCTTCTTCAATCTAGCTTCTGCTCTTTCTTTTGCTCGCATTGCTCTTTCAATGTCAATACTCTCAATTGGTTCAACAGTATCGGATAATATTAAAACTTTGTTATCCAGCACTTCGGTAGAACCGCCGCTTGTAGTAAAAATTTGGGTTGAATCATCTGAAAGGACGAGTTTAATAATTCCTATATCAAACGTTGAAATTAAAGGTGCGTGATTGTAAAGTACCTGAAAATTCCCTTTGGTTCCTGGAATCGTAACCGATTTAACTTTTCCAGTATAAACTTTTTTTTCAGGCGAGATAATTTCTAAATCTAATTCATTCATATCAATTACATGCTTTTGGCTTTTTCAACGGCTTCTTCAATTGTACCAACATACATGAATGCAGGTTCGGGCAGATCATCGTATTTACCATCAATAATTCCTTTGAATCCGCGAATGGTATCTTCGAGCTTCACATATTTTCCTTTATGTCCCGTAAATTGTTCAGCAACAAAGAATGGCTGACTAAAAAATCTCTGAATTCTCCTAGCACGTCTGACAATTGTTTTATCTTCATCGGATAATTCATCCATACCAAGAATATTAATAATGTCTTGTAAATCTTTATAGTGTTGTAAAATTTC
>DAIMIJ010000224.1:0-3416 GCA_036722835.1 Ignavibacteriaceae bacterium | reverse complement strand
GAGCGTTTAAGGGAGAATTGGTACTTAACTAATTTAGAAAATGCATTCCATTTCATACAAAACGAAATATTTTTTGCTCATCTTCCTCTGCCTTGTCTTAGTGGTAAGCTTAAACTCATGCTCATCCATAGATTATTTCAGCTACTCTAATAATTTCCATGGCTCTAAACTTATTAATAAAAATCAGATAAATCTGATTACTTACAACATTAAAGCGGTTTATCAGAAAGACGAAAAGCAAATTGATAATTTGATGGAGTACATAAACGGTGAGGATTTTGATTTCGTCTTGTTCCAGGAGTTATTCAACGAAGGTACGCGTGATTACATTATCGAGAAGACTGACACAACACATTTCACAACAATAATAGCGAGAGTAGATTATAACTCATTCCCGGAATTTATATTTCAGGATGCGGGTTTATTTATGATGGCAAAATATCCAAGAATTGATTTGAGCAATATTGAATTTGGTGATGGTATTAAGAATAGTAATGGAGTTATCCATATGATACTTGATAAAGAAATGTCAAAGTCAAATGATTTTCTTGCCAATAAATCTGTATTGGGTGTGCTATATGAAATAAATGAAACCACACAGTTGTTTTTATTTACCACACATGTTCAGGCAATTGGAACGACAGAGCATAAAGAAACACAATTGAGACAAATAAAAAAGTTTATTGATGCTGCCGTAGATAGTGTGTTGAAATCTGGCACCATAAAGTCATCAGAGGATATGATTGTTTTATTAACAGGTGATTTTAATAGCGATGCATATGATGAAGAAAGATTCATGAACATGCAAAACATTTTAGGTTATCCCCGCGATTTACATAAAGAGTTCCATGGCGAAACACAGGAGTATACTTTTAGATTCAGCTCAAGAAATGCTTCGAGACGTTTTGATTATATAATGGCTTATGATAGTATTGGACAAACGACATTTAAGAAAGTTAAAGTTCAATCTATCAATGCAGTGGATATAATGGACGATGAGAATAATAGTATTTCCGATCATTTAGGATTGAAAGCATCTTTGAAAACCAATTAATGTTTAATCACTTTAGCGAATTGGAAACATCTTCAACCTGTTTCCATACTCGCAATAGATTTCCACCAAGAATTTTTTTAATGTCATCATCTTTATATCCGCGACTTAGAAGCTCATAAACAAGATTTGGCATCTTAGAAACATCTTCCAATCCGATTGGCAGGTTACCCTCACCAACACCATTAAAATCGGATCCAATTCCAACGTAATCAACTCCAACTAATTTTACCACGTGATCAATATGATCGGCAACATCTTGGACTGATGCTTTTTCTAACGGATGTTCTTTCATGAATTTTTTAGAATAGTCTTTTGCTTCAGCACTATTTGGATCAATATCATTTTGTTCGAAATAATTTTTAAGCTCCGTTTCACCACCCTCCATTTTTTTATAGATGCCATTTCGAAGGAAAATGTTTGCAAAGTTTATTTGGATCACACCACTGTTCTTTGCAAGTGTTTGAATCATTTCATCACTCATATTTCGTTCTAAACCCGGGACAAAAAAGCGACAGCATGAATGTGATGCAATTACGGGAGCTAAGCTCAATCTTATTACATCATAAAAAGCGCTGTCGCTGATGTGAGAAACATCTACCATAATTCCTAAACGATTCATCTCTTTTACAACTTCTTCACCAAAAGGACTAAGTCCGTTCCATTTTCTTTCGGGGTCGTTTGCAGAATCTGAAATATGGTTCCATTTGTAATGAGCAAGTGTTATGTAACGAATTCCTTTGTTATAAAACTCCTCAAGATTTTTCAAGTTATTTTCGATGGGCGAGCCATTTTCCATTCCCATTGTCAATAAAAGTTTTCCTTTATTTATTTGTTCCGGAATTTCCGAAGTTGAAGTTATGAAAACAAACTTATCGGGCCATTCACTAACCATCTTATAGACCAAAACTATCATCGAATCTGCCCTTACTTTTGATTTGCCTGTTCCCTCTAAACTTGGCGAAGTGTAAATTGACATAAATGCAATATCAAGTCCGCCCTCAATTGCACGCGGATAATCAATCTCACCATTATCCGAACGTTGTGAAACATCAAACCATTCATCATACAGCCAGCTTGGCAGATCAATGTGAGTATCCACCATTACAAAATTTTTGGCTAATTGCTTTGCTTTGGTGAAGAGCAATGAATCGGTAATTTGAAAATTTGTTTGGGGCATTACAGTACCGAAGATTGTAAAAACTAAAATTGGGATATAAATTTTTTTTATAAAACAAATCGAGCTGTCTATAAACCAATTCAACAAAATCATCTTTTTATAACCATTAAATTTCTTGTATCCTTTGACAATATTTTTTAATAAGGCAAAGTTTCCCGATTTACAGCGTCTTCTACTTTTAATATTTCTGTCACAATATAATTACTCATACCCCGCCATGGAAGTGAATGCAGATATTCTTTGTAACGTACTTCCACAAATTTACCGCTGCAGCGTTCAAGAACCTCAGCAACACTATCGTCGGAAACGCTGAACTCAAACTCATTGCTTTGCATAGCTCCCGGGGTCGGAGTCTTAAAACCTATCTGAATCAATCGCCCTTCCCACGTTTTAAAAACATAGCCTTTTTTCACTAGAAAATTAAGATTGCCGGCTTTTACACCTTCACCGAAAACGAAATAATATCTCCACCAGAAAATTAAAATCACAATTACTACAAGTATTGGTATACCGATTTTCAAAAATTTTTTCATTTTTATTAAAATTTAAATTGAATTGAGAAATACTCATTCATGCTGATAATACTCTATATGAAAATTACTCAAAATTATCATATAAGTTATCAAAAAAATTAGCCTAAGTTATTTTTAACATCAAGAAAAAATAATTTAGCACCTAACTTTAGATTATTATTGTGGGAGAAGATTCTGACTGTATGCTTGATCTTGTTCAGTGGTAAAATTATAAGAAATTACTTAACAGCGCAGTAATGATTCTCCACATTCACAGCTACAAGTTTTAACTGAGTTGCGCCAGTTGGCTTAAAAATTTGCCGTGAATCTTTTCGAAAATTTTGTAAAGGGCTTAGCAAGAGCAATCTACTTTTAATGACGAGTTTTTATTAGAACATATTTCATTATTTTTATTCATCATAAAATTAATTGCAATTGTTAGTTAACAGAAAAGATGGGCTTCGATCCGAATAAACCACATAATGATTTACCGCTGCTTCCTCCCGAGAGACAAAAAATTGAAACAGTGGAGGTTTATAAAAAACTTGCGAGCGCAAGAGCAGCACTTGCTGAGCTGAAGGGAAGAGCTCCGGTTATTCCAAATCAGAAAATGTTAATCAATACGTTGGTTTTGCAGGAGGCTAAGGAAAGCTCATCCATTGAAAATATATTT
>DAIMIJ010000223.1:0-3468 GCA_036722835.1 Ignavibacteriaceae bacterium | reverse complement strand
CCGCTGCTTCATGGTATGAAAAAAATGATTTGAACAGCACTGACATGCATTCGTTCATTCATCCTTTATCAGCCGCTATTGCACCGGTGTGGGAGGCAAAAACCGATTGGGAAATTTTTAGAAACATTGCCTTCGCAACAAGCGAATTAGCCAAAAAACATTTTAATCATCCTCAAGTTGATGTTGTTACAGTTCCTCTTTCGCACGATTCGCCGGATGAAATTAAGCAGCCCACAATTAAGGATTGGTATTTAGGAGAATGTGAAGCAATACCCGGAAAAACAACTCACAAAATTGCGATAGTCGAAAGAGATTACACAAAAATTTATAATAAATTTATTTCGCTTGGACCAAATGCAAAGACAAAAGGTATGGGAGCGCACGGTAACCATTATCAATGTGATGATTTTTATGATGACATGATAAGGTCTAATTATTTTCCGACTGAAGAAATTGATGGTAAAATATATCCATCTCTTAAAGAAGATGTATCGGCGGCAAATGCTGTTTTATATCTCTCATCTCTTACAAACGGCGAACTGACTCACAGAGCTTACAAATACATGGAATCAAAAACCGGTTTGGCGCTTGCTGATCTTGCCGACGGAAGCAGAGATGTAAGAATTAACTTTAAAGATTTACAAGTTCAGCCGCGGAGATATAATACATCGCCGGTTTGGTCCGGACTAATGAATAACGGAAGAGCATATTCTGCATTCACTTATAATGTTGAAAGATTAGTTCCATGGAGGACACTGACCGGACGTCAGCACTTTTATTTAGATCATGAAATGTACATCGCATTTGGCGAAAACCTGCCGACATTCAAACCTTCACCTAAACCCGAAGTTTTTGGTGAATTAAAAGAAACTTTAAAGGACGGCAGCGCAAAAGTTCTGAATTGTTTAACTCCGCACGGCAAATGGCATATCCATTCAACTTATATGGATAATTTGAGAATGTTAACTCTTGGAAGAGGAATAGAACCTTGCTGGCTTAATGAAGAGGATGCAAAAGAACTTTCTGTAAATGATAATGATTGGGTTGAAGTTTATAACGATAATGGTGTTTATTGTACCCGTGCAGTTGTAAGTTCTCGAATTCCCAAAGGTGTTTGCATTGTTTATCATACTGTTGAGAGAACCATATCAATTCCCAAATCGCAGGTACGCGGAAATAAAAGAGGTGGTATGAATAACAGTATCACCAGAATACATTTGAAACCAAATTTTCTTGCTGGCGGATATGGTCAGTTCTCTTATCATTTTAATTACTGGGGACCGAGCGCGCCAAATCGTGATACACATGTGGTTGTTAAGAAAATGACGAGCGTAAATTTTTGATTTATTATTGACGATTTATTATTGGAGAAAATTATGATTTCTAAAAAAAGTGTAAATGTTCGATTAAAAGAGCATCAAGAAAAAATAAATGAATAACTCATTTGGAGCAAATTTGAATTGTTTAGCATAACAGATAAGTAGTTTTTTTTATTCCTTAGTGAAACTGAGTGTGCTCAGTTCCTTAGTGGTAAAGATCATTTCACCACTAAGGCACAAAGAAACACTAAGAAAAATTTTCATTTTATGTAACATGAGTGAATAATCAATAATAAATTGAAAAAAAATAACCAATAGTAAATAATAAAATGAAAAATTTACATATTCATTGTTTTCAGCATGTTCCATTTGAAGGACTGGGTTGTATTGAAAATTGGTCTAACGAGAAAGGGCATTCCCTAACTTTTACCAAATTTTACAAAGAATTTAACCTCCCAAAATTGTCTGAAATTGATTGGCTCATTATCATGGGTGGTCCTATGGGAGTTTACGATGAGGATAAATTTGAGTGGATGAAAGAGGAAAAAATATTTATCAAACAAACCATAAATGCCAATAAAACAGTTATAGGTGTTTGCTTAGGTTCTCAACTGATTGCACATGTCTTGGGTGCAGAAATTTATCCTAATCCTTATAAGGAAATAGGTTGGTTTAATGTTTCATTAACACCCAAAGGGCAAGGGAACTATCTCTTGGATGGTTTTGAAAAGTCTTTTAAAGTTTTTCATTGGCACGGAGATACGTTTGATTTACCAAATGGAGCTAAGCATTTTTTATATTCGGAGGCTTGCATTAACCAGATGTTTTTATATAAGAAAAATGTGTTAGGGTTACAATTTCACTGTGAAGTAACGAATATCATGATAAGGGAAATGGTTAGGCACGGCAACCATGAATTAGTACCTGAGAAATATATTCAGACAGAGAAAATTATTTTGGCACATGAAAAATTCATTAATAAGAATAATCAAAAAATCTATTCAATATTAAACAAACTAAATGAATAATCATTAATAAATAAATTGAAAATTCAAAAAAACAATCAATAAAAAATTATGAACGTAAGATCACAAATTTCAATGTTGTTTCATCTCGACAAATGTATCGGCTGCCATACTTGTTCTATTGCCTGCAAAAATATTTGGACAGACAGAAAAGGCGCCGAGTATATGTGGTGGAATAATGTTGAAACTAAACCCGGCACCGGTTACCCAACAAAATGGGAAGATCAAAATATTTACAAAGGCGGATGGAAAAGAAATGAAAAAGAAAGCATCTCATTAAGAGGATCGGGGAAGTATAAGGGGCTGCTTAATATTTTTCACAATCCGTATCTGCCATTATTAGAAGATTATTACGAGCCGTGGACATATAAATATCTTGATCTGATTGAATCACCGCAAGGAGATGATCAGCCGACAGCCCGACCGGTTTCATTAGTAACAGGAAAGCCAATAGATATTAAAACAGGACCCAACTGGGATGACGATTTAAGCGGTACACCTGAATATGCAAGGCGCGATCCGAACTTACAAAATTTATCACTGGCAGAGCAAGAAGCGATGTTTCAATTAGAAAAGATGGCAATGTTCTATTTACCGAGAATTTGTAATCACTGTTTGAATCCTGCCTGTGTTGCTTCTTGTCCATCTGGTGCAATTTACAAACGAGGTGAAGATGGTGTTGTGTTGATTAATCAACAGGTTTGCCGTGCTTGGCGAATGTGCGTTACAGCTTGTCCATATAAAAAATCATATTACAATTGGAGCACAGGTAAATCTGAAAAATGTATTTTATGTTATCCCAGATTAGAGGCGGGGCTTGCCCCTGCTTGTATGCACTCTTGTGTCGGAAGAATCCGCTATCTCGGAGTTCTTCTTTATGATGCAGATAAAATTAAAGAAGCAGCTTCTGCGCCTGATGATGAATTGATTGACCGCCAGCTTGATTTAATTTTAGATCCTTTTGATGAAGCGGTAATTAAAAATGCAAAAGAAAATGGAGTTGCAGATTCAACAATTGAAGCGTCACAAACTTCACCCGTTTATAAATTTGTAAAAGTTTGGGGATTAGGACTTCCACTCCATTCAGAGTTTCGGACATTGCCGATGCTGTTTTATGTACCGCC
>DAIMIJ010000222.1:0-3498 GCA_036722835.1 Ignavibacteriaceae bacterium | reverse complement strand
GTAAAATTCAGTTGGTCAGTCATGTAAACAGAAAGTATGCTCATCATTCCATAATACGAGCCGCGCTCGAAGAACTCCATCATAATTACAACCCAATAGTTTTTTGAGAATGAAGAAAATCCAGCTTTCTTTTTTTCAACTTGTTCAGTCATCTAACGTCTTTCTTTTTATTTGAATAGTTTTGATGTGAAATTATTTCCGCAAAGATAAGAGAATATTTTTAAGAGTTCCTAATCTTTATTATTTCTGCGGCAATGCTGATGGCAATTTCTTCGGGTGTCTCGCTGTTTATCTCAATTCCGATAGGGGAGTGGATGTTATTAATTTTTTCTTTGGCAATTCCCAACTGCTTCATCTCACTAATAATATTTTTCACTTTTGCTTTACTTCCCATCAAACCCACATACTTAAAATTACGATTGATAACTTTCTGAAGAAGAAATTTATCACTCTCATGACTGTGCGAAACGATTGCAACGTAAGAATGATCTCCATCAATTAAGTATTTATCAATTTCTTCATAGTTAATTATAATTTTTTCATCAGCAAAGGTATTCAATTCCATTGTTTGTAGGTTCATTCTGTTGTCAATTAAAAGGACATAAAAGTTTAAGAAAGACATTACCTTCGACAAAGCTAATCCAACATGCCCGCCGCCAATAATGTAAATTGTATCTTGCTGACCAATAGTTTCTTGATATTTCCAGTTTTGTTCATCTTGATAATTGAAAACGATTCGCTTTTTATTTAGATCGTTTTCAAGATAGTGTAAACCATTTGGATCAAATTTAACCGCAGCAATTTTATGATTCAGAATTGCGTCAATGATTTTCTCAATGGCAGATAGATCATTTTTTTGCAATGTTAATGTAAAAATGGTTTGCGCACCTGAACAAATCATTCCGGAACTATCTTCTCTGGTATCTCCTTGGTGATAAAGTTTTCTTAATGATAGTACATTTTTATTACTAACTAAATTTGCGACAGCTTCATCAACAAGATTAAACTCCATCATTCCGCCGCCGATTGACCCAATCATTTCTTTGTTTTTGCTAACAGCCATTTTAAATCCAGCTCTTCCAGGTGATGAGTTTTCAGAATCAACCACCAACATCAAAATTACAGCTTCATCTTTTTCTAGATGAGATTTAATGAACTCCCAAATTTTAATATCCCTCATCTTGTTCTTTGTCCTATTGCTTAATTGTTAAATTGTTAAACTGTTCCAGTGTATCAACATCAGTTAGAACTTCCGAATAATTGCATTCCCAAATTCGCCTTTTAATTCTTTTATCATTACTAAAATGTCTCAAAGAACTGTTTCCATTCAATTCTAAAACGTAAGAAGCGACTTTATTATCAAAAAGAATTGGATGACCAAGTTTATTTGAGTAAGATGGCTGCAACCAATTCATTTCACCAGAAAGCTGACATGCAAATTCTTTATAAAATGATTCGGGGATGAATGGTTGATCAACAAAATGATAGAGTATCCAATCGGATTGTGAAATATGTCTTAGTCCACATTGTAAAGATGAGAACATTCCGGTTTTATAGTTATCATTAAAAACAAACTTAACTTTTGAAATTTCATCAACTTTAAGATAGTTTTTTATTCCAGTTTCAACTTTTTTTGATTCGTGTCCAGTTACAACTGAAACTTCACTGCAAACAAGAAGTAATTTTTTAATAATCAGAACAGCAAAAGGTAATCCATGGTGAGGCATTAAAGCTTTCGATGTTCCCATTCTTCCAGAAAGACCAGCACTCAACAGTAATCCGGAAATGTTTTTCATTATTTTATTTTTAGGATTTGTTTCCATTCATCCTGCAAATATGATTTTGGTTCAACATTCCAAGTTGTAAGAGTTTGCTGATCTTTAAGCCCATTTCCGGTGAACATGAGAAGTGATTTTGATTTGGGTGAAATGGTTTTCGACTTTGCAAGTTTAAGATAGCCAGCAAAGCTTGCAGCAGCAGCAGGTTCAATCAGCAGTCCAAATTCTCGTGCAGATTTTTTTTGAGCAGCAATAATTTCAGAATCAGTTACTGAAACGGCTAAACCATTTGATTGAGTTACTGCATCAGCCGCCATGTACAAATTTCTTGGAGCGCCTGCATGAATGCTGTCCGCAATTGTGTGAGCCGATTTGAAAACAAATTTCTTTTTTTCGATATATCGAACTAAAGCATTGCTACCTTCTGCCTGAACAGCAATCAGTTTTGGGATCTCTTTAATCCATCCGAGTTGTTTTAATTCCCAAATACCCTTATAAATTCCTGATATGATTACACCATCTCCAACGGGAATGAAAATGTAGTCCGGCAAATTTCCTTTCAGTGAAATAAACATATCATACGCCGCAGATTTCTTTCCTTCAATAGTTAGTGGATTGTAAGCGGTGTTACGATTGTACCAACCCTTTGCTTTAGAAATTTCTAAACAAAGATCGAATGCCTGATCATAATCTCCTTTAACCAAGTAAATGTTTGCACCGAATGATTGAATCTGAATTCGTTTTCCCAATGGAATTTTTTCGGGAACAAAGATGTGGGATTTAATTCCAAGACGAGCACAAATTCCAGCAAGTGATGAGCCGGCATTTCCGGTTGAGGCAGTACTGATTTCTTTTATTCCTAATTGAATTGCTTTTAATCCAACAAGTCCTGATGCTCTGTCTTTATAAGATAAAGTTGGATTACGTGTGTCGTCAAATATCAGGAGCTCATTTTTATCGTGATTAACTTTTACCAGCGGTGAGGAAACAATTTTGATGCTATCCAATTGTGATTCAGTAATTCCTTTAATTGAAATAGAATCTTTTTTTAAAGTATAATCCAATGGCCAAAGCTGAGGATAAAACCAGAATTTTCCTGTAGTACTATTAAGAAAATCAGTTTTTTTAATTTCTTCGCTTATGGAATTGTAATTATAGCGAAGCTTAAGTACGCCAACGAGCGGTTTATTTTTTTCAGCTTTACCGCATTTGGGACAAAGGTAAAGCAAATTATTCTCAATTTGCTGTTTTGAAAATTTAGATTTACAGGTGAAGCATTCGTAGTAATATTGATTCATAGACTATCTTTTAAAATTCAAATATAAAAAAACAATCCGCCTGAGGCGGACCAAATAAATTTCATCAATCAAATATTAGTGTTCAAAATCTGTTTTAAAATTTGAAATTTAGCTTTTTGAATTTGGAATTTATTTGATTTTTGCTGCTTGTTTTTTGGAATTTCACCAACCTATATCGTTAGTGCCATAACTGCCTTGGCAGTATGAAGACGATTCTCCGCCTCGTCAAAAACGATTGAGATATTCGGATCATCGAGAATTTTATCAGTCACTTCATTTCCTCTGTCTGCTGGAAGTGCATGCATTAACTTAACATTTTTATCCGCGAGTTTAATTTTCTTATCATCACAGATCCACGATTTATATTTCTCAAGATTCGCCTTCATTTCTTTCTTGCAAACTTCTTCATTCTGTAAGTAGTA
>DAIMIJ010000221.1:0-3557 GCA_036722835.1 Ignavibacteriaceae bacterium | reverse complement strand
CGCCAATCATCAGGATTTAAACTGTGTTTATTTATTATACGATGGATGTTTCTCCGTGTCATACCTGATTCTTCTGCCACTTTAGTTATGTTACCCGAATGTTTTTTCAAAAGATGGAAAAGATAATCTCGTTCAACCTTTTCAACAGCCATCTGTTTGGCATCGGTAAGAGAATATTTTTCAATATTACTCTGTGATGAATAGTTAATGAGATATTTCGGTAAATCTACAATGCTAATTTTATCAAGACGGCAAAACAAAATAGAACTTTGTATTACATTTTCTAGTTCTCTTGCATTCCCGGGCCATGGATATTTTTCAAACAGTTGAAGAACCTCATCATCAATATCTATTATATTTTTAACATTTGATTTATTAGCAGCTTCAAGGAAGTGATAGGCGAGAAGGGGAATATCGATTTTTCTTTCTCTAAGGGGGGGAATATTTATTTGAACTACATTTAATCGGAAATAAAAATCTTCTCTTATCTCTCCGCTTTCAATTGCCTTATTAACGTTTTTATTCGTTGCGGAAATTATTCTAATGTTAAAATCAATAAGTTTATTTCCACCAATTCGGGTTAACTTTCTCTCCTGCAACACTCTTAGCAGCTTTATCTGAGTACGCGGAGGCATTTCCATGACTTCATCCATAAAAAAAGTTCCGGTATCTGCAAATTCTAAATAACCAATCTTTCTGTTGTAAGCTCCGGTAAAAGCCCCTTTCTCATAGCCAAAAAGTTCGGCCTCGAATAAATGCTCTGGTAAAGCACCGCAGTTTACGGATACAAATGGTTTTGAATTTCTTTTACTTAAAGCATGAATTGCACGAGCAATTAGTTCTTTACCAGTTCCGCTTTCCCCGGTAATCAAAACATTGGCATCAACAGGAGCTACTTGCTCAATCATGCTAAATACATTTTTCATGGACTGGCTTTTACCAATTATGTTTTGAAAGCTGTATTTCTCTTTAAGCTGCGCAATAAGATTCTCTTTCTCAGATTTCAAGTTTTTGAATTCAACAGCCCTTTTTATTTTCATTATCAGATGATCGCTGTTAAAAGGTTTTTCGATAAAATCATATGCGCCATTCTTCATTGCTTCAACCGCTCTCTCGACTGTTCCGAAGGCAGTAAATATTATTATGGGAACACCGGGCTGTATCTGCTTTGATTTCTCGATTATCTGATTCCCGTCAATATCAGGCATGAATAAATCTGAAAGAACCACATCAAATTGAAAATCAGTTAAAAGCTTAATTGCTTGTTCACCGTTTTGAGCCGTCATGCAGTCGAAGCCGACAAGCGTCAGCAATTTTCTTACTCCGTCAAGCATTTCTTTTTCATCATCAATTACTAAAACCTTAATCATATCAATACACCTGTGTAAATTTGTAAGGAAGTTTTATTGTAAACATAGGTCCAGTTTCTGTGTTTTCAGCTGTAATCGAACCACCGTGTCTTAAAATTATTTTTTTCGAAATTGATAATCCCAATCCTGTGCCGTCACTTCCGTGTTTAGTTGTAAAAAACGGTTCGAATATTTGGTTGATGATATTTTCTGGAATTTTTTCTCCGCTATTTTTTATTTGAATTATTATTCCGCCTGGAGCATGAGAACTTTCAGATTCAGATAAATTCTCCTTGACCGTTATATTGATTGAATCTTCTTCAGTCATAGAATTAAATGCATTGTTTAAAATGTTAATAAAAACCTGCTCGATCTGAACTCTGTCTATCATCAATTCAGGAAGAGATGTGCCATAATCTTTTATAAGTTTAATTTTCTTTTCCCGAAATCTATGTGCTAATAGAAAAACCGAATCATCAATTGCAGAAATGATGTTAGTAAGCTGCGGGTTGAATGGTAATCGTTTTGAATAATTAAGAAGACTTCGTGTATAATTTGAGATTCTGTTTACTTGTTTTTGGATAATTTCTATTTCTTCTGCAAGATGATTTCCCGAAGACTTAATTTTTAATGCATCGGCTTGAATCGAGATAATTCCTGTTGGCGTATTAATCTCATGAGCAACAGTATCCACAAGTTCACCCAATGAAGCAAGTCTTGAAACATGATTTAAATCTTCCTGAAATTTCATTTCCTGCAAAGTTCTTTTCCTTTCTTCATCAGCTTTTATTCTGCCAAGATTACTGCGATAATTAAAAATTGTAAACCCCATAATGATAATAAAAATCAGTGCCGATGTAAGAATTAGTAAATTAAGTTTTGATTTAAGTGATGAAATAACATTCGGAAGATAAGTTGAGATCGCTAAATACCAATATCTGTCAGCAATTTTTATTGGTGAATAAGCCATGATTTTCGAAGGTTCATCTGCGATTATATACTCACCGTAACCACTTTTATTTACCAGCATGTTTTTTTGCATTTCGAAGGACTTATGACAATCACTGCATTCATCGGCACTTTCAAAAATATTCCGTAAGATCATATCTTCATGCTCAGGATGATAAATTAATGTTCCTTCATCATTCAATATCCATGCAAAATCACTTTTAGTTAGCTGAAGAGGTAATAGATATTTTTCTATTATATAATCAAAATTTATTTTCAGAAAGAAAATTTTGCTTTCTCTAAACTCCGGATTCAACTTCTTACAAAGGAAAAAATATTTTTCATTACTTAAAGAATCTTTCCTAAATATGTTAGTAAAATAAATATCTCTATTTCTGAATTTTATCACGTCTTTAATTTCTTGGTCAGAAGGAGTTGAACCGGAAAAAACCTCAATTCTGCCATTGCTGATAAAATAAATACCGTCTATACCTTCATTAAGGAAATGCTGAAAAAAAACGATCGGCATATTATTTATTTCATTGGGTGAAATTGATCCACCATCTTGCCCAACACTCATCTCGGCAATTAAATGGTTAAAAAAAATCTGTATGCCCATTGCAGAAATTTTAGACATTTCTAATTGCTGCTTTTGATGCGATAGCTTTGCATCTTCCAATATTACATTGTACCATCGGTAAACAAGGGCAGCAAAAATTAATAGCACAATTAAAGTTGATGTGAGATAAATTATGTTAAATGTTATTCTTCTGTTCATAGATTTTTTAATAAAAGTATTCTTATTCCACTTCAAAATATTTGAAAGAATATGTTTTATCAAAATATAATCAAATCAATTGAATTAAGACCGAAAAACACTATGTTCTTTTCCGGGAGGCGCATATTTTATTTGCTTAAGCTGGTGTAATGGTTGGAGTGCTTATTCGAAGGTGTAGTCGCGTCTCAAATTTTCTTTTATCGCAAGCTTATAACTTTAAGCGTGTAGTAAATCGTGGATATAAATTTTAAATTAAATAAGATAGGATTTAATTTTCTATGAGAAAATTTTAGATCTATTTAATCACTTTAAATTCAATTCTTCGGTTAAGAGTTTTGCCTTCTACCGTACGGTTATCGGCAATTGGTTCGGATTCCCCAACGCCTTTTACAACTAATCGCTCTGAACCTATACCATTTGCAACTAAATAATCTTTAACGACTTTAGACCTTCTTTCAGAAAGTATTTGATTGAACTCTTCG
>DAIMIJ010000220.1:0-3561 GCA_036722835.1 Ignavibacteriaceae bacterium | reverse complement strand
GTGATCGCCATAATTTTACATTCAAAAATATTTTTATTGCTTCAAGAATTTTAAGGCAAGACAAGTTATATCATCAGATTGTTCAGCGCCATCTGAAAATGTTTGAACATCGCTGATAACATTATTAATTATATCATTTGCGCTTTGAGGAGCTTTGTTTAGGAGAGAATTAACAAGCCGGCTCTCATCAAATTCTTCATCTTGCTTATTAAATGCTTCCGTTATTCCATCAGTGTAAAGGAAAAGGGTGTCTCCTGGATTTAGCATGGTTATATTGGATTCATATTCGGCATCTTTCATTGCCCCTAATAAAAGTCCGCCAATATTCTCAAGCTGTTTAACTTTTCCTTCATTAGAAATTAAATACGGAGAATTATGTCCCCCGTTGCAATACTCAAATGCACCGTTTCGTGTATCAAGCACGCCGTAAAAAACCGTGACAAACATATTTGATGGGCTTTCGTCAACAAGAATATTATTAACTTCATATAAAATATTATCTGCAGGAATTCCTTTGTATGCCGTTATTTTTAATAACGTTTTACAAACAGCCATAAGCAGTGCAGAAGCAATTCCTTTGCCGGATACATCTCCAATTACAATTCCAAGTCTGTATTTATCTATAAGAAAAAAATCATAAAGATCGCCGCCGACTTCCTTTGCCGTTAACATCTTAGCATAAATATCAAATTCTTTTCTGTCCGGAAAAGGAGGAAATGTTTTCGGCAAAATGGAAGTCTGAATTGCTGTCGCAATATTCAGTTCCTGTTCTAGCGCAATTAACTTATCCCTGCTTGATAACGCTTGTTTATAATGCTCAATTTCTTTTAGAGATTTTTCAATCGTTATCTCCAGATCATTTAAGTCAATAGGTTTGGTGATAAAATCATAAGCTCCTCTATTCATTGCCGTTCTTATATTTTCCATATCACCGTAAGCAGACACAATAACCGACCGATGCAATCTATTGTTCAACTCATTGATTTTAGAGAGAAGAGTAAGCCCATCCATGACGGGCATATTTATATCCGTTAATATGAGATTAATTGAACCGTTGTTTACAATTATATCAATTGCTTCAGCACCGTCTCTTGCAAATTGAAATTCATATTCCTTAGAGCTTATTTTCTTCCGGAATTTTTGGAGGATAAGATGTTCCAGATCCGGTTCATCATCAACAACAAGAATTTTTGCCTGCTGCATTTTTATTTCTCCCTACACCGTATCTAGGTAACTTAATTTTGTTTTGAGCAAATCAAATTCCAATGGCTTGGTAAAGTAATCATCGGCACCATGCTTTTTCGCCAAATTAAAATTTTGCTCATCTCCATATGCTGTTATCATAATTACTTTTAATAATGGATATTTTGATTTAATTTCTTTCAGCAACTCGATTCCTGTCATTTCAGGCATATTAATATCGGATAAAATTAAATACCCCGTGCGATTCTCAAGCGATTCCAGAAGTCTTAATGCCGAGGGTCCATCAAAAGCATAATGAATTTGTATTTCACCGGATTTAATTTCTTTTCTGAATTTTTGCTGAAATAAAAACTGGACATCAACTTCATCATCAACAACGATTAGTCTCATTTATTTCTCCTATGATTTTTTTCAATTTTACAATTCTGTTTGCTAGATCAGTCACTTTTTAGGTAAAGTAATAATAAACTCGGTGTATTCACCGACCTCGCTGTCAAATTTAATTTCTCCAGCATGTTCTTTCACAATTATATCGTGGCTGAGCGAAAGTCCTAATCCGGTTCCCTCTCCTGAAGGTTTTGTAGTAAAGAATGGATCAAATATTTTACCACGAACCTCTAAAGGAATTCCGTTTCCATTATCTCGAATTCGAATCTCTATTTTATCACCAATATCAGTTGTTTTAACTTTAAGTACCGGTGAAAAACCATCATTCTTAACATTTTTCTTTTTATATGCCGCATAAAGTCCATTATTAATTATATTAAGAAAGACTCTGCTTATGTCCTGAGGTATAATTAACATTTTTACTAAATTTTTATCAAAATCTTTTTCTATAGTTATATTGAATGAAGTATCGCGGGCACGAAGACCATGATAAGCTAAATTTAAATCCTCATCCAGCATTGCATTTATATCAGACATAAGCCTATCGCCGGATTTACCCCTTGAATGTTGAAGCATGCTGCGAACAATACTGTCAGCACGTTTTCCATGTTCGTTTATTTTGGTGACATTTTGTTCAATATTTGAAAGTAGATCGTCAATATTATCTATAAAATCCTGAGAAAATTTATCTTTTACTTTCTCGAATTCTTCTCGCAGCTCACCCACCATTTCGTTTGCTAGCTGGGCAAAGTTGTTCACAAAATTTAACGGATTTTTTATTTCGTGAGCAATTCCTGCTGTCAGCTGTCCCAAAGAGGCAAGCTTTTCCTGGACAATTAATTTTTGCTGCGTTGATTTTAAATCACTTAATGTTGAGTCAAGTTTAGCTATTGTTCCATTAAGCTGCCGATATGCATCTGCATTATCTATAGCAATGGCAGTATAAGTTGCGAGGTTGCGTAAAATATTTAAATGATAATCCGAATATGCATTCTGCTTAAAACTTTGAGCAGTAATAACTCCTATTTTCTTTTCCTTGTAAGTAAGCGGAAGGTAAATTATAGATTGTGTATGTTCGCCTGCCACTGTGGCTTTAATTTCTTTCACATACCTTTTATAATCCTCCCGGTAATCATTAGAAAAGATATCTTGCTGATTTCTGAAGCACCAGGAAGCGGGTCTGTTTTCATCATCTACATTATTATAAAATGAACTTAAAGATGTGCCTTTTTCTTTAGTTGCGGGAAAAAATATTCTTTTTGTATTTTCTTCATACATCCCTATTCCAAAAACTGCAGCATCCATCAATGAATTCACGTTCTCGTAAACAGTATCAATAATCTGTTCGATTGTTAGATTAGCAGTTATGTCGCGCCCTATTTCACTAAGAAGTTCCACATTCTTTCTTCTTTCATTTTCTGCTTGTAAAGTTTTTGATTTCGCTTCTGCTGTTTCTGCTCTCAACTCTGTTTCACGCATTCTTGCCCTTTGGCGTTCTCTTAATGTTAGTCTTCGTCTTTGTAAGCGATCAATACCAAAAATTCCAAAGCCAAGTATAATTGCATAACCTAAATAAGCCCACCATGCTCTGTACCATTGGGGAAGTATTGTAAACGTGAATGCTGCGACATTACTTTCAAAGTGATAAAGATTTTTTCCTTTTACTTTAAAAGTATAATCCCCTGCAGGCAGATTTGTATAATTCCTGTATGTATCCTTTTTCCACACAGACCACTTCTCATCAAAACCTTCAAGCATAGATTGATACTCGGAAGATGATGGGTCTATCATACTTGTTGCAGAGAATTCGAAAACCGCTGAATTATTCGAGTAATTAATCTCAGGAATTATTGTTGTTCCTATATTGCCAAGCCCACCAAAGATAATAGAGTCTTCTCCAATAACCACTTTGCGGACTAAAGTGCTAAACTCTTCCTTATAATCTTTAACCGAGTTTTGTTCAAACTTGTA
>DAIMIJ010000219.1:0-3563 GCA_036722835.1 Ignavibacteriaceae bacterium | reverse complement strand
TTTATCATTCTTCACATGAAGAGAAGGATACGGCAGAAATAGTTAGAAAAGGTATTGAAGAATTACCGGATAAGTTAAGAATTCCCCTTATGCTCAAGGATTTAGAAGGATTGAGTTATCAGGAAATTGCACAAACCGTTAATTGCGAAATTGGTACGGTTAAATCCCGAATTTTTAGGGCACGGGAAGGTTTAAGAAATATCCTAAAGCCCTATGAAAAGGAGCTTATGTTATGAACAAATTTTACAAAGAATATGAAATGCTTTCCGCTTACATTGACGGAGAGCTTACCAAAGAAGAAGTTAAATATATTGAAGATAAATTAACAGTCTCGAAAGATCTTCAGCAAAAGTTAATTGAACTTAAACGAATTAAAGAATTATCACAATCATCATTTCAAAAAGTTACCGAGTCTCCATACTTTGAAACTAAGCTAATAGCCAGCTTAAATTCTGAGAATTCCTCGGGATTCAAAATGAAGAGATGGATTCCTATACTCGGTATTTCCTTAGCTACAATCGTTCTCATGGTATTTCTAAAATCTAACCCCCAATTTTTTGAGACGGTTATTGAAGAACAAAAAACGAAATTAGCCGGGCTTTACACTGAAAATTTAAAGCCGCTGTTTATTACCGCTGGTTTAACTAACGAAGATGTTTTTGACTTTGCACTATACCGAAAACTTCCTCTTGATAAAGAGCACGGTCAGTATTTAATGCTTGGTTCTAATGCAGATGGGTCTGAATATTTTGAAATTAAGACTGCTTCGATAGCCGAGACCAATAATGACTTTGAGAAATTTGTTGCGGTATTAAATCTCAACAAAGAGCAAAAAATGCAGATTGATTCTATCCTTAAATCATATGCTGATGATATGCAAGAGCAAATCCTTGTTAACGAAAACAATACAGTTGCAATCAGTCCCAAACTTTGGAATTATAACAAAGCAATCTTTGCAGACATTATGGCATTTGCGAAAGATGCGAACGGTGAGCAATTCGCAAAAATAGTACCTGCCGGTTTTCGTGATATTGATAGACCTCAGCTTGTAGAAATTGCGCAAGTTGTTAAAACCGCCAGTGACAGCGATTATATTTTTATGACACCGGATACAATTTTTGTTGAAACTTTTAGATTCGATAGAGATAAATTCGATAAAGAAATGAAACATATGCAAATTGAGCTGAGGAAGAATTTGAAGGAAGTTGAAAAAGAATTGCATCAACAAAAATTTGTATTCAATTTTGATAGTAATATTGTTAAGCTGAAAAGTCATGGTGGCTGGGATAAGAATTTCGAAGTATTTTTTGACACAAATATTTGCAGGGTTAATATTCCTAACATGAATATTAATTTATCTGATATTCCGCTACCAAATCTGGATGAGCTTGAAGCACAAATTGAAGCTGCAACAAAGAACATAAAATCTTTCTCAATTAAAATTCCAAAAGAAGGAAGCATAAGAAAAAAATTTGAGTTTAGGGTTGATGTTGGTGATTCATCTCAAAAATTTAATTTTGATATAGATATACCAAATTTCAACACACCGATTCTACCAGATGAATTCATGAATGATTCGTCATTATATAATAATGAAGCATATAGATTTAAAGCTGATTCGCTTTCGAATGCAATTAAATTATTAATAAATGATTCAGCAATTTTTAATCAGAAAGATTTTCAGTTTCAAATGAAAGAATTTCAAAAAGAGATGCGGAAACTGAGAGAAGAAATGCTCAAGCTCCAAAAAGATTTGCAGAAGGAGCCATTAAAAGTTAAAACGGATGAGCCGATAGAAATTTAGATAATATTTGAATGTTCGCTAATAAAACCCGAAGAAAACCTTCGGGTTTTTTGTTGAAGGAGGTTCAGCTAAGAAATCAGTGTGATTTTATCCGTGTTTAAAACCTTTCTTAAAAATTTGCTCAGAATTATAAATCAAGATTTGTGTATTTTTGCGCTCATCTAAGCTATTTGCCGTTTATCTAACGTTTCTTTAAATACATAAGCTTTTGTTCTATTTTCTCCTGGGAAATAAAACACTTAAAAACGACAATAGTTATTTGTGAGTATACCAATAATTTTTAAGCTAAATAAAAATAATTTTATTCCATGATAAGAAACATATCCGCCGGAAATCTTCTGAAAAATTTAAAAATACAATTACTGCTTGTATTAGCAGCAGTGTTGTTTATTTTGAAATTATTTTTCTCACCGGTCGAATCCTTCCAACTCCTTTTGCTTAACGAAATTTTTGTAATCTCGGCTGTAGCATTTCTTCTTTTATCTATCAATGATTTTATAACAGCCGGCAAATTCAATTTGCTATCCCTGGTTATGAACTTAGGAATATTGAATGCAATCATGTTCTTTTTCATAACCTTTTCAGATTCCATTCTTAATTTGTTTTACAGCAATCTTGGAGATAAAATAAAAAATCCGGATTTAATTTATACGATAATATCCTTCTTTTATGTTTCAATTTTTATCAGTTCACTTGCTTACATCTTTTTAACATTTAAACAGTTTTACTTCACCAGACAGAAGCGTGAACGGAACATATATTTCAATACTATGACCATATTCTTTCTGTTATCGGTATCGACTGCCTTTTTAGATAAGTATCCCGGATTATCATACATTAATAATACTTTTTTAATTATATCAATTATTCTAATCGGTATTAATTCGATTAAAATATCCTGGATTGCATTCCTGTCAAAAAAGGAAAAGGTGCTGCTTCTTGTTTTATCTGTCGTAATTTTAACATTATTCGTTTTGAATCTGTTAAAAAGCGGGGACGATACAACACACTACAAAATACTAAATGGCTTTTCACCCGCGCTCAATAATTTTTTACAGTTGATGATGATATACGGAATCGGATATTTCAGCATCCTGTTCTTCACAACTTTGTTTCATATTCCCACAGCCGAAGCGTACGACCGTAAAGCAAAGGAAGTCTCTTCACTTCAATATTTCAGCCGGTTGATTACCCAGGTTTTAGACTTTAGTGATTTAGCTGAAACGATCACCGATATTGCCATTAAGGTTTGTAATGCAGATGCAAGCTGGATGGCATTAAAGCATGATAATGAGAATAGAATCATTGCCAATAAAAATATCGGATTTGTGGATGCAGGTTCTCTGACAGAATATATTTTAAGCAAAGCTAATTCTTCTCCCGTAAAAATTGAGAAAGCAATTTACCGTTTAAGCTCGCTTAAGGATGTTCCTCAGTTTTCCGAAAAATATTCCGGTTTAACTGTATCAGTACTTCGTGCACATACAGAGGTTAAAGGATATCTCTTCGCAGTGAAAAAAGGCGATTCGATTTTTGATGATGAAGATAAAGATGCACTTAATACATTTACCGATTATGCATCGGTTGCCATTGAAAATGCAAAGCTGCTTGGGGAATCAATTGAGAAGGAACGGCTTGAAAAAGAGCTGGATGTTGCCCGTGAAATTCAAAGAAAAATTTTACCAGACAAAAATCCCGAATATTCCGGTTTAGATATTTCTGCTACATTTATTCCAGCTTTTGAAGTTGGCGGTGATTA
>DAIMIJ010000218.1:1409-3613 GCA_036722835.1 Ignavibacteriaceae bacterium | reverse complement strand
AGTTGCTTCATCAATTTGATATTGATTGAAATTATATGTTCGTGCTTTTGCAAGTTCTTTAAAGTTTTTATAGTCACCGGATGAAATCAATGGCTGTAAATAAATCTGAAGACTGAGCTTGGGAGTGAATGTCCAATTTAATCTGATACCTGCACCAATTGTGGTTTGATTCAATTCAGCAAAAACATATCTCTTACCAAAAGTATTTGTTGCCGACGGATCATCGAATACATCAACCCATTGAGCAAAAGTATTGTCTCTATTATAAAATGGACTAATACTAAGTAAGATATTTGATGATGGTCTTACTTCAAGTCCAGCATTTATTTGCCAGTAAAAAGGATAATCGAGTGTACCTCCGAAAGAATAACCAAGATTTACTACCCAATTTTTCCTATTGTCGGAATTTGCATTTATACTTACTTCAATTCCATCAGGATTTAGGGTCAAGGGACCGCCTCTCGTCAATCGGTTATTAACATTTGAAGGATAGAATCCTAAATTCCAATTTAAATTGTAATAATTTAAAAATTGAAAGGAACCAAAATGAAAAATTCCTCCGCTAGTTACATTGCCATCAAAATCCAAATTTCTGAATAACGCACCTCCAAGTTCAAGATATCTATATAATTCTGTAGGTTCGCTCCAAAAATATCCAGCACCAACATGCATATTTATTACATCAGCCCGATATAAAAATCCGATGTCGTTAACATCAAATCCAGGTGAAAGAAATCCAAATGCAGAATTAAAAAAGAAATTCCCCTTTTGTTTGTTGAGTACAAATCTTCCGGCATAACCCGTCAAAGATGTCGCACTGCTGTCAAGTCTAACCTTTTTAGCATCAGGCCGTTGGAAATAATGCAGCGAATTTCTTTGAAGGTCAATGATTCTTTCTTTTGTTCCTATAATTTGACTATAGCCCAATGCACCGGCAAAGACCCATGTTCTTGATGAATCTAAAAATGTCCATCCATCAATGCCTAAAGTAAAAGCATTTTTATTAATTTCATCTTTCAATCTATCATCATTAAATTTTCTGGCTGTTAATGTTGCTATCCCTCCAAG
Source organism: Ignavibacteriaceae bacterium (assembly GCA_036722835.1). Taxonomy (GTDB): domain Bacteria; phylum Bacteroidota; class Ignavibacteria; order Ignavibacteriales; family Ignavibacteriaceae; genus XYD12-FULL-36-8. The sequence goes on along the minus strand of DAIMIJ010000218.1, from coordinate 2,545 downwards.
TCCTTGTTTACCTTCGGCAAATTCTTTTTGTGCGCGAACAACTCCATAGTAAGTAAGTGGTTCAATTTCTACTTTAGATCTATTGCCATTAATTTGAAGTTCAGCTAATTCTTTTTCGGTTACTGCTTGAATAGTACCGATAGTCAAATTATCTCCGATATTCCCGGTTAGTTTTGCAGCACCAAGTATATGAGAACCAAGCGGAACGTCTGAATAATCAGCATCGGGTACGCTTCCTTGCGGCACTCTTCCAATTCTTCGGCTGTAAAAGAAAATTGGATTTCCCCAATTAAATCCCCAATAATTTGTTGCTCCACCTTGACCAAAATTAAAAATTGTTGATCCTTCAATAAAGAAAGGTCTCTTCTCATCAAAGAAAGTTTCCACATCGCTAAGATTTATCACGGCAGGGTCAATTTCCACCTGTCCGAAATCCGGGTTGATAGTCGCATTAAGTTTTAAGTTTGACCCAATGCTCATTTTAATATCACCACCAATACCGGGAGAATATTTTGAGCCGTCATTAAAAGGATCTCCTGGGGAATGCTGAAGATACTCGGCTTTACTAATTACATAAGGTAAAATTTCAATGTTGCTTGATGATTTAATGTTTTCAATTCCGACAAGATCAAAGAATCTAGATACAAAAACTTGTTCATTCTTTGGAACGTAAACGAGGTAATCAATTTCATTTTTTCTTGAAATATCTCTGCGAAAATTCACACCCCAAACATGTTTCTCATTTTCCTTAAATCTCATTTGAGAAAAAGGAATTCGCATTTCACAGAACCAGCCCTCACTATTAATGACTACTTTACTTTCCCAAACACCATCCCAAGATTCATCATCCCATTGATCATTAAAGAGAACTCCGTCATATTGGGTTCCGGATGCAGAAACACCAAAGTAATAGCCGCTTCGTTTATCATAATGCGGATCTAAGAATATTCCGAATAAATCATCATTGGTTCCAACATCGCGGCGGGAAAGTCTGGCAATTATTGAGTCGGGGGAAGAATCAAAAAGCTTTGCTGCTAAATAAAGTGCTTCATCATCATAAGCTAAAAACACCTCAGTCTTTTCGGTAGCGTTATTCCCTTCAAGCGGATCACGTTGTATAAAATCGGAAACTCCTG
>DAIMIJ010000218.1:0-1309 GCA_036722835.1 Ignavibacteriaceae bacterium | reverse complement strand
GCTATTTTTTTCTGAAGCGGTGCAACATAGATGCTAAAAATAACACCGGAAATTGAAAATAAAATTATCGACCATAAAATCCAGCCGGTTCCTAATAAGGGCCAATGCCCATGAATGGCTGCAACAACCCCCGCTAATATTATCCCAATGATTCCTGGTAATGTAAAATACCTATCACTTTTTATGATACCCTGAAAGGTTGATGCAATTGATTTGAAGTCGCGGGTTTTGTGAGCGCGTGCCGCCCAAAATAAACCGGTTATAATGTTACCGAGAAAAATCACTACCGCAACAACATGAATGAGTTTCCAAATTAAATAATTCATGCCTTTTACCTCCTCAATTAATTTTTATATTCACAACGAATACTTGTTTAACACTCCTGAATAATTATAAAAAGTCATTCCGAAGGAGCATATCGACTTAAAAATCTAATCGGAATAAAGATTTCTTTCCAGATCAGAATCACGATCGAAATGACAGCTGGTAATTTTCAGATGTTTAAAATTCTGAGAATTATTTCACTATCGTCTCGATAATTTCAATGATCTCATTTGAGTTAGCAGCATAATGATCCGGTTTATACTCCCAATTTTCTGTCGGATTACTTTTATTATGATTAACTAGAATACTTGTAACCGCTTTCCTGTTTAATTCATAATTTGCATTGTGAGCACATTGTATATCTGTGAAATGATCGCCAATATAAATAACTGAAGGATTACTATCTAAATTTGCAATTGCGGAAATACAAGTCAATAGTCCCTCCGGATTAGGTTTTTGTTTTGAAAAATCGACCTCTTCATATCCAATAACATTGTTAAAATATTTTTTTAAATCTAATCTTTCCAAGAATGCTTTAATGTTCTCCGAAGAATTTTGAGACACGATTCCCTGGGGGTAATTTTTCAATTTTAATATTGTGTCTCTGATCCCTTTAAAAAGCTCAACCCTAGTGTTATCCGATAATTGATATTTAGTCCAAATTCTGCCAGCATAATCAATTTGCTTTTCGTCGAATCCAAATTCATTTCGATATAGTTCTCTCCAATTTGAAATATTATTGACCGCATGAACGTAATTTTCCAGTGAATTCAAGGCCGGATAATCTCCCGACCGACCATTTGTTATTTCGGAGATAATAGCTTTAGTAACATTAAAATTTTTCATTCTTGTGTCAACTAAAGTACCGTCATAATCCCATATAATGGCATTAATTCTCATATCAACAATACTTTCTACCGCTTCGGCATTCCTTTTTCAGAAATTAGTTTTTTCAGCAAAGCTAAAATACTTCCATCCTCATCAT
>DAIMIJ010000217.1:0-3632 GCA_036722835.1 Ignavibacteriaceae bacterium | reverse complement strand
ATTAATTCAATTCCCATGAGAACCATAACTGCATTCTTCCTGGTCACAATTCCGAAAATTCCTAATGAGAAAAGAATTGTACTGACAAATAAATAATGATATAAACCTACAGTTACCATAAACTAAATTTCCTATTTCCTTGCAATTGATGCTGCACCGAGAAGTGCAATTAACAAAACGAATCCAAGCAGTTCAAATGGCAATACCCACTCATTCATTAAAAGTTGTCCCAATTGAAAAGTAGTTGCCGGGGAATCTGTTATATTGAGGTTCAGCCAATTTGTGTTTAACAGCACTGCGAGAATAAATCCTCCCAAAATTCCAACTCCAACTGTTGCTGGAAAAATCTGCCAGGTAGCGGTCTTAATTTCTACATTAGTAATTTTATTAGTAAGCATCACACCAAAGATCATTAGAATTAAGATGCCGCCGACATAAACTATTAGTTGAACAATCGCAACAAATTCAGCTCCGAGCAGAGCATAAAGTCCGGCAATTCCAAATAAAGTAAAGAGCAATGAGAAAGCCGAGTAAACGATATTGCGTACCGTGACAACTAAGTATGCTGATGAAATTGTTACGAGTGCAAATAGATAAAATACTAAATCGTAAATAGTCATTGTTAACTGCCCTTATTTTCTCCTGGTTCTTTTAAATTGCTCTGCTGAGAATTATCAGAACTCGGCGGCGGAGTTTCAGTTTTTACTTTTACCTCAGCTTTAATTTCTGCTGCTGGTGTAACAGGTTTCTTAGCTGCTTTTTCAGCCGCTTTCTCAGCTTCAAACTTTTGATAGTTTAATTTTTTCTGTTCGCGCTCTTCGGGAGTAAGTGTTACAAAATCATAAATCAAATTATTTCTTTGGAATTCCGAAAACTCATAAACATCCGTCATGTAAATGCATTCTGTGGGACAAGGAAAGACACAAAGCTGGCAGTAACAGCATTTTGCAAAATCAATGTTGAACTTTGTAACCCAGAGCGCTTTCTTTTTTCCGTTAGAAGTTTTGCCGAGATCTTCTGTCGGAAGACCTTTTACAGTTTCTATTTCTATGCAACTAACCGGACAAGCACGCGAACATTGATCGCATCCAATGCAATCATCCATATTTACATAGAGTCGATTTCTTTCTCTTTCAGGTAACTCAACTCGAACATTGGGATATTGAATTGTAACCGCAGGAACAAACAAATGTTTAAAAGTCACCTTCATCCCAATAGCAATGGTAGATAATCCAACCCAGATATTTGAGAAGTATTCTTTCATACTATAGAACAGTGATTAATCCTACTATTATAAGATTTACAAATGCAATAGGAATTAAATATTTCCAGCACAAAGCCATAAGCTGATCAACTCTTAATCTTGGCAGTGTCCATCTCAACCACATTTGAACGAAAACAAAGAATGTACCTTTAGCAGTGAACCAGAAAAATTGTTCAACGGGAATTAGCCACGGAGCATCAAACAGATTTCCTAAATATCCGATAGGGGATTGATAACCACCAAGGAATAAGGCGGAAACTATCGCTGATACGGCAAACATGTTTGCGTATTCAGCTAAGAAAAACATTGCGAACTTCATTCCTGAATATTCAGTGTGATAACCTGAAACCAATTCTGATTCCGCTTCAGGAATGTCAAATGGAGTTCGATTTACTTCTGCGAGCATGCTTGTGTAAATTATAAGAAATCCAATGAACATGAGAGGAATAAGTAAAAACTTTTCTAATCCGGCAGTTGGTCCGCCAAAGATCATCCAATTCCAGAAGTAACCGGTTTGGATTTCGCTGAGTGTGTGCAAGTTTAATGTCCGGGTGATCATAACAACCGTAAGCACAACAATTATAGTCGGAATTTCATAACTAATAATTTGCGCGGCGGATCGCATCGCACCGAGCATTGAATATTTATTATTTGATGACCAGCCTGCCATTAAAATTCCGGCAACAACTAAACCAGATATTCCAATTATAAAAAATATTCCAAGATCAAGATTAGAACCTATGTAGTAACTTGAAAATGGAATTGCCGCAAAAGCAGCATAAGTTCCTGCAAAGACCAACACCGGAGCTAAATTGAATAATGGTTTATCATTTGCACTTGCAGAAATATCTTCTTTTTGAATAAGCTTAATAAGATCGGCAATTGTCTGAAGGTAACCATGCCAACCAGTACGCATTGGACCTAACCGGTCTTGCATGTGTGCAGAAACTTTCCGCTCAAGCCAAACAGCAAAAAGTACAAACACAAGAATGAAAACAAGGGGAGGAACTCCGGTAACAATTGCTGCTAAAATTTCATTTCCCAAAAGATCAACAAAAAAATCGTACATCATCTGTCAACTTCTCCTAAAACTATATCAACACTTCCGAGGATCGCAATAATATCTGCAACCATATGTCCGCGGCAAAGAACATCCATAACTCCTAAGTTTACAAACGAAGGCGCTCGAACTTTAACTCTGAATGGATTTACACTTCCGTCACTAATTATAAAATAACCTAACTCTCCACGTGGATTTTCAACTCGTGCATAAACTTGTCCAACCGGCGGTTTAATTCTTTTAGGTATTGCAGAACTAACATCACCTTCGGGAAGCTGATCGAGTGCTTGTTCAATTATCTTTAAGCTTTCACCCATCTCAAGAACTCGAACATAATACCTGTCCCAGCAATCGCCGACCGTTCCAACTTTACCTTCACCAACAGGAATATCAAAATCAAATTTGTGATACACAGAATACGGATCGTCCTTTCTCAAATCCCATTTTAATCCTGATCCTCTCAGCATCGGTCCGGAAATTCCAAAGTTGATTGCAGTATCAAGCGGTAATATTCCAACGTTTGAAGTACGATCAATAAAAATTTTGTTGTAAGTAAGAAGATCGTTCAGCTCTTTTATTTTAGGTTTGAAGTAAGTTACGAAGTCACGAGTCTGCCGCACAAAATCCGGATGAAGATCGTGTGACAAACCGCCAACCCAGATGTAATTGTAAAGTAATCGAGCACCGCACGTCATTTCAAAAAGACTTAAAATTTTTTCTCTATCTCTAAAGCAAAACAGGAAAGGTGTCATAGCTCCGATATCTGCTCCGTAAGTACCGAGAGCAACCAAGTGTGAAGCAATTCTCTGAAGTTCAGCCATGATTACGCGGATATATTCAACTCTTTCCGGAACTTGGATGTTAAGCAATTTCTCCACCGCAACAGCATAACCGAACTCATTACCCATTGAAGCAAGATAATCCATCCGATCTGTGTAAGGAATTACTTGAGGATAAGTCATTGCTTCAGCATGTTTTTCAAAGCAGCGATGAAGATAGCCAATGTGAGGAATTAACTTCGTAATTATTTCACCCTCGAGCTGAAGTTCCAACCGCAGCACGCCATGAGTTGATGGATGCTGCGGACCCATGTTGAGGATCATCTCTTCAGTCTTAACTGCGGGTTTATAAACTGTAATATTTTTTTTCGTTTCGAAAGACATTTTTTCAATTCAAAATTAAAAAGTCAAAATTCAAAAGTTTTTGACATTTGACTTTTGACTTAATAAGGTACTTTCATCCCTTGGTAAAATTCAGGGTTCTTGTAATCTTTTCTTAAAGGATAACCCGCTTCCCAATCATAAGGCA
>DAIMIJ010000216.1:0-3642 GCA_036722835.1 Ignavibacteriaceae bacterium | reverse complement strand
AAAGGTGTTGAAGAGCAAACTGAAAAACTCATGCAAGTTTGCAGAATGCGGAACACACCTGTAATTGTCTTTATCAATAAGTTGGATAGGGAAGGGAAGGAACCGATTGAACTTCTTGATGAGCTTGAGCAGAAATTGAATATTCATGTTCGACCATTAAGCTGGCCAATGGGTAAGGGCTATTCATTTAAAGGTGTTTACAATATTTACAAAAATAGTTTTGCATTTTTTTATTCAAACAAACAGCAGGTAGAAGAAGAAGTAAAAGTTTTTAATTCGATTGATGATCCCGAACTTCATGAAATGTTTGGTGAAGCGGCTGAGAAATTAAAACATGATATTGATCTTGTTAAAGGTGTTTATGGTGATTTTGAGATAGAAAAATATAGACACGGTACACAAGCGCCGGTATTTTTTGGCAGTGCATTGAATAACTTTGGTGTTAAAGAGCTTCTTGATACTTTTATTGAGATTGCACCATCTCCGGTACCTCGCGAAACTACTAAAGGATTCGTTAAACCGGATAATAAAAACTTTAGCGGATTTGTTTTTAAGATTCACGCAAATATAGATCCTAAGCATCGAGATAGAATTGCATTTCTTAGAGTTTGTTCAGGCAAATTTGAACGCAACAAATTTTATCATCATGTACGGCTTAAGCGCAGTCTTAAATTTTCAAGTCCGGCAACCTTTATGGGAAAAACGAAAAGTATTGTTGATGATGCTTATGCCGGTGATGTTATCGGACTTTATGATTCCGGTACATTTAAAATTGGTGATACTCTGACTGAGGGCGATGCATTCATGTTTAAAGGAATCCCAAGTTTCTCACCAGAAATTTTTCGTGAGTTGCGAAACACAGAGCCATTTAAATCGAAACAGCTTGAAAAGGGGATTAATCATTTGACTGATGAAGGATTGGCACAGCTATTTACTCAGAATCAAGGCAACAGAAAAGTGATTGGTGTTGTCGGCGAGCTTCAATTTGATGTAATAAAATTCAGATTACTTCACGAATTTGGTGCAAGCTGTGAGTTTATTAATTATCCCTCATACAAAGCATGCTGGGTAAAATATGAGAATGAAAGTGATATCGAGAGCTTGAAGAGTTTGTGGTCAAACAATTTATTCTTAGATAAAAATAAAAACTTAGTTTATATTGCTGAATCTCCTTACACTCTTGAGCGTGCTAAAGAAAAAAATCCTAAAGCACAATTTCTTTTTAGCATTGAACATAATGATCTTACACTGGAGATGGACAAAGTCGCATAGTTTGTTGTGAACAAATTTGTGTATCTAAGTCATTAGATTTATTTTTGTTTTGTAATCATGCCGAAGTGGCGGAATTGGTAGACGCGCTGGACTCAAAATCCAGTGGGGCTCACACCTCGTGCCGGTTCGAGTCCGGCCTCCGGTACAAAAATTAAAAAGATCTTTCTGATGTTTAATGTTTATGCTGTAAAAAATCTTTCTCACAATTTCATTTATGTTGGAATGACAGAGAATTTAGAGGGAAGACTCAGATGGCATAACGGTGCATACAACAAGTCGACAAAGAGTTTCGCTCCTTTCAAGTTAATTTATTCTGAACGATGTGAAACTGGGCAAGAGGCGAGAAATAGAGAAAAATATTTGAAGTCAACTTCGGGTAAAACATTTTTACGATTTGTTCTGGAAGAGAATAAAACTGGCGTAATTGTTAGATAAACTGGACTCAAAATACAGTTTACCAACCTCTAGGTTGGTTTACCTACCTTTAGGTAGATCTGGCTCATCCCGATAAAAGCAGAACCGGCCCACTAAATGGTTGGTAAATTCAAGTTTATCCGCCTTCGGCGTATCCGGTACTGAAAGGGATTCGATTTTGAATCATTTTTTGATTTTCTCTCAGATTATTCTGAAAAACTAAATTCATAATTATTGAACTACTACCATGTATAAACCAAATTTCACTAGTAGTTCAATAAAAAATTTTGCAATTTTTCTTACAAAGAGAATTTGAAGAGGAATTTTTTACGATTAGTTTTCCCCACAACATCTTTCCCTTACCTTCTTTTTTTTCAAAAGGAGTATAAGCTCTTTCTTAGAACCATCCTTTTCATAAGGAAAATAACATCCTATACTTTCCTTTTATAAAGGAAAGCATTATTATTGCAAAGGAGATAACAAAATGAAAAATATTTTGAAAAGCATAATTGCCGATTTCCATAAAAGAGAAAGTCCCAAGTACATAAAGAGGAATCAAATGGTTCCGGTCGATTCCAATAAAATCATTAGGATTATTGGAGCCAGGAGATCCGGAAAAACCTATTTCCTCTATCAATTAATGGAAAAGCTGCCGTCGAACGTTGAGCGGAGTGAAATTATTTATATAAACTTCGAAGACGAAAGATTAAATTTCAAAGCTGAGGATTTGAATTTAATACTTGAATCGTACTATGAATTATATCCTACGAAGAAGAAATCCTTGTATTTCTTTTTTGATGAAATCCAAAATATTCAAAACTGGGAGAAATTTGTTAGGCGGATATACGATACTGTATCCCATAACATTTTTATAACTGGCTCTTCTTCAAAACTTTTGAGTAAGGAAATTGCTACCAGTCTTCGGGGAAGGTCAATATCTTATGAGATATATCCATTGATGTTTGATGAGTATTTGAAATTCAAAGAGATTGATGCATCTGATATTTCTTCAACTAGAAATAGAGCAAGAATTGTTAATACATTCAACTTGTACTTATATAATGGAGGATTTCCCGAAACCATAAATTATGATAAGGAACTGCGGTCAAAAACTTTACAATCTTATCTAGATGTCATGATATATAGGGATATTATAGAAAGATATGAGGTTAAAAATCCCATTGCATTGAAATACTTTATTAAGAAAAGTCTTTCGAATGTTTCTAATTACTTATCTGTAAATAAAATTTTTAATGAGCTAAGATCAAACGGAATAAAATTAAGCAAAGATTCAATATATGAGTTTATAAACTATGCTAATGATTGTTACTTGTTTTTTTTAGTCAATATTTATTCGGAATCAGTAAATGTGCAGAATACCAATGATAAAAAACTCTATTGTATTGATAATGGTCTGGCTAATATGGTATCCTTCAAATTTTCTGAAGATAAGGGAAGATTGCTTGAGAACATCGTATACCTTCATTTAAAAAGAAAAGGATATAATGTTTTTTATTTTAGCAATAAAAAAGAGTGTGATTTTGTAATTCAAGTGGGGACGAAAATTCACAATGCAATTCAAGTTACTCACGAAATTAACTCAACCAACAGAGAACGGGAAATACAGGGACTTGTTGAAGCGATGAAATATTTTAAGCTGAAAAGTGGATTAATATTGACAAATGATCAGTCAGAAGAAATAGAATCGGAAATGCTGAAAATTACTATCAAACCAGTTTGGAGATGGGTATTAGAAGTTGAGAGTAATTATTAAATTATGCAAAGACGAAGAGAAGGTAAAATCAATATATACGAGTCTTTAACTGAGGATTTACCTTAGATTATTTTCTTTTCATGTCATCTTGAGCACCTAAAATTAAATGATTAAGTTTGCTATGAATTTTATAAATCTTAATCATTACGGACAATGAGCGAAAATACTACTACTAACAAACC
>DAIMIJ010000215.1:0-3653 GCA_036722835.1 Ignavibacteriaceae bacterium | reverse complement strand
CTGGAATGTTTTGTGTGATGGAAATACTGCTTGTTGGTTAAATACCGATAACCAAAAGTTAATGTTTTTTAATGGTTCAACTATTTCAACACTAAGTGATTCAATTGCGGAATACGATTACAGCTATCGTAACGGTAAAATAGTATGGAGTGAGATTCGAAATGATATTTGGCAGATTATGTTGTATGATGTGCTAACAGGAATAAAAACTCAAATTACTAACGGCACAAAACACATGCTTAAGCCTGTTACAGATGGATCAAAAATAGTTTGGTATGAAAATGTTGATTATCCTTTTCCCCCAGCCAATCCTGTGATGTGGTATTACAATATAGAAAGCGGAGAAACTAAGAAAGTTGCTCATTTCTACTTTACTGGTAATGAATGGCAGTGGATGAGCAATGGAAAAATTGCATGGGCCCAACATGGTAACGTTTTTGTTTATGACGGAGAAATTATAAGTCAACTTACAAACGATGATTTTTTTATTAACTCTGAATCGTACATTGATAATGATATTTTAGTTTGGCGCAAGAGCTTCAATCCAACAAAGGACAACAATGGAAATATTTACAAAGGAAAACTCAAACCTCTTGTTTCATTTGATGCGGAAAATCTAAGCGGCAGTTATCCGTTAAATGTTTCTTTCTTTAATCGTTCCTTTCAGGGTGTTCAAACATATTTTTGGGATTTTGGTGACGGTCAGACAAGTATTGAAAGAAATCCTATTCATACATATCAAAACTCAGGGACATATTCTGTTACTTTAACCGTTACAGGTACTGCAGGTTCATCAATTGAAAAAAAGATTAATTTGATTAAAGCTTCCAATCCATCCGGTATAGTTAATATTAATGAACTTCCAACGGAGTTCGTTCTTTCTCAGAACTTCCCAAATCCATTCAACCCTACTACAAAAATTAAATATGCAATCCCATCTGTAGGAACTTCATTAATGAAGTTCGTACAATTAAAAGTTTATGATATACTGGGTAATGAAGTTGCGACACTTGTGGATGAATACAAACCAGCAGGAAGTTATGAAGTTGAGTTTTCCGCCAAAGGCGGACAGGCAGTAGGCAGTCTTCAATTGGCAAGCGGCATATATTTTTACAGAGTAAGAGCAGGTTCATTTGTTAAAACGAAGAAGATGGTTTTGCTTCGTTGATTTAAATTTTTAAATAAACCCAATTCCTCGTAGCTTTATGTGTGCAAGGAATTGAGTTTGTAAGGCACAAATTAAAATACCTGAAAGGGTGATGTGCTCAAGGAATTGAGTTTGTGAAGTACTTATGAAAACTGCAATAATAATCGGTGCTACGGGATTAGTTGGAAGTCAGTTGACAAACAAACTGCTTAACGATAACCGATATAAGCTTGTAAAAATATTTGTTCGCAAATCAACCGACATACATCATCCTAAGCTTGAAGAGCATGTTGTTGATTTTGAAAAGATCGAAACCTGGAAGCATGAGATGATTGGCGATGAACTTTATTCAGCAATGGGCACGACAATTAAAAAAGCTGGAAGTAAAGAAGCACAATATAGAATCGATTTTACTTATCAATATGAATGTGCTAAAGCAGCTTGTGAAAATGGAGTTGGGAAATATTTGCTGGTCTCTTCTGCCGGAGCGAATATTAAATCGGGGAATTTTTATTTGAGAATGAAAGGCGAACTCGACAAAAAAGTTTCTGAACTTCCTTTCAAACAAATAACTATTTTCAGACCTTCAATCCTTGCTGGAAAAAGAAAAGAAAGAAGAAGAGGAGAGGAAATCGGAACTTCTGTTCTTAAATTTCTTGCTAAGATAATTCCACCGCTGAGAAAGTACCGGCCAATTGATGCAGAGACAGTTGCTGAAGCTATGATTAAAACTGCAAATCGGCAAAGCCAAAATAACCTGATGATTTATGAACTGGATCAGATCTTCCAAATTTAGAATTTAGACGATATAGATATGCCAGATTTCAGTTCGCCAAAATCGTTTTGAAAATCTGGCATATCTTAAGTTATTTAAACTACAAGTTTCTTTCCCAAATTATATCTCTTGCGCTCATTTGTATCCAGGTAAAGCTTGCGCATCCTAATAGATTTTGGAGTTACTTCAACCATTTCGTCATCCTCGATATATTCGAGCGCTTCTTCGAGAGAAAATTTAACGGCTGGTATAATCTTGACTGCTTTGTCTGCGCCTGAAGCTCTCATGTTGCTAAGCTTTTTTCCTTTCTGAACATTGACTTCAATATCATTTTCTTTTGTATGCTCACCAACGATTTGACCTTTATAAACAATATCTTGAGGATCAATAAAAAATCTTCCTCTATCCTGTAACGAATCAATCGCATAAGCAGTTGAAGGTCCTTCACCCATTGAGATCATAACCCCATTCTTAGTTGTTCCAATTGATCCTTTAAAATATTCGTACTGGTAAAATCTGTGATGCATAATTGCTTCACCGGAAGTTGCAGTGAGAACTTTAGTTCTTAATCCCATAATACCGCGAGATGGAATATGAAACTCAAGCGTATTCATGCTTCCTTTGTTTTCCATTTTCATTAATTCACCGCGGCGCTGTCCTACAAGCTCAATCACTTTACCTGCAGATTCCGCAGGAACATCAACGACAAGCACTTCAATTGGCTCTGCTTTTCTTCCTTTAATTTCTTTGTAAATAACTTTTGGTTCTCTAATCTGTAATTCATAACCTTCGCGCCGCATGTTTTCAATTAAAATTGAAAGATGCAAAATTCCTCTGCCTGAGACTCTATATGTATCCGGGGAGGATGTTTCCTGAACTCTTAATGCAACATTTTGTTCAAGCTCTTTGAATAATCTATCTCTCAGTTGTCTTGATGTTACAAACTTTCCTTCAAGACCATAAAACGGAGAATTGTTAACCGTGAAAGTCATGCTGATTGTCGGTTCATCAACCGAAACATAAGGTAAAGGTTCGGGGTTATTCGCATCGGCAATTGTATCCCCGATATCAACATCCTCAATTCCTACCATAGCACAAATATCACCGCAAGTAACTTCTTCAACTTCAGCTCTGTTCAATCCTTCAAATACAAATAATTGTTTAAGTAAGGTTTCATGAATCGTTCCGTTACGTTTGATAATGGAGAGCTTATCGGATCTTCTTAATGTTCCTCTGAATACTCTTCCAATACCAATTCTTCCCACATAATCGTTGTAATCAAGAGTTGTTATTTGAATTTGAACTGTACCCTCGGTTACAGGGGGAGAAGGAATATCTTTTATTATTGAATCCAGCAGTGGATTAAGATTTTTGCGTTGGTCCTTTAAATTTTTTACTGCCCATCCATCTCTTCCGCTTGCATAAAGTACTGGAAACCCAAGCTGGTCTTCATTTGCACTAAGATCAATAAAGAGGTCATAAATTTCATCAAGAACTTCTTCGGGACGATTATCGGGTCTGTCAATCTTGTTAATTACAACAATTGGCTTAAGGTGAAGAGCTAAAGCTTTTTCAAGAACAAATCTTGTCTGCGGCATTGGACCTTCAAAAGAATCAACTAACAATAAAACACCGTCAGCCATTTTTAAAACGCGTTCAACTTCGCCGCCAAAGTCTGCATGCCCCGGCGTATCAATTAAATTAATTTTGTAATGTTTGTAAGGAATGCTG
>DAIMIJ010000214.1:0-3763 GCA_036722835.1 Ignavibacteriaceae bacterium | reverse complement strand
GAATTAATCTTTACGGTAAGCACGCTATTGCTTCTTTTGCGGAAGGTGATGAACTGAAACTTTTAACACTTGGTTTAAAACGATTCACGAAGTTTGATCTTGTGAATACGACCAGACTAAGAAGAAATATCGCTGACCGGATGATTGAAGCAAACGGGTACTGCTTTTAATTTGTTTTGTCAGTAGCAGTCATTGCGAGAAGCGATAGCGACGAAGCAATCCATTATAATATTGTAGATTGCTTCAACCACTAAAATGGATTCGCAATGACTGAAAAACGAAAAATTATTGGAAAAGAAAAACTATGTCACAACAAAATTACAATACACCAATGCTTAAAGAAGGTTCATTGGAAGGAAAAGTAATTTTAATCACCGGAGGAGGAACCGGGCTTGGGAAAGCAATGGGAAAATATTTCTCGGAGCTTGGTGCTAAGTTAATTATCACAAGCCGAAAGATTGATGTTCTTAAAAAAACCGCCGAAGAAATTTCTGATCAAACAAAGAACGAAGTTTTTCCTTTCGCTTGTGACGTTTCCGATTACAAACAAGTGGAAGATTTATTAAAAGCGTCAATTGAAAAATTTGGTAAAGTAGATGGACTAGTAAATAATGCTGCAGGAAATTTTATCAGTCCGACTGAACGATTGTCTAACAAAGCTTTTGATATCATCATTAACATTGTATTAAAAGGAACTTACAACTGTACGCTTGCTTTCGGAAAACATTGGATTGAGAAAAAACAAAAAGCAACTGTGCTTAATATTGTAACAACGTATTCGTGGACTGGTTCTGCATTTGTTGTCCCATCTGCTGCTGCCAAAGCGGGAGTTCTTGCCCTCACACGCTCGCTTGCTGTTGAGTGGGCTAAATATGGAATTCGTTTTAATGCAATTGCCCCAGGACTTTTCCCAACAAAAGGTGCGTGGGAAAGATTAATGCCCGGTGAACTCCAAAATAAATTTGATCTGAAAAAGAAAGTCCCGCTTCAGCGTGTTGGCGAACATCAAGAACTTGCAAATCTTGCGGCATATTTGATTTCTGATTTTTCTTCATTCATAAACGGAGAAGTAGTTACGATTGACGGTGGTGAATGGTTGAATGGTGCCGGTCAATTTAATATTCTGCAAGCAATTCCAAATGAAATGTGGGATGAAATTGAAAAGATGGTTCGTGGTGTTAAAGGAAGTTAATGAAAAAATTTATCAAGATTATTAAATGAAGCCCACAAAAAACAAATCTGACTTTAAACATTTTTATGATGTTGTAGTAACATTTGATAAAGTAGATATGCTGCATATTGTAAATAATGCTGTTTACTTCAACTACTTTGAGCAAGCAAGAATCAGATATGCAAAGGATCTTGGTTTTCTTCCCGAAAAAGGAATTTCACTTGATGGAACTGCTTTTTATATGGTAAGAAATGAAATCAATTATCTTAAGGCCGCTTTATTCGAGGACAGACTGCGTGTGTACACAAGAATTTCATATATAAAAAATTCCAGTTTTGGTTTTGAACATATAATTGAAAATTTAGATACAGGAATTATAATTGCAGAAGGTCTGGGTGTGCTTGTTCACGTTGACCCAATCAAAAAAAAATCCATTCCGCTTCCAGAAGAATTTTATCAAAAAATTTTGGAATTTGAATCAAAAGTTGAAATACTCAAATCTGTATAAGCGTTTCTAAGTTATATTACCCTTTCCTAAAGGTCTATTGGAACAGCAAAAAATTTTTCTCTGCTGCATTATTTGATAAAAATATTTAATTATATTTAAACAACTTAAAATAAAGCAGGTGATTTATGCGAAGAATTATTTTCGATATTGAAACTTGTGCTTACCCGGTTGAATCATTGAGTGAAAGTCAGCAAGAATATTTGCTCCGGTATTCTGAAAAAGAAACCGAAGAAGATAAGAAATCTCAGAAGCGGGATGATGCAATTAGATATTTAAGCTTATACCCGCTAACTGCAAAGACAATTGCAATTGCAATATATCACGTGGAAAAGGAAAAGACTTTCGTCTATTATGAAAGTAATGTTTCTGAAGAATGGGTGAATGAAGAAAAGAATATTTCATACAAAGGATTAAGCGAAAAAGAAATGATTCAATCTTTTTGGCGTATTGTTGATTTCACTGATCAGGTTATAACATTTAATGGAAGAAATTTTGACATTCCATTTTTAATGATGCGATCTGCAATGCTGGAAATTCGGCCTACCAAGAATCTTATGGGAAAAAGATTCGATTCAAGCAATCACATTGATTTATTGGAACAGTTCACGTTTTATGGTGTAACAAGAAAATTTAATTTAGATTTTTATTGTCATGCATTCGGCGTCGCTTCACCAAAAGCAAAAGGTGTTTCCGGAATGGAAGTTAAAAATCTTTATGAAGCCGGAAGAATTAAGGACATTGCAGTTTATTGTGCCGAAGATGTAAATGCAACAAGTAAGCTCTATAGAATTTGGAATGAATATTTAAATATTTAAAAACCAAGTTTTATTTATGTAGTATTTTGAATCAGTTTAATTATTCTCATCTCAAAGCAAGAAATCCTCTCTTTAAATTTCTTACTAATCTTTAAAAATTTATATCGTTTTCTTGGCATAATTTTAGGCGAATAAACGCTTATGAATTACATATAAAATTTTATTGAGGATAAAATGACTAGTACAACGATGAAAAATATTTACAGCTTAGTTGATATAAAAGTGAATGTACCATTTGCTTATAAGCAGGTTGTATCATGCAAAGCATTGAAATTTATTGCCGATCTTCATCTGAATTTTAATGACAGACGATTAGAGCTCTTAACTATGAGGGAAGAAAAGAGAAATCGAGTTAGTAAAAATTTAAAAAGCGAGATTGCACAAAATTCAAATGATGGACAAAATTTTGATTTGATACCGTCATTTAATTTAAAAGTTTTCAAAGATCGCCAAATTGAAATTTTGGGGCCTGATGAAATAGATTCTAAAAAGAATTTGTTCCATTCAGAAGACAAAATAAATCTCATTCATTTTGAATCCGCAAATGCCCGCTCATGGTCAAATCTTATTGAAATACAGATAATTTTAAAGGAAGCAATTAATTCAATATTTAATACTGCATCATCAGATGATAATCAGATAGTTTGCGAAACTGCAAATGAAATTCCGGTAATGGTTTGTCCTCGTAATTTAAGTATGGATGAAAAGAGTTTGTACGTAGATGGCAATCCGCTGAGCGCAGCATTCTTTGATCTTGGATTATTTTTATTTCATAATGCTAAGAATCTCTCTGAAAATGGTTCATGTACATATCTATACCTTGATAAAATAGAGAATTATTATGAAGCAAAATTCTGGAACGAAATTATAGCATATTCTGAAGAAGAATTATCGCTGCAGGAAGGGACAATTAAAACTATGATGACTTTCGTCCCTTCGCTTGCAGGGTTTGAGAAAGATCACATAAATCAAGAACTGAAGGGGCATTTATTGAATTAATAATAGAAGTCACCGCTGTGCATCCGACTTTAAGATTCTCTATTAAAAATTTATTCAGCATTAATGATGAGTTAGAAAACTAAAAATTAAATGCGATCAGCTAACCATCTGCTTCTTAAATTATTTGCCTAACCACTTAGGAAAATTCTCCCGCTTCAAACCGCACTGTTTATCTATTCAATAGCGATTAGATAAGTATTATATTTGCCCATCAAAACAAACTCATTTCATAATTTATCTATCGGACTTTTTAATGCAGGAACTTGAAGT
>DAIMIJ010000213.1:0-3787 GCA_036722835.1 Ignavibacteriaceae bacterium | reverse complement strand
TTAAAATGATTACAATAGTTCAGTAATTCAAGGGAATTATTCAAATAACATTTTGAATGTGATTTAGAATCAGAAGGGATGAAGAAGAATATCGTTATTCATTCTCAATTTTTTTAATCATGTCATTTGCATACTTATTTTTAGAATCGAGATGGACAGCATTTCTAAAATTTCTCAAAGCCAAGCCCTTGTTGCCATCTTTATAATAAGCATCGGCTAGACCAACATAGTACTCAGCAAAATTATCTTTCTTGGAAATAAGATATTTGAAGTAGTAAATCGCGTCAGAATAATTTCCGGTGGCAATTAGATCATACCCGAATAGAATTATCTCATCCTCATCATTTTTATATGTGTTAGAAGAATCGCGAATTAGCTGTTCTGATTTCGTGATTGAAGAATCAATTGAATTTTCAAAGTAAATTCCAAGCAATCTATCAGCAAGAGATTTTTTGGGTTTGTCAAAATTATTATCAAGAACGATTGAGACAAATGACTTTGCCGGGTTTTCTAAGTTTCTATCTCTGATGTTTGTAAGATAAACTGCAGCTAAAGATTTCTCGGGATAAATTAAAAGTTCAGAAGTGTATCCATTCCATCCTCCTGCATGACCATAATATTTCCTCCCTTTTTGATCGATATCAAAATTTAATCCTAACCCGTAGTTAATGGTGTCATTGTTTTTCAACACAGTTGGTATCAACATCGTGTCCAGAGTTGATGATTTAACAAGTTTGTACGTCATTAATTTTTGTGCAAACTTTAAAAGATCTTCTGAGGTTGAAATCATGCCGCCACCAGCAAATTTAATGCTTAGATCAGCTAACGGAGCATTCTCAATTTTTCTGAAATTATTTTTGATATAAACCCTTGCTTTATTAAAAATTATCTTTGGTTGATATTCTAAATAAGTTGACGTCATTTCAACAGGCTGGAAAATATTCTTATTCAAATATTCTTCGAAGCTGACTCCAGAAACATATTCAATAATTCCCGCCAGTAAATTATAACCCAAAGTTGTGTATTGGCGTTTTGTTCCTGGCTCAGACTGAAGTGAATCATCCATCACGACACGAATCGCATCTTTAATAGATTTAAAAGACTCGGTGTTGTTAAATTCTTCATAGCGATAATTACGAATACCGGAAGTATGGTTAAGCAATTGACGAATTGTAAATTTCCATCTTTTTTTTGGAAAGTAGGGAAGATACGTCCTAACATCTTCATCCAATTTGATTTTATCTTGTTCAACGAGCTGCATTATCGCAACCGCAGTAATGGCTTTTGATATAGAAGCAGTTCTGTAAACAGTATTAGTTTTAGCAGGAACATTATTTTCAATATCAGCTAAACCAACAGCTTCAAGCCAAACAATCTTTCCATTTAAGCTCACTCCACCGGAAATGGATGGAATATCTTTGTTGGTTCTATATTCGTTCAGAAAATTGTTTAACTCGTTCTTATAATTTTGTGAGTACGTACGTTGAGAAGAACTGATGATCAAGAAAATTGTGAATAGAAAAGTGATCCTTGAAATTGCTTTTTTGAATAAGAGTGGTTTTGTCATATTTAGTTTGAAAAAATTCAATGGGCAGAGGTAAGTTAAATTAGAGGAAGGAAGATATGTGAAAATCTTCCTTCCGTTGAAAAATTAGTTTTTACCTAAGCTGGCACGTTTAATATAAATGTTATCTATTAAATTATACGTCTTTGCTTCTTCAGCAGTAAGAAAATAATCGCGATCACAATCTTTAGTAATCTGTTGAATAGTTTTTCCCGAGTGATCAGCTAAAATATTGTACAGAGTATCGCGCGTTTTAATCATTTCTTTCGCATGGATTTCGATATCAGAAGTTTGTCCTTGCAACCCGCCGACCCACGGTTGATGAATCAATATTTTTGCATTAGGTAAGGAATTCCGTTTTCCTTTTGCTCCGCCGGCTAAAAGCACAGCACCCATACTTGCAGCCATTCCCACACAAATTGTTGCAACATCCGGTTTGATGTATTTCATCGTATCATAAATTGCAAGGCCTGCAGTTACACTTCCGCCTGGAGAATTGATGTACAGATAAATATCTTTCTCAGGATCTTCCGCTTCTAAAAAAATTAATTGTGCAACTGTTAAGCTAGCCACATGATCGTCAATCGCTGTTCCAAGAAAGACTATTCTCTCGCGCAAAAGGCGTGAGAAAATGTCCATTCCTCTTTCACCGCGACCTGTTTGTTCGATTACGTAAGGCACTAATTGGTTGAATATCTCAAATTTTTTGTTTGTCATTTACATTCCTTTTTATTTTTATGAAAGATTTTCCGGTGCAACTTTTACAATGTTATTTTTTTCTTTTAAAAAATCGAAAAGTTTTTTATCAACAAGCTTTTCAGTTATGTTGGACGACTTATAATAATTTATCAGCTTATCAATTGCTATACCAGTTTTCTCTGCATCCTTTTCAGCAAGTTCGTTTAGTTCATCAACTGAAAATTCCAGGTTTTCCTTTTTCTGAATTAAGTTTTTTATAAGATACCACTTAACTTCAAATTCGGCAGATGGTAAAAGTCTTTCCTTAAGAATATTTTTATCAACATTCTTCATTCCCATTCTTTTGCCATTTTCTTCTTCCTGTTTAACAAGTTCCTGGAGAACATTTTGAACTAAAGAGGGTGGAGGTGTGAATTCATTATTGCTTACAATTGAGCTCATTAATTTTCTGTGGGTGAATTCTTCGGTCCTCTGGTTATAATAATTTGTGAAGTCTTTTCTAATATCTTCTTTAAATTCTTCTGGAGAAGTTACTTTATCTTTAGTAATTTTTTTTACTAATTCTTCATTAAGCTCGGGCAGAACTATTTTCTTTATTTCTTTAAGCTCAACTTTATACAGAAATGATTCGGAAACTTTTTCTTCAGCACCTGCTTCGTTTTTCTTTGTATGCTCGTTATTAAAAGAAAATGTGAAGCTCTCGCCGACCTTTTTACCTTTGGCATTATCTCTAATTTCCCGCTGCACTCCATGATTAGATAGATCTATGTCCAATGTTTCAGGTTTACTTCCATCGTAAGGTTCACCTTTTTCCGTAATTCTTTGCAGATCAACTTTGATAATGAAGAACTCGTCATCTCCGACAGCATCAACATCTTCAGTTGTACTATTAGATTTTAGTATATGCTCCAACTCATGCTCAACTTCATGATCGGTAACAACATATTCGGGGATTTTTATTTCCAAACCGGTATAATCTTTCGGTTCAATCACCGGCATCATTTCAAACTTCACTTTGAAGTTTAAATCTTTACCAGGATTATATTGAATATCTGTGAGCACAGGTGTACCGATTGGCTTGAAGTCATTATCTTTAGCAACATTCCAAAATTGCTGTGTGGCTATTTTCTCTGATGCTTCATATTCCAAAGCATTGCCGAATCTGCTCTTTAAAAGATTAATAGGAACTTTTCCTTTTCTAAATCCTGGCAACTCAATTTTTTTTGCTTGCTTTTTTACTTCAGCGTCTAGCTCATCCTTGATTTCTTCATAAGAAAATTCAATGCTAATTTCTTTTTCTGATTGACTTAAGTCGTTTATAGTAAACTTCAAAACCACCTCAATGTTTGTAAAATTAATAGGACATAACGTGCGAGAACGGGGACTCGAACCCCGACACCGTGAGGTACTAGATCCTAAGTCTAGCGCGTCTGCCAATTCCGCCATTCTCGCAATACGGATTGATTTTTATTTGAGCAACAAATATAAAGGCGACGCTATTGTATCGCAAATTTTCGAAATATG
>DAIMIJ010000212.1:0-3797 GCA_036722835.1 Ignavibacteriaceae bacterium | reverse complement strand
AAGTTGTACCTGAAGATGAAGAAGAAATTATTGGAGAAACAACGGCGAGCTAACGCAAGCAATATAATATAGTAGCAATAGGTGAGACTCACTTTAGCATTACAATTTACGTCCCTAAGTGAGTCTCACCTGTAGTTAAAACCTTACCGCAGCAAAATCATTTTCTTGGTTTCAACAAAACCACCAACTTTTAATTGATAAAAATATACACCACTTGGTAGAGACGCGTCATGGCGTGTCCCTATGGCAGAAAAAACAATCTCATAGCTTCCTGCAGGATTGTATTCGTTCACCAAGGTCGCTACTTCGTTTCCAAGGATATCAAAGACTTTAAGGACTTGCCAACTTCCAACCGGAAAACGCCAACTTATTTTTGTTGTGGGGTTAAATGGATTCGGATAATTCTGGCTAAGAGAAAACTCGCTTGGCAGCTCAATCTCTTCATTAATAATTGAAGTCGGTATTTGCGGATATTTGTTCCGGGAATTCGATATTGCATTTCTTAGTTCGTCAATATTAAAACCGGCAGCGATGGAGAAGGCAATATGAATAGTTTCATTAGGTTGAATTGAATATGGACCACCTGAAATAACATGAGAAACATCTCCTGCGCCGGCTTGTGGTTTTCCAATTCCGCTTGAAAGCGATTGCCACTTTTCAGAATCGGCATATCCATCGTAAATACTAAAACCACCATCACTACCCTGGTTGTTGATTGCCCAAAATCCATAACTGTCAGAGGAAACAAGTGCCGCTGCGACCCATGTGGTGGGATTTCCTCCAACATGATAGCAATAACCAAAATTGCCAATTGTATCATAAGCAGTAAAATCATCACTTCCATCGGTAATATCCCAATCAAAAAAAAGTCCCGCATACAAATTATCAATTGAGGAGGTTGTTGAGTTCATCAAATCGTATCTCAATAAAATATAATTATGATTTTCTATATCGGAAAAAGAATACGAATTTAGTTTTACTCTGATTCCGATTTTGTTTACTCCTGCACCATCATCAATTATAATACAATTTCCTTCCACATCAGCAAAAGAACCCGGTGACTTGAGAACGAATGGTTGGATAGTTGTGAAATCGGTGTTTTGAGTTGAGCCGGAACTTCCACGAGCACAATCTGAGACTTGTGCAGAGGATGTTGCAAGCATTAAAGCGCCCTCAAAAAGATGATTTTGACTATCGAGATATTTAAATCCATCACCCTGCGAATTATTGGGATAATCATTAAACGCTAATGTACCCTTGCTTGTTATAGTTAACGCAACATCATTACCCGTCTGTGTTGCATAGGTCGGATTGACAATAACGCTGATCGTTTGAAAATCTTGATAGCTGCCATCGAGATAATTTAAGTTAAAAGTCAAAACAAAATTTTGCGGAACGCTCGGGCTAATTTGAAAAGTATACACGGAAGAATTGTTAGTGAATGTATCGAGTGTTGCTAAAGCTCCCGCATTAAAAATTCCATTTTGTACTGTAGAGTAATTGTTGCTGCTTTCTAAATAAACACCAAGATTTGAGGTAGGACCAAGATAATTCACAAACTTACATTTAACCCGTATAATTTCCCCGGCTAGCAAAACACCATCACCATTTCCTCCTGGAAGATCATCTGAAAATTTAACATCAATAGCTCTTGCCGAAATTGAGTTTAAATTGTTCAAACTGTTAAAAGCATTTACTCTGCCCCTTCCCAACTGATTTACAAATCCCGGATTTATTGAGTTTATATCATCACAGTTTATCCGAATTTGTTCGGCGATTTGGTTTGGGGTAAAGAGCGGAAATCTTGATTTTGCCAAAGCGGCTAAACCAGCTACTATTGGCGATGAAAAGGAAGTCCCTGCACCATATGTATAAGCATCATTTTGCCAGGTGGAATAAATGCTTACTCCAGGAGCGGAAACATCAACACCGGAACCATAATTAGAAAAAGATGCTTTAAAGTCACCTTCATCTGTTGCGGCAGCAGATAAAACATTGTTATATGAAGATGGGTAATGGGGTTCCGAAGAATTGTCATTTCCAGCCGCTGCTACAACTAATGCTCCTAATAATGTTGCATAGTTTATAACTTCCTGCCCAAGCAACGAATATCCACCTCCACCCCAACTGCAATTAATAATTTTTGCACCATTATCTGCAGCATATTTAATTCCCTCGTAACCGTAAATAATGTATGGCGAACCGCTCAGGCTTCGGAAATCATCACGAGAGGTTTTTACGGCCATTATTTTACTCTTGAAACCGATTGAAGCGACACCGATTGAATTATCAGTTACAGCAGAGGCGTCTCCTGCAACATGCGTCCCGTGATCGGGTCTATCTTCCATCGGATTATTATCTGGTGTGCCGCTCAGTCCGCCAAAATCCCAGCCGCGAACGTCATCAACAAAACCGTTAAGGTCGTCGTCAATTCCATTACCGGATATCTCATCCCAATTCATCCAAATATTTGCAGAAAGATCGGGATGATCCCAATCAACACCCGAATCAATTATTGCAATCACGATTGATGTATCGCCGGCTGTGATGTTCCATGCCTCCGGCGCCTTAATTTTTACAAGAGCATATTGTGAAGAGTAAGAGGGATCGTCTGGGATATATTCAACACGATAAACATATTTGGGTTCAGCCCACTCAACACCCTCAAGCCTGCTAATTTTTGATGCTAAAATCTGTGGATCAATCTCAGAAGAATATTTTATAATAGAAATATTACCTAATCCAGTTTCTCTATCTGAGCTGCTTGAACCAAATAAACTTTTTGATGAAAGCAGCCCCGCATTGCTTAATGTTTGTAGCAGCTTATTAGTAAGCATAATTTCGTTATTTGATTTGGACGAAGGCGTTTCCCTAAACTTTATTATGATCGTATTAGAAAGATAATGCTGTTCATTCTTTTGAATTACTCGTTCAAGGATTTGTGCGCGGGAATAGAAGGAAGCATCAAAAAAATAATTACAGTTAGCCAGAAGTAAAAGTAAAAGGATCTCATATTATTTTTTATCTCGGTTTTTGATTTGATAAAATATTAGTAAAACTCGGAAGAATATCAATGCGGAAAAAGAAAAATCAGCGTTTCTGATTTTATATAGGGGACAAGAATTTATTTTTTAACAACAAAACTATTTCTTAGAGTGAGTTATAAATTAACTTTAGATAAATTCTTCACCCGCCCAAGCGGGTGAAGATAAGTACGGTTGTAGCTCTTTTTCTGCTAAGTCAAAAACTCAGCAAATAATTTCTTATTGGACCGTATAATTCGAAGTTACATCATACGGCTGGCCTTGGGCACCACCAAGCTTGCCCTCAAATTTAAATGTCCACTGCTGTCCTGAAGTAACGCCTGTATATTCGTCTAAGTCATAAACCGTCCCGCCCTGAAATACAGTTTGCCCATCTCCCTGCAGAACATCATTAAAATTTTGAGCTGGTAAACTAACGGTAATTTGAGTTACAGTAGCTGCGGCGCTTGGTTTGGCTGTAAACATAATTCCCCCCTGGTTTCCCTGTCTTTGACCTATTGTAAAAGTGATGCTGCCCGTACCACCAGTTCCGACGCCTACACTAGTTGGATTGCTGCTACCATCCTTTTTACACGAGGAAAAAGTGACAATTAGAGTTAACAACAAGAGAAAACCGATTACTTTTTTCATCATGCCCTCACAATTATATCAAGCTAAACTTAACAGCAGTTGTTAATTGTATTGTTAAAATTTTTGCTTTAACATCTGATACGATATTTGTCAACCCATATTCAAACGCTAATTGCGGAGTGA
>DAIMIJ010000211.1:0-3812 GCA_036722835.1 Ignavibacteriaceae bacterium | reverse complement strand
AAATTTTTAGTTATAAAATAATTGCTCCTAATTCAATGGAGATAAAGCGAATGAAAAAGATAATTATATTACTTATTCTTTTAATATTACCAGTCTCAAGTTTTTGTGGTGATTTTTCAAAAGTCGGAACCGCAGCAGCACAATTTTTAAAAATTGGAGTGGGAGCCAGACCGGTCGGAATGGGTGAGAGCTTTGCAGCCGTTGCCAACGATGTAAGTGCTTTGTACTGGAATCCTGCCGGCATCACAAACCTGAAAACTATTTCCGTAAGTGTAAGTCATTCTCAATGGTTCGCTGAGATATTTCACAATTATGCTGGTATTGTTATACCTTTTGGTGAAGAAGATGCTCTCGGAATAAGCGCAACATCATTATCAACTAATGAGCAAGAAGTTACAACAGTTGAGCAGCCGGAAGGTACTGGAGTTTTTTATAATGTAAATGATATTGCTATTGGATTATCATATGCCCGTGCGTTAACTGATCGTTTTTCAGTTGGAGTAACTGCAAAATATATTCAGCAAGATGCCTATAATGAATCGGCTAATACATTTGCTTTGGATATTGGGACTTATCTCCGTACCGGTTTTCATAATTTGGTGATAGCAATGTGCGTTTCCAACTTTGGAGGCAGCATGCAGCTTGAAGGACGTGATTTAATTACACTAGCAGATATAAATAAAGGAGTTTCGGGAGATTACAATCCTGATGCACGTTTAAAAACAGAACCATGGCCTTTGCCTTTAAATTTCCGTATCGGTGTAGCCATGGATATTTTGGGAGGAAATGATCCTCTTTTCGAAGCTGTGGATCATCGTGTTACTATGGCGATAGACGGCAATCACCCGAATGATAATAATGAGAGATTAAATATTGGAGGAGAATATTCGTGGCAGGAGGCATTTTTTGTACGGGCTGGTTATAAAATAAATTATGATGTTGAAAAATGGACTTTTGGTGCGGGAGTAAAATTAAATGTTGGCAGTCAGCAAGTTAGTTTTGATTATGCTCTGGTTGATTATTATGAATTAGGAAAAGTCTCTCGTTTTTCGCTTGAATTGAGATTCTAATTATTTTACTTTTTAGTACTTCAAAAAATTAGTAAGAGTTCAAAATTTTATAGAAAATACGCAAATACATTTTTAAAGGAATCATCGTAAACTTTAATAAACTGGTTTTCTATTAGTCAAAGGTTTATAAAAAGATTCCACTTATTATTCGTCTTATTACTTGATCGGTTTATTCAATCCAGAAAATATGGGAGCTTCCAGCATGAGAAGAAAATTTTCAATTTTATCTTTTATCACACTTTGCATTATCTCCAGCTTTTATACATTTAATACTGCACAGAGCAGTGAATTAACATCGCAAACGCTTCCAAAAGGAGTTTCCATTTATCAATTAGATAACGGTATGGAAGTACTTCTAATTGAAAATCCTGCGTTGCCGATGGTGGGTGTTAACGTTGTTATAAAAGTCGGCTCCGCATATGAAAACTTTTCTACAAGCGGTATGAGTCATATGCTTGAGCATTTATTATTCAACGGAACGACAACTCGCACGCAAAAACAATTATATGATGATGTAGATAGGATTGGCGGCTACAACAATGCACACACAGATAATTTCTACACTGATTTTATGATGGTAACGCCAACTGAAAATATTCGAAAGGGAATGGAAATACAAGCCGATATGCTTTTTAATTCAACTCTACCTGTCGAAAAATTCGAAAAGGAAAAAGGAATTGTATTAGAAGAGATTTCTAAAAGTTTAGCCAATCCTCAGGAGCAGTTCGGACGAAATACGCTCTCGATTATATACAATGGACATGCTCTTTCATTGCCAACTCTTGGAACTTATTCTACTATACAGTCTATGTCACGTGATGAAGTGAATACATTTTATAAAAATAATTATGTACCGAATAATATGATAATGAGCATTATTGGAAATTTTGAAACAAAAAAAATGCTATCTCTTATTAAGGAAATTTACGGAAAAGTAAAGCCGGGTCAGATAGTTCGGAATGAAAATTCGGAATTAGCAACCGGCTTTCAATTTCCCAAATTTCAAGCAATCAAAACAAATACTGCTTACTATCGTTTTTATGACGGCGAAGATACGGTATTACAATTATTTTATTCATTGCCGCAATCTCAATCGTTAGAATATTTTCAGTTGATGGATTTAGTACTGGAAAAAAATCAAGAGGCTTTTCAAACTTCATTGAAGTCGGAATTTCCACAAATCGTAAAATCGCTAAAATTTATTTCCCGCACATCACCATTAAATAATTTTTTAGAAGCAGATATTATTCTAAGTGAAGCTATCGACATTGATGAACTTGTAAATTCAATATCAGTAAAATTAACAAAATTGAGTTTTACATTTCCTGCCGAAGAAGTTGAGATAGAGGTTATTAAGGCGCGGACAGATTTTCTGAAAAATATTGAAAAGCCGCATATGTTCGGCATTTATAATTCAAACGAGCTTGTTATTAACGGTATTGAAGCTGTTCTTGCATCCTATAACGGAAACGAATTTTATAAAGCCGGTAAGGAACTTGAGACACTAAAAGTTTCTGCAAATCCTATTATCATAATTCAATCTCCATCACCTAAAGATGAAGGGAACAAAACTGAAGCAGTTCGAGAAATAAAATCCTTTCAAGACGAAACAACAGGTAAAAATTTAATTGTTGTACAAAATGATAAGAGCAATCTTTTAGCAATTCATTATTTGGTAAAGCACAAAGCCATACATGAATCGAAGTATGGTAAAGACGCCGCTAAAATATTACACGATTGTCTTAATCAACGATTAGCATCCGAAGAAAATCAAAAAATAAGCAGCCAGTTTGGGTTTGCATTTACGGTAAATGACAATCCGATGATTCCAATGGATGATATATACTTACACCCTGATTTTGGTTACATCAGAGTTGAAGGATTAGCTGATGATTTAGCCAATGCAATAAAATATATCAACACTCAATTGAAAGATTTTGTACCTACTGCAGACGAATTCAAAAAAGCAGTTGAGAAATTTAAAGGTTTTGAAATGATGTCTATGAGAAGTGATAAAGCTAAGAAATTATTTGACACTGAGTACAAGTCCTTAGTCTATGAGCCAAATCCGTTTTTACAAAATAAAGTTGAGCTGACCTACGATAATTTATTAGGTTTCACAAAAGAATATTTTAAACCATCAAATATGATTATTTCTGTCGTATCTCCGGAAAATCCGGACATAATCAACTCACTCTTCAATCAATTTGATATTGTTTCTTTAGAAAAAGAACCTGAGGTATTTACTTCAAAATTGCTCTTGAGGGATAAACCGGTCACCATTGAAAAACTAGGCGGCGGTGAACGATCATATATTTTCTGGGGATTCATCACCCTAATTGATCCCAAAGATGCGCCGGCTCTTCAGGCTCTTTCTTTAATTCTTGCTGAAGAAATAATTTTTGATATCCGCGAAAAGCAAGGAATGGCTTATAACATGAGCGCCGGTATTGAAGTGGTAAAAGATAAAGCACTTTTCTATGTTTCGCAGGGAACACGACCACAGAACATTGATAAATTGTCTCCACAATATCCCAAGTTTTTCCAGACGGCGGCTCTTGATTCACTGACACAAGATCAAGTTGAAAAATCAATTAACATGTACCTTGGAAGAATGATGTTCAGAAGACTTTCGAGCATTAACCAGGCTTTTTATTTGGGCAGCTCGCTTTATTTTAACAACGACTTTAATTATGACAAGCAGTTTCTGGATGAATTGAAAAATATAAAATTAGCCGATGT
>DAIMIJ010000210.1:0-3827 GCA_036722835.1 Ignavibacteriaceae bacterium | reverse complement strand
TCTTCTCAATTGATTATATGAAAGGCGATTTAAGATACAATAGATACTTCGCTTACTTAGGATTATTCACCTTTTCTATGACAGGAATCGTCCTAACCAACAATGTCTTAATGATGTATATTTTCTGGGAACTAGTTGGGCTGTCATCTTATTTGCTTATAGGTTTTTGGTTTGAGAAAAAGTCCGCCTCCGATGCAGGAAAAAAAGCATTCATTGTGAACCGTATTGGTGACTTAGGAATGTTTGCCGGAATTCTAATACTGTTTGTCACATATAAATCATTTTCATTTCAGGAAATATTTAACGCTGTTGCTGCTGGACAGTTACCATTTAACAGTGATTTTTGGTTAACAATAACAGGCTTACTTTTATTCTGCGGAGCAATCGGAAAATCAGCCCAGTTTCCTCTTCATGTTTGGTTACCCGACGCTATGGAAGGTCCAACTCCCGTCAGCGCATTGATTCATGCTGCAACAATGGTTGCCGCCGGTGTTTATTTCATCGTAAGAATATTTCCAATTCTTTCAGGTGATGCTCTACTAGTTATCGCAATTATCGGAGCTTTATCCGCATTTATTCCAGCAACAATTGCATTAACTCAGAATGATATAAAACGAGTTTTGGCTTATTCAACTATAAGCCAGCTTGGTTACATGATAATGGCATTAGGAGTTGGTGCATACGTCTTCGCTTTCTTTCATCTTATCACACATGCATTTTTCAAAGCATGTTTGTTTCTTGGTTCAGGTTCGGTAATCCATTCTATGCATCATGAGCAAGACATACAAAAAATGGGTGGTCTGAGAAAGAAGATGCCAATTACTTATGCAACATTTTTACTTGCTTCCCTTGCATTATCAGGAATTCCTTTCACTTCAGGATTTTTAAGCAAAGACGGAATTTTAGCTGGTACTTTAGCATTCACATCTTTAACAGGAAATTGGTTCTTCCCTCTAATTGGTTTCACCGTTGCAATGTTGACAGCATTCTACATGTTCAGATTAATAATTCTCACATTTCATGGTGAACCGAAGAATAAAGAAAAATTTGATCATGCTCACGAATCTTCTTTCTTGATGGTCATGCCGTTAGTTCTTCTTTCAGGTTTATCAATTTTTATTTGGTACACACCAAATCCTTTTAACGCTGATTCCGGATGGCTTTTATCAAAGTGGATTAAACCGCCGGTTCTTTCGATTCCGGAATCATCCCGTTATTCTTTTATGATTGAAGAACCAAAAGAAGATATCGCTATAGCAAAAGATGAGGAAGTTACTTTCTCTCATGAATATACTCATGCTATGCACTCGGCACATGTGCCGACAATATTGTTATCTGGTTTTGTTGCGGGATTAGGAATCTTATTCGCATTTTTATTTTATCAGTGGAAAAAAATTGATCCGGATAAATTAGCGGCAAAGGTTAAACCTCTTTATAATTTATCTTACAACAAATGGTACTTCGATGAATTTTATAATACTGTGTTTGTTGGAGGAACTCTCGCTTTCAGCAATTTCCTAAGATGGTTTGATAACAATATCATTGATGGAATTGTAAATGGATCGGCATCAATAACAAGAGGCGTTTCAAAATTAAGCGGGAAATTTGATAACGGTGTTGTTGATGGTTTAGTTAATTTCACGGCTTATTTCAGCGGCTTTATTGGTCTTTTATTTAGAAAATTTCAAACAGGGAAAGTTCAGACTTACATTGTGCTGGTGATCTTTTCCTTATTGATTATATTATTTTTATTTAAGTCATTCTAGGTAACAAAATGGCAAACTTTCCAATTCTTTCATGGATAACATTACTTCCCATTCTCGGGATGGTGATAATTTTATTCATCCCCAAAAACCAGGAAAAAGTTATTAAAGGTTTCACATTGCTGATTACAAGTCTGCAAGTTGTGCTGTCAATAATTATCCTGGCCAATTTTAATTATTCAAAAGGCGGAATATTTGATCCAAACTCATTTCAATTCATAGAAAAATTTAGATGGATTGATATCGCCGGTTTATCCTGGATTGGAAGAATTAAAATTGATTACTACTTGGGAATTGATGGGCTTAGCGTGCCACTCGTTCTTTTAACAGCTATAATTACTTTTATCGCAACGCTCTCATCATTCAGCATCAATAAATCCGTAAAGGGTTACTTTGCAATGTTCCTTTTACTCGATACAGGAATGATGGGTGTTTTTGTCGCTTTGGATTTCTTCCTCTTCTACATTTTCTGGGAATTGATGCTCCTCCCGATGTATTTCTTAATTGGTATTTGGGGCGGACCTCGAAGAGAATATGCAGCAATCAAATTTTTCCTTTACACTTTGTTCGGAAGTATATTCATTCTTCTCGCACTAATTGGATTATATTTTAGCACGACAGAAACATTAGCTGATGGTTCCAAAGTTTTTACTTTTAATATGTTAACCATGATGGATCCAGCTAATTATACAGCTAATGGAATATTATCTCCATTCAACCCGAATAATCTTCGATTCTTAGCCTACCTTGGATTGTTTATAGGATTTGCAATCAAGATTCCAATGTTTCCATTTCATACATGGCTTCCCGATGCTCATGTCGAAGCACCAACTGCTATCAGCGTTATCCTTGCAGGCGTTTTATTGAAAATGGGTACATATGGAATATTACGTGTCAACTATCCAATATTCCCGGAAATTACGAGGCAATTGATTTGGTACATAGCTCTGTTCGGTATGATAAATATTATTTATGGTGCTCTAACTGCAATGGCACAAAAGGATTTTAAAAAGCTGATTGCTTATTCATCAATCTCACACATGGGATTTGTTTTGCTGGGAATGGCATCACTAAATACTTTAGGAATATCTGGAGCAATTCTTCAGATGTTTAATCATGGTACAATCACTGCAATGCTCTTCTTAACTGTGGGAGTTATTTATGACCGCGCTCATACTCGAGATATTGATGGGTTTGGCGGTTTAGCAGTTCAGATGCCTGTGTATGCCGGGTTTTCTACTTTAGCTTTTTTTGCCGCAATTGGTCTACCGGGGTTGAGTGGATTTATTTCTGAGGCATTTGTTTTTATCGGCAGCTTTGGATTTGAAACAATTAGAGTTATTGCAATCATTTCGACTCTCGGAATTCTTTTAGGTGCCGGCTACATGTTATGGACATTGCAAAGAATTTATCTCGGTAAGCTTAATGAAAAATGGGCTTCATTACCGGATCTAGATTTGAGAGAATATGCAATGCTCGTTCCGTTGAGTTTGATAATTATTTTCTTAGGAATATATCCCTCGGCAATGCTGGATTTGATGACTACTTCAGTCAACTCGATGGTTCAATTCCTAAGTGAGTCTGGTAAATTTCTCGGAAGCATTAAGTAAGGTAACCATTTATAAATCGAATGATTTGTGATACATAAATTCTCATTAGAAACGCCATTTATGGCGTTGTGATAGATAAGAATAGGATACAACGGCTTTAGCCAAAACTTAATATGTCATTTATTAAAATCTATGTTCATTATGTTTGGTCAACAAAAAATCGTTATTCGTTCTTAACAGATGATATTCGTTCAAATGTGTTTCAACACATAAAAGAAAATGCACGTACTAAAAATATTTTTATTGATTTCATAAATGGTTACACAGATCACGTTCATTGTTTAATCTCTTTAAATGACGACTTGAGCATCGGTAAAATTGCTCAGCTAATAAAAGGCGAGTCATCGTACTGGATAAACAAAAATAAATTGAAAACTGTAAAATTTGAATGGCAAGACGAATATTTGGCAATAGGCGTTGGTGATGATAAAATTCAAGACGTTAGAAATTATAT
>DAIMIJ010000209.1:0-3827 GCA_036722835.1 Ignavibacteriaceae bacterium | reverse complement strand
TCGGTTGAAAATGGAAGAAGATAATATGCGGATAGTTCCAACGGAATAAGCTGAAAACCATCTTCAACATCAATTGCTGCAGTGCTGGTGCCAAGGAATACAGTTAAGTTTGGTCCGATGGAAGTAGTGGTCATGTATTCGGTGCTGAATCCCAAAATAATTGTTTCAGAAAGCTTATATCTAAAATCAACAGAAGGATTAAAAATATTTTCTATGATGAAAGAGTTATTTCTTAAGATGATATCGGAGGAATTCGGAGACAGGTAAATTCTTGCGCTTGTGTTGTATACTGCATTGATGCTGATTCCAAAAGTTTTATTGAATTGTGCGAATGAATTCAAACTAAAAACTAAAATTATTATTGCTGTTATCTTGATTTTCATATCAAAAAAAATTATCACTGCACTATTCAAAAAATAATTTGATTACTTTACAAAAATAAAAAACCCCCATCATCAATTTGCAATATGAATGGGGGCGATTAAAAATGAAGTATAAAAATTAACGACCAAAAAAGATGTAACGATTGTCTTTTATGTTTGCATCTTTTTTAAGCTTTTCCAACCATTGATTAACATACATACTTCTTTTTTCTTGATATAGCTGATCTCTAATCGAATTTCTTTGAATTGAATATGCAGCAGAATCAAATGAAGATCTTTCAGTTACTTTAATTAAGAACTGTCCTCTGAATCCTCTAACCGGTTCTGTAACCTTGTTTAATTCGGCTTTTACAGCAGCATCAATGAAAGCGTAATCTCTTCCGATGTTAGGAATTGAACCGTTTGGACTAATTTGACCGGTTGTATCTACTAATAACTTTTGATTTAAAGATTTTGCTTTAAATAAATCACCGCCAATTTGAGATTTTAATTTTTCTGCGTAGTTCTTTGCCATTAAATATTTCTTTTCACGAATTACCAACGGCTTCACTAAATTCTTCACATCATCGAAGGGTTTCACTCCTTCATTTATTACCTCAGAAATTCTGCAAACAACATATCCGTTTGTAACTTTATGAACTTCGCTAACTTTATTCAAACCATTCTCATATGCAAAATCAACTAGTCTTTTGTTAGCTCCAATTCCGGGAATGGAATAAGATTCTTTGACAAAAGGTGAAGTTTCCTGCACTTTAAAGTTCATCAGCTTAGCTTCTTTTTCAAAGCCATTTTTATCGGCAACGTAAGCAAAATCTTGTGCAGCATTATAATTTGCATCAATTGTAGATGCAGAGGTCTGAATAGGATTTACAATCTTTTCTACAACGTATTTGCTGTTTGATTTTGCTGTTACTTTAATAATATGATAGCCATAATTAGTCTTAACCGGTTTTTGAATAACTCCAACGGCTCCGGCAAAAACAGCTTTATCAAATTCCGGAACCATTGCACCTTTACCAAACCAGCCGAGATCTCCGCCTTTGCTTCCGCTGCCCGGGTCACCTGATTTTTCCTTAGCAATTTTTTCAAAGTCTCCGCCGGTTATTAATTGATTATAAACCTTGTTTGCTTCTTCCAGATTTTTCTCATCACTTCCCATGTTATTTATTAATATATGAGACGCTTTGGCTAATGTTTCTTTTGAAGGAACTACAGCGACAAGTTTATAAAGAACGTATCCTTCAGGAGCTGCAGCAGGTCCAACAACACTGCCCGGTGATGTTTTGGCCAATATTTCAGAAACTGCCGGAGAGAGAGCGTTTAATGCCATCGTATCTTTTGAGTACGGAACGGTAGAGTAAATTTCCACATAAGATTCAAAACTAGAAGTATCTTTTTTAAATTTATCTGCTACAGTTTCCAAATTCCGTTTAATTGTTGCAGAATCATCAGCAGAAGGCCGGTTCGAAAATAAAACGTATTGAAGTTTTCTTTGCGCTTGATTCTTATATTTATCAAGATTTTCGTTGTAGTATTTTCTCAGATCATTATCCTCATACTTAACGGTTGAATCGGGATATAGAGAAAGGTCAACTAAAAGATATTGTGCTTTAAGCTTTAGATTTTGTTCGTTGAATTTATTTTTAATATCCGCTTCACTAATGTTTACCGAAGCAAGAATTAAACTCTGTAATTTCTCATTTAAGCTATTTTGTCTCACAAATTCTTCCGCCTGAACTAATGCTTCTTTATTTCTAGGATCAAACAAAGCTTGTTCATAAACTTGACGATTAAAATTTCCCGTAGAATCTATAAAATTTTGTTTTAGGAATTGCGGCGGATTTTCTCCCAAAATAGTTTCTTTTATTTCTTCATCAGAAACGGTTATACCAAACTTATCAATTTGCTCTGCAAGTAACTTTTGGGTTACCAGAGCATCCCAAACTTGATCGCGCAATTGCTCCATGTTCTGCTCGTCAACATCCTTACCCGTTTGCTTTTTTTGGTTTTCTCTCTGTTGATCAACAGCATTAACAAATTCTTGATAAGAGATATCTTCACCATTTACCGAACCGACATTGTTAGTTTTTCCACCTAACGCTTCCAAAACATTTGAATCGGAAATTACCATGAACAAGACGAATAATGCACCCACAGTAATGATGAAGGCAGGAGCTAATCCTCTCATCTTTGCCATCATTCCCATAACAAATAATTCTCCGTTTTATTAAAAATTTAGAATGAAAAAATACTCAATTAGCAATTATAAATGAAATTTTGGTACAAACTTTATATGTAGTTACCTGCAATAATAAAAAATTTGCTATCTTTCAGAGTTTCTTTTATTTGACTTTAATCACACTCAAATTTATATTATTTGAGGGTTAAATATCAAAGGATAAAAATGGAAGACAATGGCGAATTTTTAAAATCTGTTCCAATATTTTCGGAATTAGATGCTGAACGATTAAAACAAATTTCTCAGCTTGGAAGCAGAAAATTCTACAAAAAGGATTCTACAATCCTTAAAGAAAATGAGACGGGTTCTGCTCTCTTTGTAATAATTTCCGGGAAAGTGAAGGTTTCAAGAGCAAGCGATGACGGAAAAGAAGTCATTCTCACAATTCTCAATGAGTCCGATTTCTTTGGCGAAATGGCAATTATAGATGGATTGAGCCGGTCTGCTGGCGTTATTGCAAATGAAGAGACCGAACTGTTCATAATTCAACGAACAGATTTCTTAAATCTTTTACAAGCACATCCCGAAATTTCAGTTGCTCTGCTTCAGGAACTTACAAGAAGACTTCGTGCTTCCGATCTTAGAATAAAATCTCTATCTCTAAGAGATGCTGAAGGGAAAGTTGCTTCCGTAATTCTCCAAATAGCTGATGATATAGGAAAAATAAAACAAGGTAAAGTTGAAATTGAAAGACTTCCCTTCCAGCATGATTTAGCAAATATGGCTGGAACATCACGGGAAACTATTTCGCGCACACTGCATTCTTTCGTTAAGAGAGGTCTGATCGAATTGGAAGGAACAAGGTTGACAATAAATAATTACGAAAAATTTAAAGAGTACTACCATTAATTTTATGAACTGTAAAATTGACTTACATATCCATACCAATCATTCAGATGGATATTACAGCCCGATCGAACTGATTCAAGTGGTTAAGAAAGCCGGTCTAGATATAATAAGCATAACCGATCACGATAATTTATCTGCAATTTATGAAGCAGCATCCGTTGGTAAAGACTTTGGAGTAGAAGTTATCCCGGGACTGGAAGTCAGCTCTGACATTGGTGATAGAGAAGTGCACATTCTTGGTTATTTTATCGATCCCGACAATAGAGAACTTGAACGTTATCTAAAATTTTTTCGTGAGGAACGGCTTAAACGGGCTATCAGGATCGTCAACAAGCTTAAGGGACTCGGATTTTCTA
>DAIMIJ010000208.1:0-3828 GCA_036722835.1 Ignavibacteriaceae bacterium | reverse complement strand
TCTGCATCGCAAAATATATGTCCGGGAAATTGATGAACATCCGGAACAATGATTGTTTTTCTCAACTGTGCTGATTTTCCGCAGACACCTTTACCAATTTCGATATTTGTACAAGCAACATTTCCCTGAAATGGTCCGAGATAAAGTTTTTTCCCATCGTATAAATAAAAACCGATCCAGCTAATTTTATCAAATGTTTGTTTCAGCGCCGCCGTAACATTAGCAAGATTTGAAATGAGATTATCTTCTTTCAGAACGAGTGAACCAAGCTGTTGGTAAAGAAGCTTGTACTTTTCATCAGTTGTTAAATTGCTGTCAGATATAATTATTTCAGTCATATTAAATCACTTTTTTTTCTTGGCAGACTTTTCTTTTTTGGTTGAGACTATTAATTCAGGAATTACATAACGAACAGCCGAAGCTACGGAATCAACTGGAATAATTTGTAATCCATCTTTTACTTTCTCGGGAATTTCAATTAAATCAATCTCGTTGTCTTTAGGAATAAGAACAGTTTTTATTTCATTTCTTTTAGCAGCCATTAATTTTTCATTCAGTCCGCCAATTGGCAAAATATTTCCGCGCAGAGTTATTTCACCTGTCATGGCAACATCGTTTAAAGCAGGTTTTCCGCTGACAGCAGAAAGTAAAGCCATTGCCATTGTTATTCCTGCAGAAGGTCCATCTTTTGGAATTGCACCTTCGGGAAGATGAATGTGAACCTCTTTGTCCTTATAAAAATCGGGATTCAAGCCAAATCTTTTCGCTTCCGATCTTATGTAGCTTAATGCAGCTTGTGCAGATTCCTTCATCACATTTCCAAGCTGTCCGGTTAAAGTTAGTTTTTCAGAACCGTTCATTATTGTAACATCAACATTTAGCAGTTCGCCGCCGACACTTGTCCATGCCAAACCCGTTACGCTTCCAATCTTTTTTTCCGTAACATGTTTTAGATGTCTGAATCGAGGAATCTTGAGATAATCTTCAACTTTGATCTCATCAACTATAAAATGGTCCTTCTGCTTAACTTTACCATTTGAAGACTCTTTGACAACGATATCTTTTGTAAGTTTTCTGAACACGGAAGCTAATTCTCTTTCAAGGTTACGAACACCTGCTTCACGCGTATATTCGGAAATTAATTTTTTAATTGCTGTGTCTGTGATTGTAACATTTTTGTTTGTCAATCCGTGTGCATCAATCTGCTTGGGAATGATGTGTCGTTTAGCAATTTCCATTTTATCATATTCAAGATAACCGGGTAGTTCAATTATTTCCATTCTATCTTGAAGCGGCAATGGTATATTGTAGCGAACATTTGCAGTTGTAATAAACATTACCTGCGACAAATCATAATCAACTTCGAGATAATGATCGCTAAAAGTATAGTTCTGCTCGGGATCTAAAACTTCAAGCATAGCTGATGAAGGATCGCCTCTAAAATCCATGCTCATCTTATCTATTTCATCAAGAAGCATAACAGGATTTATTGTCCCGGCTTTTTTCATGGATTGAATAATTTTCCCTGGCATTGAACCAATGTAAGTTCTGCGGTGCCCGCGAATTTCAGCTTCATCTCTGATTCCACCTAAACTTATTCGAACAAATTTTCTTCCTAATGCTCTTGCAATAGATTTACCGAGCGAGGTTTTACCAACTCCGGGAGGTCCGACAAAACATAAAATTTGTCCTCGGATAGTCTTAACAAGATTTAATACTGCAATATGTTCAACAATTCTTTCCTTAGGTTTTTCTAAACCAAAATGATCTTCGTCTAAAATTTTCTGAACATGCTTTACATCAAGATTATCTTTCGTTCTATTCGACCACGGAACATCGATTAACCATTCGAGATAATTCCGTATCACTGTAGATTCGGGGGACATTGACGGCGTCTTCTTAAGTTTGTTAAACTCCTCGGTAGCTTTTGCTTCGGCTTCTTTAGACATTTTTGCTTTTTTAATTCCATCGCGAATCTTAGCAAACTCAGGAGTTATATCTTCTTCATCACCAAGTTCATCCTGAAGGATTTTTATTTGCTCCTGGATGATGAACTTGCGCTGTGTCTTAGCAATATTCTCCTGGACTTTATTATCAATCTCTTTTTCTATTCGAAGAATATCAATTTCAGAATTCAGGATTTTTATTACTTCGTAAAATTGTTCTTTGATATCTGTTTTTTGAAGTATTGTCTGCTTCACATCAATTTGTTGATTGATATTTGCAGCAACATAAAACAATTTGCGGTCAGGTTCTTCAATATTATCAAATGCGCTAACGGCTTCGTTGGGAATGTTGCGATTGATCTTTACGTAATCTTTAAAAAGTTGAGACATTTGTCGAACAAGCGCATTCATCTCATGATCATTTTCATAAGAAGGGATAATAACTTCAATTCTACCTTCGAAAAATTGTGCTTCATCGGTAAACTCAATAATTCTTCCTTGAAGCAATCCGTCAACAAGAATTTTAATTAATCCATTAGGAAGCTTTAGGATTTGAATTATTTTGGCGATAGTTCCATCTTTATAAATTTCTTCCTTTTTAGGATCCTCAACACTCGATTTCCTTTGAGCAGACAGGAAAATGTACTTTGTATTTTCCGACGCATAGTTTGCTGCTTTAATTGAATGCTCTCTCCCCACAAGCACCGGGAAAATCATATAAGGAAAAATTACAATATCTCTTAAAGGAAGTATCGGTAGAATGGGGGGAATGTTATCAAGAATATTATTTTGTACCGGTTTTTTATCATCTATCTTTTCAGCTATAGCCAAAACTTTTCTCCATTATATTATCAATTTTATTTCGCATGGAAAATATATCAAAATTAAGAGGGCGTATCAAGGAAGGAAAAACTATGCTACTTTGTAAAATTGAAATGATTTTGTAAAGTGATTTTCAGTTTAATTTATAGTTATTTTTGTGCCAACAATCTGTATGGTTAAATCCCAAAATACAATCCTCAAATAACAGACAAATTTCAATATTAAATTTTTCAAATTTCAATATAATTAATTGAGATTTGAATATTGTTAATTGGTAATTATTTGAGATTTGTGAATTGCTGTTTGGAATTTTCCCATAGATTTTATTCACACTAAAAAAGAATATAACTATTATGCTAGAAGATATAATTAACATTTCCAAAGAGGCCGGTGAACTGATTCGTTCCAAATTCAATACAGATTTCAGTTTTGAATTTAAAACCAATGAATCCGATTTAGTTACAGAAGTCGACAAAGCATCAGAAAAAATTATTGTCAACTTTATAAAGAAGAAATATCCTACTCACGGAATCATCACTGAAGAGGGAGGAACCTCGTTAAGCAAATCAGAATATAATTGGGTGGTTGATCCTTTAGACGGCACGACTAATTTTGCTCATGGCTTACCGATATTTGCTGTTTCTATCGGTCTTCAAAAAAGTGGTGAAACTATTGCCGGAGTTGTTTACGACATCATGCAGAATATAATTTATTCAGCAGAGTTGAATAATGGTGCTTATGAGAATGGTAAAAAAATTAAAGTGAATGATAACGCAAATCTTAGACATGCTTTGTTAGTTACAGGTTTTCCTTATGATGTAAGAGAAAATCCCGAAAATGCGCTTGGCAAGTTCGTGGCTTTTACCAAAGCTTCTCGCGGTATAAGAAGACTCGGTTCTGCTGCAATTGATTTTTGTTATGTAGCAAAAGGTGTATTCGACGGATTTTGGGAAGTACATCTTAAACCATGGGATATGTGTGCAGGTAAACTTATTGTCGAAGAAGCCGGCGGTTTGGTAACCGATTTTGATGGCAACAAAGTTGACATTTTTTCTAAAAA
>DAIMIJ010000207.1:0-3850 GCA_036722835.1 Ignavibacteriaceae bacterium | reverse complement strand
TTATTTTCAAAAGGATAATGATACTGAGCAAAAGGCATTGCACCGGAATCAAACCATACATCAATTAATTCTGAAGTTCTTGAAAATATTTTACCGTCTTTCTCAATTTTAATCTCATCAACAAAAGGTTTATGAAGATCTATTTCTGAGTCAAGTAAATCTTTTATAAAAATCTTCTTGTCATCTCTTACAATAAATCCTTCTTTCAGTTCAGCAATAGAACCAACACAGAACATCTCATCATTTCCCTCGCTTATCCAAATTGGAAGCGGTGTTCCCCAATAGCGGTCTCGAGATAATGACCAGTCTTTATTTTCTTCAAGCCAATTACCAAATCTGCCGGAACCAACTTCGGGCGGCGCCCAATTAATTGTTTTATTTAGCTCAATCATTCTCGGTGCAAGATCAGTGGTTTTGATGTACCAACTATCCCTTGCATAATAAATTAGAGGATTATCGCACCTCCAGCAGTGAGGATAAGAGTGAAGGTAATCGTTTGAAGATCTGTAGATTAATTTTCTTTCTTTCAGATTTCTGAGTACGTCCGGGTCAACGCCTTTTTCTTCGTGTGTTTTGAACTTAATCGTTTTAACCAATCGTCCTGCAAAATCTTTCACTTCATCAGTAAATCTACCGCCAATTGTAACAGGTTGAATGAAGGGCAAATTAAATTTCTTAGAGATCTCATAGTCATCTGCACCAAAAGCAGGCGCGATATGAACAACTCCGCTTCCATCTTCAGTGCTTACAAATTCACCGGGAATTATGTACCATGCCTTTTTACCAACAGGGATGTAATTGTACAACGGTTCGTATTCTTTATTTAATAATTCTTGTCCTTTAAGTTCTTCAAGAATCGTATAATCTTCCTTGATGACTGACAATCTTGCTTTTGCAAGATAAAGTACTCCGTGTCCCTCAACATTAATTTTCACATAGTCAATTTCGGGTCCAACGGCAAGAGCAACATTTGAAATAAGTGTCCACGGCGTAGTTGTCCAAACCAAAATTGAAGCGTCCTCATCCTTCAACTTAAATTTTGCATAAACATTTGGATCTCTAACTTCTTCATAACCGAGAGAAAGTTCATGAGACGATAGCGGAGTTTCGCAATGCGGACATTGAGGAACGATTTTAAATCCTTTGTATAGTAATCCTTTTTTGAAAAGTTCTGATAAAGCCCACCAGACAGACTCAATATATTCATTCTTGAAAGTGACATAGGCCGAATCAAGATTAATCCAATAGCCCATCCTCGTTGTCATTTGTTCCCAAAGATTTAGATACTTAAATACAGATGCCTTGCAAGCAGCATTATACTTTGCAACTCCGTAGTTGGGAATCTCACTCTTATTTTGAATTCCAAGTTCTTTTTCAACTTCAATTTCAACAGGCAAACCGTGGGTATCCCAACCGGCTTTTCTTTCAACACGAAAACCTTTCAAAGTTTTATACCTGCAAACAAGATCTTTCAAAGTTCTTGCCATTACATGATGAATGCCGGGCTTTCCGTTTGCAGTTGGCGGTCCTTCATAAAATGTAAATAGATTATTCTCATCGCGCGAAGAAATACTCTTTTCGAATATTTTATTCTTCTCCCAGAATTCTAAAATATTCTTTTCTACTTCAGGATAATTAATCTTTTCTAAATTTTGCTTGAACATTTTTACTCAATTCATTCCGGTTTTTCGTATTTCTTAATAAACTCTTTCTCAGTTCGGATAAACTCTTTCAGTTCTTTTTCTATCCGATCTTTTTTTAATGTGATATCTTTTGCTTCAGCTTCGGCATCATTCAAGATTTTTTGAGCTTTAATTTTTGCTTCTCTCAATTCAAGTTCAGCTTCTTTCCTTAAATCTTTTCCGGTTTCATCAATTATTTTTTGCTTCTCCTGGAACACAAGCAAATCTTTTTGAAGCATCAAAACTTCTGCTAAAGCCATGCCGAAAAATGCCATTGCACCAAGCATTATATTCCTTAAGCTGTAAAGAAGCAAATTTTCAGTGATAAGCTCATTGGCATCAAAATATTCCTGGAAAAACGTAATCATAATTATGCTGATGAATGTTGCAGCAACAATAATTGAAAAGACAACCCGTCCGCCTAAACGCCAGCCGAGTGATTGATTAATATACCAGCCGCATGTAAAGCATAAAACAGAAAGAACAAACCACACTGCAAAATTTTGATCATCAAAACCAAAAAGTTTTTTATTTAGAAAGTTTGATGCGAACAATAACACTGCAAGAAGAGCCGGTACAACATATCTGATGAACAAATCTTTTTTTATTTTCATAATTTTTTAATAACCTCTTTCATAATGAGAGTCATATTGGGTTCTGCAGCCATTGCAGTTGCAATAATTTCTTGGACGTTAACCGGTTTTAGAGTTTCGGGGAAACATTCATCCGTTACGATGCTGATGCCAAGCACTTTCATTCCCATGTGGTTTGCAACAATGTTTTCCGGAATAGTCGACATACCCACAACATCTGCA
Organism: Ignavibacteriaceae bacterium; assembly: GCA_036722835.1. GTDB lineage: Bacteria > Bacteroidota > Ignavibacteria > Ignavibacteriales > Ignavibacteriaceae > XYD12-FULL-36-8. The sequence continues at coordinate 1,353 of DAIMIJ010000207.1, read as the reverse complement.
CCGGTTTCTCTGAGGAATTTATATTCAGCTTTTGTTTCAAGGTTTGGACCCGGGACAGCAACATAAACTCCTTTCTGAACTTTAATATTATTTTCAGCCGCCACTTTTTCTGCAATGCTGATTAATTCCAAACTGTATGGTTCACTCATATCAGGAAAACGCGGGCCAAGTTCATCTTCATTTTTTCCGATAAGCGGATTATCTCCCAATAAATTTATGTGATCAACCATAAGCATAATGTCGCCTTTTCGGTATTGCGGGTTCATCCCTCCGCAAGCATTGGAAACAAGTAAAGTCTTAACTCCCAAATACTTCATAACACGAACGGGATATGTAATCTGCTGCATCGAATATCCTTCGTAGAAATGAAATCTGCCTTGCATAGCTACAATATTCTTACCTGCAACTTTACCAAAGATCAGTTTACCATGATGCGATTCTACAGTTGACAGCGGAAAATAAGGAAGATCCCCATAATCAATTTGATGGCTGATATTTATCTCTTTAACCAAACCACCTAAGCCTGTCCCAAGTATTATCCCAATGGAATAATCATCCTCCGTATGCTTATGAATTACTGAAAGTGTTTCCTCTATTTTCTGTTTTAAGCTACTCATTGCTAAAGTAATTTTTGAACAATATCATTAACATTTATTTCTACACCGGAGCTTGGCTCGGCTCTTTTTTTCTCTTTTATTTCTTCTCCGGCATCTTCAACTTTCATTTCGAGAAGATGAGCTTGATAATCTATGACTGTTTTAAGTTTTGTAATAAGAATCTCTTTTTCTTCACGAAGATTTATCACCGCTGATTTCAATCTGTCAGCTTCTTCACGGGATTTTTGCAGAAGCTCGGTTGATTTTTCCTCCGCTAAGCGTAAAATTTCACCTGCCTTATTTTGGGTTTCTTCAATTTTTTTATTTGACTTCGTTTCGGTTTCTGTCAAGGTCCGCTGAATTTTATTTTCAATCTGCAAGAATTTCTCGAGCTTCTGTTTGGTTTCTTCCAACTCGTTTTTAATCGCTTCATTTTCATTAAACAGCGTTTCGAACTCAGCAGAAAGCTTTTCTAAAAAAGCGTGTACTTCTTCCTTATCAAATCCCCTAAAGGATTTATTGAACTCTTGTTTCCTTATGCCGTCTGGTGTGAATATCATTTTTATTCTTTGTTATAAATCCTTTCGCCAAAAATAGCTGAACCGATTCTTAGCATTGTTGCGCCTTCTTCAATTGCAATTTCATAATCGCTTGTCATTCCCATGGATAATTCTTTTAAGCCGTAACCCTCGGAATTCAATTCTTCTTTTAATTTACACAAATAATTGAAACTTTTCCTAATCAAGTTTTTGTCTTC
>DAIMIJ010000206.1:0-3882 GCA_036722835.1 Ignavibacteriaceae bacterium | reverse complement strand
TGTTCTATCTATTAAAGAAGTATAAAGTGTGTGTAAAATTCTCGGTGGTCTGTAAGGAGGAAGTTCAAGACTAAATGCCGAAGCTTGTCCTCTTAAAACAGTTCGAGAAAGAACCCATGACAAAACTAAGCTTAAAAATATTCCAAGCACGGCAATAAAAACCACCGCACCTGCTGATGCGATGCCTGCAAGATATGATGGCACTGCACCACCGATAAAAATTGTGGCAATTAAAATTTGTGTTGGCCATCTTCCATTACACAGAGAAAAATTATTTGTAATTATTGCAATCAATCTTTCGCGAGGGCTGTCAATAATTCTTGTTGCAACAATTCCTGCGGCATTACAGCCAAATCCCATTGTCATTGTTAATGCTTGTTTGCCGTGGGCACCTGCTTTTCTATAAAGATTATCGAAGTTGAAAGCAACACGAGGCAGGTAACCAAAATCTTCTAGCAGCGTAAACATTGGGAAGAAAATTGCCATTGGAGGAAGCATAACACTCACTACCCAAGCCATTGAAAGATATGCCCCGTCTAATAATACACCGCTCAACCAATTTGGTGAATTGATTGAAACAGCAAATTCTTTTAAGATAGGATGCAGCTTATCAATCAGAATTGAAGCGATAAATTCAGATGGAACATTTGCACCGCTAATTGTTATCCAAAAAACAATTGCCAATAAAAGGAACATCAAAGGAAATCCAAGTAAACGGCTTGTAACTATCTTATCAAGAGTTCTATCAAAATTAAATCGAGATTTTTCTCCCTTCAAAGCTACCGAGCGGCTTGCAATTATCTCTGCATCACGATAAATGGATTCCATCAAAGTGTCATGTAAATTGCTGCCCACCTTCACCCGCAATGTATTTGCCAGTGAAATAATATTTTCTCTTTTATTTGTTTGATGATTAAACATAAAATATTCTAAAATTCTGACATTACATTATTTGATACATTTTGATTTTGGATCAAAGAATTTATCTCACCATTTTTCACTGCATCAACTATTTTTTGATCACCTTCCAGCAGCCGCAAAGCAACCCAGCGGGTATTTGGCAATCCTGGAAATTCTTCTGCAATATTTTCGGATAATTTCCCCACTGCATTTTTTACTTCCCGGGATGACGAAGTTATTCTATGCGGTTTACATTTAATATTTCCTGAAGCAACCTCACTTATATTTCTTACAAGCTCTTGAATTCCCTCCCCCTGTCTTGCAGCAGTGGGAACAACAGGAATTCCTAGCTCACGAGCTAAAGTTCTTTCATCAATCGTAAGATTGTGTCTCTTAGCTTCATCAATCAGGTTTAGACAAACAACTGCACGATCCGTAATCTCCAGTACCTGAAGTACAAGGTTTAAATTTCGCTCGAGCCGTGTTGCATCAACAACAATAACAGTCACGTCGGGTTGTCCAAATAAAATAAAATCGCGCGCAATTTCTTCATCTACACTTGTTGAGAGAAGCGAATACGTTCCCGGTAAATCAATTAATTTATATTTCTTATCATTGTATGAAAATCCACCTTCGGCACGGGTGACAGTTTTGCCGGGCCAATTTCCTGTGTGCTGACGAAGTCCGGTCAAATTATTAAACACGGTGCTTTTACCTGTATTGGGATTTCCTGCGAGAGCAACCACATAATCGAATTGCTCCATATTTATTCCTAATCTTTTTAAGTTTCCAAGATTATGAACAGGGCAAGTTTCGCATTTATTAATTTCAGTCACGGTTAATTATTCTCCTTTTCAAAATCTTTAATGTAGATCAAATCTGCTTGAGGTTTACGCAAAGCAATTTTTGCCCCTCTTATTTGATAAGCTACAGGATCACCTGAAGCACTTTTTAGTTCAGCAATAATTTTGGTTCCGGGAACTACTCCAAAATCCAATAATCTTCTTCTTTGTTGACCGCGACATGCTTTTGAAATTCCTATTACAACACCCTCTTCACCAATTTTTAATGATGACAAAGTTCTGAATGGACTTTTTATTTCAAGCTCCGGTTGAATTGGTTTGATCGCAATATTAGCAGCGAATAACGGTGCCAGAACACATTCTTCAAGATCAGCAATAAATTTTATTCTTTCATTATTTGATTCAATCATTTTCACTTGCATTCCGGCATGCAAACCCTGTGCAACCAATTGCGAATAAATGGATTTTGGTTCATCTTCAATATGAACAATCAAACCAAGTTCTCCGCTCTTTAGTGAAGTTAACGGCTGACTTTCCAACTGAGGTATTTGCCCCTCAGAATTTGGAATCGGATCCCCATGCGGATCAAAAATTGGGTTACCAATTTGTGCGGCTAATTTATCTGCCTGTTCAGGAGTTAACGAATGTTCTTTTTCTTCTGCAACTTCATGCCAATCCATTTCTTTTAACCCGGTTTCATCTGCAAGATATCGTTCCCATAATCTATGAACACGAATGACACGTAACGCATACGAACGACCTTGTGGTGATAGCTGAAGAACTTCACCAACTGATGTAAGTAAACCAATTATTTCTAACCGCGAAACGAGCTTTGCAGCACGATCACTTTTGATTGATAGATTGCCTGCAATGCTGTGAATCGTGCAGGAAATATTTTTGTACTCACAATCATAAATATGCTTAAGTGCATTTTCAATTTGGACGCGCTCAGTATCTTGTGTCCACCGTTTCCATCTGGCGCCAAGCCCTATTCTCGGCCAAAAGATTAAACTTATGACTGCGAGTACTATTATCCCTATCAACAATGCATTTAATGGATCTATCATTTTTCCATCATAAAATTATTTTTTAATCTCGACAAATATATTCGCAGATATTTTATGACTAAGGTTTATCTCTTTACCATTAATCTTAACAAGCAATGATTTATCAAAATTCAAAACTTCACAAACTTCAATTTCCTTATTAAGCTCAACTCCGATTTTTGAAAGGTAGCTTAAGAACTTGCTGTCAAAATCATTTACTCTGATAACAATTCCTTTTTGATTCTGCTTTAACATAGTAAGCGCAACATTCTTTTTTTGTTTAGGAATCATTCCGCTTTTTGAAGGAATAGGATCGCCGTGCGGATCAAAAGCAGGGAAGTTCAGCATTTCTTCCATTTTATTTATCAGCTCATCGGAACCGGAATGCTCTAAGTGATGAGCTTCGTCGTGAACTTTATCCCATGGCAATCCAACAATCTGATGCAAAAAAACTTCCCATATTCTATGACGCCTTACCATGTTTTGAGCAAACTCACGACCTCGAGATGTCAGTTCAATACCTCGATACGGTTCATATTTAATATTACCTTCCCGCTTAAGTTTTTTAAGCATATCGGTCACCGCCGCATTGGAAATCTGTAATTTCTCTGCAATCAAATTTGCCTTTATCTGACCATTTGCATCTTCATTCTTATAGATTTCGCTCAAATAGTCTTCTTTTGAAATGTTTATCATATTTAAGTTAATTGTTGAATTAAATTTAAGCAAGCTTAAACTTATTTTCAAGTGAAATTAATATTTTCGGTGAAAAACTCTTCCGATGTGATTTGATTTAAAGGGGGGTCTTAATAAAGAACGAGAGAGAAAAGAAAACTAATCAACAATTTCAGCTATGTTCTCCAAGCCCAACATTTAAGCAAAATGCCGAATCGATTTTTCTCTTCTCCAAAATAATTTTGAGATGATCAGAAAAGACTTTTTCTTTTTCTTGTTCCGCCAATCCCAAGTATGCCAAGTAAGCCGCGGGTAACTTCGCGCGCAACCGTTCTACCGATTTGACGTGTAACTGTGCTGCCAAGAATTTCGCCAACAACACTTTTTTCGTTGCCTTTTCTCTCAGAGGATTCTTGCTGCGTTGCTTCTTCAGCTTCTTTTACTTGTGTGATTTGCTC
>DAIMIJ010000205.1:0-3934 GCA_036722835.1 Ignavibacteriaceae bacterium | reverse complement strand
TATTAAGACGTTCGGTTATGTTTTAGGTTCCGTAATGTGAGGAGCCGGCTTTCACCGGCTCAAAATTTTAATTATGAATGAATCAGTTCTGATTACCAATGAATTCTTTTTCTTTCGCGATCTTTTGGACCATCAAAACCGTTTCCGCCGCGTCCTTTTCGGTTAAAATATTTCTCTCTTTTTTCAAATTTACGTTCTTCTATTAATATTTTTCTTTGATCTTTATTCATCAAATCAAGAACGTCCATCCTATGATTAGCAGCAGCTAATTGAATCTCCTCTCGCAATTTCGCCATTTTATTATGCCCTGCGAGATATTCACTTCTGCTGAAGTCATCTTTACTCGTAACTTCTCTCAATTCGATTCTAGCTTTATCTAACTTTGCTTTAAGATCAACCATAGCTTTTTGATGATCAAGTTGTAATTTTTCAATTTGATCCTTCTGGGCATCGGTTAGATTAAGCTTGCTTTCTAGTATTTTCAGATTCCAGCCCTCTCCATGCTGTGAAAAAGCTAATGGCGTGATGAAAGTTGCGAAGAGAACAACAAGCATGAATTTTTTTACGATGTTTTTCATTTTATACCTCCTATTGGTTTTGGAATTTAACTTTTCACTAATTTGACAATAGAAAAATTGCTTAGGTTTAAAACGCTGGTTATTAAACCTCTAGATAGTAATTATTGTCAAATAATTAAGAAAAATATTGCGGATGTCGGAAGATATTTCAGATCATGATTTAGTTAGAGCTTTTTTGAATGGAGATGAAACTTCGTTCAATAAAATCATTAATAAGTATAAGAACAAGATTTACTGGCATGCAAGAAGAATGACCGGAAATCATCTGGATGCCGATGAAGTGGTTCAAGAAGTTCTTTTGGTAATTTATACCAAGCTTAAAGATTTTCGATTTAAGTCTTCGCTGTACACCTGGATTTTCCGAATTGTCTCGACCAGAAGCTTAAATTATTTGCGGAAGAGATCATTGAGAAAAGTATTTTCTTTTGATGATCCTGCAGCCGACATAGTCGACGGTAATGAGGATATCATTAATGATTTTGAGATGAAAGAAAAAATTCAGAAAATTGATAAATTTCTTCAAAAACTTCCAGCCAAACAAAGGGAAGTTTTTATTATGAGAAATTATGATGAACTTTCATACGAAGAGATATCTAAATTAACCGGGAAAAGCATAGGTGGATTAAAAGCAAATTATTTTCATGGAGTAAATAAAATTTTGGAGCTAATGAAAGATTATGAAAATAGATAAAAGAATTATTCTTTACCTCGATAATCAAATGAATGACGAGGAAAGAAAATCTTTTGAAGATGAGTTGAGCAAGTCTTCTGAACTTTCAAATCAATTCCAGCATTATAAAAATGTTTTGCAAAGCTTGAAAGTAAATGAACAAAAATTTACCAATGAAGATTATTTTATTAATCTGGTTCCGAAATTCAGAGAGACCATCTTAGTAAATAAAAAGTCATTCAAAATTAAGACTGCCTTTGCACTCACTGCAGTTGCATCAGCGGCAATTGTTTTGTTGTTCTTCAATCCATTCCAAACATCTGAAAATAATTCTGCAGATAAAATTATCTCTACACTTAACGAAACTGAAGCGGTTGAAATACTTGATTATTATTCAAACGGTCTATCAACCATAAATAATGAGCAGCTTAATGGATATTCTGATTCGCTTTTTTCTGATCTAATCTATTCAGAGTTGAATCTTGAAGAGACAGATATAAATCGGGTGGTTTCGGCTGAAGAAATTAGTATTGAGAACATATATTCTGAGATTAAACCGGAAGAAGCCGACATAATTTACAACGAAATTTTAAACAAAAAATTTTTTTAGGAGGGAAAATGTTACACAAAAATTTGCTGACCGTTCTATCAATATTTATTCTTCTCACATCTGCATTTGCGCAAAGGCATGAACGGATGAAACCAATGCAGAAAATGGAAGAATTAAAAAAAGTTAAGTTGATCGAAATTCTTCAAATGGATGAAGAAACGGGCATCAAGTTCTTTACGCGTCGTTCTGAACACATGAAAAAAATTGAAGGATTTAATGAAACTGGCAGATTAAAAATTGATCAAATTGATGAGATGATAAAAGATCAAAAAGAAAATTATGATCCGATTCTTAAAAAATTAATAGATGAATATCTGCAATTGCAAGAGAATGTAATGCGTGAACGGCAGAATTTCTTTAAAGATGCAAGTGAAATCCTGACAACTGAACAAATGGCAAAACTCGTTGTGTTCGAGGAACGATTTCGAAATGAAATCAGCGGTTTACTGTTCAGAGAACGACTCAAAAAGCAGCGGAATGATTAAATTATCTCTAAAAAAAGTGCAAAAATTTCTACGCAGTTGATTTTCTAACCCTTCCGCTATATTTTTGGCGTTAATTATTGCGGAAGTGGTGAAACTGGTATACACGCTACTTTGAGGGGGTAGTGCCGTAACTGGCGTACGGGTTCAAGTCCCGTCTTCCGCACTTGCATTAACAAATAAAAAAAAGGATAAAAATGAAAAAAGTCTCTTTCTCAGCATTGACTATAATTCTTTTTGTGGTTTCAGTTTTAGCACTCCATGCACAAGACATGAACCCTGAGGCAGCAAAGCTTTATAACGCAGGTAATGAAAAACTAAAGGCAGGAAATTATGACGCTGCCATCACAAGCTACAATGATGCATTAAAAATTCAACAGGATTATAGGATTTATTATCAAAAAGGAATTGCACAAAAGAAAGCCGCCAAACTTGAAGATGCTAAGAACTCATTCGAAGCAGGCATCAAGTTAAAATCTGATTTTGATGGATCGTACAATGCTCTTGGCGGTGTTCTTTTTTCGATGGGAAAGTTATCCGAGGCAATAACAAATTTTGAAAAGGTGCTGCAAATTTCAACAAATGGCAGCGTGAAAAATACAGTTAAGAAAAATATGGCAAAAGCTTACGCTAAACTCGGTACGAATGAAATTTCAAATGGCAATTCATCAAAAGCCATTGAGTATCTTACAAAATCAGTTGGATACGATAATTACGATGCAGCTTATCTTTCACTTGCTAAACTTTATTCCGAGACTGGAAATTATGACAAATCTCTCACAGCTAGCGAAAGTGCTATGAAATATAGATCATCAATTAGCAAAGGTGGACCTTATTATTACATGGGTATTGCTTACAAGTTTAAAGGTGATACACAAAAAGCGAAAGAAATGTTTAATAATGCAAAGGTTGATCCGCAGTACAAAAAAACTGCTGAGTACGAACTTACTCTTTTACAATAATTCGTTTTATATTTAGTTTATAATCCCTCCGGAAATCTGGAGGGATCTATTTATCTAGTAACTTTTCTCAATTTATCATATCGAAATTTCCCTTTTAATCCTAACTCTCCAAAATGACGGCTTAAGACTTTGCTTTAAGTGAGTTTGTATATTCCATTAAATAGCTTGCTTTTAAAATTACTAAAAACCTATATTTGTCACGGATTAAAAAGAGTTTTTTGATTTTTTAACCACCTAATAATTTGAAACAATTATCAATTTCTTAACCATGAATCAAAATAGATGATTTTGAACTTAGTTTTGGGTGTAATCCTTGGATTAATTATTTCAGTAGTTTCTTACAAATTTAAGCTGCTTAATCTGAGTGGTGCAATTGCTACTTTCTTTTTAGCATGGATTATTTTCAGTTTCGGGCAAGTTAAATGGACAATTCCAATTCTAACATTTTTTATTCTTTCGAGTTTGCTATCAAAATTTCGCAAGAAAATTAATTTAAAGGTTGATTCGTATTTTCCGAAGAGTGATGAACGAGATCATGTTCAAGTTTTAGCAAATGGAGGATTTCCTGGAATATTAGTATTGATTAATCAGTTACATGGTTCGGAACTTTTTTATATTGCTTACGTCTCAGC
>DAIMIJ010000204.1:0-3944 GCA_036722835.1 Ignavibacteriaceae bacterium | reverse complement strand
AGCCGTGATGCTCCTTTAAGTTCTGCAAGTGCACGATTTGCTTAAATAGCTTTTTTAAGAATTGCTATTGTTTCCATATCTGCTTTTGGTGGAAGCAGTGGTAAATCATTGAACGGTTTGTTTGGATTGAATGACATATTATTTCTTCTTTTCATTTTTTTATAATTTTAATCAAATTATTACCCTATTAACTTCTTTACAATTTTATCTATCTCCTTCATCTCCAATGAAAGGTGTTTTTTAATTTCCAAACGCAAACGACCAAGACGAGTCGCTGTTAGTTCTTCTTTTGGTGGATTTGCCGCTAAATATAAAGCTGCTTTCTGATGCGCTGCTTTGCTTATATCCGCTAATTGATTATGAGTTTCATCTTTCCCATTGTAATTAGGAAAATATATATCGAGGATTTTCTTATGAACATCACGAGCCCCCCATAATCCTCGAGATTGAAAATCTTTCATCAGAGCATTTGGAATTGCTGAATTGAGAATAGAGACTAAATAATATCCTTCGTTAAGATTATCTGTTTCGAAAGCATATCCTTTACTTTCTAAAATAAATTCTAAATTAATTTCTTTTCTAATCACAATTGATGCATTTGCATTTATCGCAGATGAATTATATAAAACAAGATAAGGTGCATTAAGATTTTGTTTTACTAATTTATTGTGCCAATTCAAATAATTTTCTGATGACATATTCTTATTGTTTTCAGTTCTGTAAATTTTCCAGAAATTTTCAGCATTCTTAAACCAACGAGAGGCGTGAAGATAGCCGTCACCCATTAAATCATCAGCAGAATGAAGTAATATTTTTTTCTGGTTGGATTTATCCAATTCAATTGTAATAGGAAGAACCGCTAAATCTGGTTTAAATAAGGCAAAAGGTAAAATACTTTTAGACAGAGCAGTTCTAAATAAAAACTTACTTTCAATTCTTCCGCTTAATTCTAAACTTTTCCATGGTGGCTTTGCATCGTGCTTTATTGCATCGGCTGTTTTTATATTGATAATTCTCTCATCATAATCGGGAGGTAATTCCTGTGTTAATTCTATAAAATAGAACGAGCGCGGAACAATCGTTGCTCCTTGCCTAAATTCATCTTTGTAAGGATTAACCAAGGTTTGAACTTTATGCTTGCGTGTCGAAAATGCTGAAGATTTGCCTTGTTTAGCAAAATACCATTTTGAGCTGGTTTCTTTAAGTAAATCTTTCGCAACATAATATTTACAATTATGAAGAGGCAAAACTCCTTCATAGGATATGCCATCAATTCCAGATGCTGGAAGATTTCTTTTAATGTTTTCTTTTTCCTTACGAGCAAATAGAACTGAGCTTGGGATACGGAACAAAGGTGAAACACCTTTCAAATCCCATATTTTAGTCAAGCGGAATCCTTTGGCTTTACCGCTTCTTGTCTTATCGTGATGATCTGCACTGAAAAAACTTCTTGGTAAGACAAAAGCAATTTCACCGTTATCCTTTAAAAAGTAACTGCTGCAATGTGCAAGAAAGATGGCAGCAATTTCAATATGTGGAAAGTTGGCAACTCTTTCCGGTTTAACATCGTACTTTTCTGCCAGTCCGTTGATAATATTTTGGTATTCTTCATTCTTAATTGTGCTGTATGTAAACCATGGTGGATTGCCTATAACGTAATCAAATTTCTTAGAAAGGAAGTATGGTTTGTAAAGGTTTTGAATAATAAATTTCCAAATACTGTCCCTTCCTTTATCCTTAACATTTTGCAGGCTTTCATAAATCTTATAGAAACTTTCTATAACCAGCCTATTAAACCCACCGCTCTTTAACTGTTTGCGTAAAATGTTTTCGAAAGTTTCTTCGCTTGCTTTCTTTTTATGATAGGTTTGCTCTGCAAGTTCTTCGGCAGCTTCAAGTGCTTCGTCGAATGTTTTTACATCTTCAAGAATTTGTGAACTTAATTCAAGAGTTTCCTTATCAATCTGCATTTTAAACTTTTTCCCGAATAAGTCTTCTACTCCGTCAGGTGCAAGTAAAGTATTTGTAAGTATTACGTTAATATTAATTGGAGTTCTAGCATTTATAACTTCCTTACCGAGCGCAAGCAACATGTTTGTTTTCGCTATTTGCACAGATAAAGGATGAATATCAATTCCATATACACTTGAATTTAATTCTTCAACAGAAATTTTCGGGTTTAATTCTCTAAACCGGTGAACAGCAGCTATTAGGAAAGAACCGCTTCCGCAAGCTGGATCTAAAACTCTCTTCCCTTCCTTTAAGTTAAATTCTTTTAATATTCTTTCACAAAGCCAATCAGGGGTGTAATATTCGCCCAGAGCATGACGGGTATCTAGATCAATAAGTTCTTGATAAACACCTTTTAAAATATCTTCGTCAACATTATGGAAATCGAAAGTGGAGATTTCTTGAGCAATTAACCGGAAGACTTTTTTAAGCGCTTTGAAGTTTCTCTCGTTTTTGACCCAATGAAAGAAATCATCATCAACAAAATTACGAATGCTGAATTTGTGAAAGATACTGCCATCAATTATTGATTTTAGTTCGTCGTCATTGATATAGTCGTCATTACTTACCACAGCATAAGCGAGCATTTTTGCAAACACGCTAAGATATGTGTGAATGATAAAATTGCTTTCACTTGCATCAAACGAGCCATAAGCGATACTTAAGAATTTACTCCACTGCTCAAAAGAGACTTGTACTTCGCCGTATTTTTTTACGCTTCTGAAATGATTGTTCATTTCGCGGAAGCATTCAATAAAAACATTGCTTTGATAGCCGAATGCCTCTTCAATTCGTTTCAATGTTGCTTTATGTTTTTCCTCTTTGAAAAGAAAACGGTCTATCCAGTAATAAAAATCATCAGTATTTTTTTCGGTCAAACTAAAAGATGCACTTTTAACTTCATTAAGAATTAATTCATCTTCGTTTAATTCACTAATTTTTTCAAGACATGAAACATCGGGTGCAAATATTTTCCAGGTTATACAATCAGTTGCAATAAGAATAAAATTATACCCTTCACCAGCATTAAATTGTCCTAACAGATATCCTGCTAATTGTTCCTTAGCGTGGTTAAGCGTCAGCTTTAAATCATTTTCAAATTCAATTATTATTTTATTATAGAGAGTATCTGCGCTCCCCCTATGCAGTTTATCTTTACGAGGAATTGCTAAAACGGATGTTTCGGCACCAAGCGAAATTTTGTCTATTATTTTTTCAATCTCTTTATCATCATGATAAAGCCGATTTAATAGATCCTTAAAAGCCTCCTTTTTAGGTAATTCTCTATTGGCTAATTTAACTATTGAATAGTAGGCCTTAATATGTTCGTTCATATCACTTTTAATCAATAAAAAGTCTAAAAAGAATTAATCCCATTTGGAAATGTGAAATAGGAATATTTCCAAACTGCCTTCCCAAAATAAATAATTACCAACTCTAAGTCTAATAAGCAAGCACGTATCGGAAATGCTATATTGCCACATCTCAATCCAATATGTTTATGGATTTTTTTATTCGTTAAAGCATAATCAATTGTTAAATTAGAAACATAATATTAGGATTATTTATAAATCGCAGTTTTTTTTTGAGGTTAATAATGAATATCACCCACATTGAACACATCGGTATTGCAGTTAAAAGCATTGATGAGGCAAAAAAATATTACGAAGATATCCTCGGATTAAAATGTTATGCAGTTGAAGAAGTAGCTGATCAAAAGGTTAAAACGGCTTTTTTCATGGTTGGTCAAACTAAAATTGAATTGCTCGAATCAACTTCTCTCGATGGACCTATCGCAAAATTTATTGATAAGAGAGGTGAGGGGATTCATCACATTGCTTTTGCTGTAAAAAGTTTGGAGAACGCCCTCGAAGAAGTCAAATCTAAAAATATTATGCTCATTGATGAAAAGGGAAGAAAAGGTGCTGAAGGTA
>DAIMIJ010000203.1:0-3944 GCA_036722835.1 Ignavibacteriaceae bacterium | reverse complement strand
TATTTATTTATACCTCACCCCTTTTCTTTTTTTACTTTTTCAATATCTTTAATTTTTAAGTATAACCCTACAGCCAGAATAACAAGCACAAAAGTAGCAAGTAAGAAACCATTCCTTCTGTCGTAGTATTTTTCAATTTCAGTATCAGCCATATTTATTGATTGCTTTACCAATTTAATTCCCTCATTGGTCGTAGATACAACAGTGTCTGAATTGAAAGTATGCACCAAGGTTCTTGCTTCAATCAGCTTTTGATGAGCATCCTTAAGAGTGAAACCAATATCAACGTCATCCATTCCCTTGAGCTGGACATCAAGGAGTTTTTCATTGGCGGCTTTGTATATTCTGGCTAATTCTGATAAACTGTTTCTTATTTTTCCCGCTGTCTCATAACCTTTTTCACCCGGTTCATGACACTTGACACAAAATGCCTCTTTATTTGTTCCGACAAAGTTATCGGTCGTCTTTTCAATATTATGATAGCCATGGCATTGTTCACAGCCATGAAAACCAAGGTCTTCAAAAGTTTTTGCCATTCTCGTTTCCCTGAAGAATTCCATATTTTTTACATGGCAGCTGCCGCAAATAAAAACAATGGAGGTTAATCCGGGCGGAGTTGCCCCGTGGTTTCCATGACAATCATTACAAGCAGGTGCACCGATATCTTTATTTTCAAGAAGCTGTTTTCCATGAACACTTGTTGCATAAAGTTCGTATTGATCAGTTGGGATTTTATAACTTTTCATGTATACAGCATTACTATGGCAATGCCGGCATGTTTGAGGTACATTTATTGGATATACAGAAGATCTGGGATCGCTAGCCGGCAAAATCTGATGAACTTTATGACAGCTTGTACATGTGGCTACTTTATTATCGCCCTCTTTAAATTTTTTGCCGTGAACACTTGTGTAATATTGTGAAACTTGGTCAGTTGCAAGACCGGGGTGATATTTTTTCATCAAATTAGGATTGGAATGACATTTACCACAGAACTCGGGAATTTCTTTCCTAGTGGGAACACCTATAAATCCCTTTTCTTTGCTCATTGCTATTTCTTCATCATCCGAATTGGAATCACCGCCATGGCAGCCTGCACATGATAATCCGTTCTTGAGATGAATATCATACTCCTGATATCCCTGAGGCAGGATTTCCATTTCCTTATGACAGTTGAGACATTTATCATTTTCAGAAATATTTTTGGGCTCATCTGCTTTAGTAATACTTACTGTTAAAAATATTAGTGCGCTTAGAATATGCAGAAGTAAAAATCTTTCTTTTAGTTTACTCTTCTTCATTTACGCCTCTCTTGTTGGGTGTTTTTTGATTTTAAATATGCATATAAATTTCTTATTTCATCCATTGTTAGCACAGGCCACTCATCATTTTGAATTAGCAGAAGGTCTTCCATTCTGGAAGCATGATTCCACATTCTCTGAAGAATTTGAACCCCTGAATTGAGATGTTTGCTGGAGCTTAAGTCCGGTCCAATGCCTTTACCACCGGATTCATGGCAGCTTGAACATCCTTTATCTTCATAAACCTTTTCACCTAAATGGGAGTTACCGGGTTTATCTTCAAATCCAAGAAAATATAAATATGAAATCACATCAGCCATTTCGTTCCCCTTGAACAAAGGGTATTTAATGGATTTCTCTTTCATGTACTCTATCATCGTGGGACTATGGTTCCACATCTGTCCGGCTATCTCTGTAACAGAGTAATTTAATTTAAGCTTTGAAAGATTCGGACCGGTCTTATTCCCTTTAGAATTACCCTGATGACAATTGTTGCAACCTTTTTGTTGGAAAATAATTTTTCCTTTTGAGGGATTACCGGGGGATAACCTGAACTCTGCTGAAGATAAAGTTGCTTGACGTATGTACGCTGTTATGTCGCTTATTTCATCGCCGGAAAATGATGGGTATTCAATTTTTAATTCATTCATTTTTTTCTGCATCGAAGGACCATGATTCCACATTGCCTCTGCCAGGTAAACCGGGGAAGAGTATTCGCTTAGCATAGTGAAATCAGGCGCAACAGAACCACCTTTGCCAGCAAATTTATGACAGTTAATGCATCCTTTTGTGGAAAGAAGTTTTTTACCGTTCGATACGCTGCCCGGTTCGCCAAGGTAGCGAAGATAGTATATGAAATCTATCAAATCGAGCATTTCGGCTTCGGAAAATTGAGGACGCTCCATTTTCAACTCTCTGAATTTTCGATTCATGTTCGGGATGTGATTCCAGATGATTGAACCTAATTGCAAGAAACTTCCGTAATATTTTTGTCTTGATAAATCCGGTCCTATATTTCCACCATAACCGCTTATTGAATGACAAACAATACAGCCTTTTTCCTCGAATACAATTCTACCACCAAGCGGATTAGAGGGTAATTTTAATTCCTGTGCATACAGTAAAAAACTAAATGAATATATTATTAGAAAAGTTCTGATTATTCCCTTCATTTTAATCCCCTGGCGTATTAATAAAATTATTTTTTCCTTTACTGTGAAAGCCGACAAAAACATACGTTAGAATGCCTGCCAGTGTTAAGAAAACAGGAATTGCAACTAAACTTATACCGATTGAAATCCCTGGCGCATCCTTTAAATCTACAGACAGATAGATGAGATTTATTATCCAAAGAGTAATTCCGATAACGAATACCCACATCAGTGAAATACTTAAGTACTGTGCGGTAAAGATTAGCTTATCTCTTAAATTTCTATTTATATATTTCATCATATCACCCAAATTAAATTTTCTGCTAATGAATTAGCTTTTATAATACAAGTTTTATTCTGTAACATTAGCTGGTCCGGGCAAATAACTTTTAACCCGTTTTTCTACCTCTTCAACGCTTTCTTTGCGTCCTTCTTCAATCTCCCAGATTGAAATGATAGGGAAGAATTTTGAGAACAATACATATCCGAGAACGAAAACCGCAATGGCACCGATAAATAATGACCATTCAGTAAGTGAAGGAATGTACATCCCAGTTTCTAATCCCATTCGGGGATTTGCAAGCGAAGGAATTACAATGTTCAATCTTTCGAGCCACATACCAATGACAACTGAAATTGAAGCAATCAAAATTCCTTTTATAGTTTTGAATTTTTTGAATGCCAGGATTACAACAGGAATAAGAAAATTACAGACTACCATACCCCAGAAGAATATTGCATAAGTTCCGGTGAACTTATAAAAAATTACATCCATCTCGTGCGGTTCCGATCCAAATATTCCTGTCAGATATTCTGAGAAGGTAAAATAAAACCAGAGAAGCGACATTATTAACAGCAGTGTACCAAGATATCTAAAGTGAATAAGCTTTAAATAATTCTCGAGATGGAAAAATCTTCTGAATGCAATCATCACTATCAATAGAGCTGCTATACCTGAAAAAATAGCACCAACGACAAAATATGGACCGAATATTGTGCTGTGCCATCCAGGTTGAAGAGTCATTGAAAAGATATACGATATAACGGTGTGAACTGAAATTGCAATAGGTATAACCATTACCATCAAAATATTTATTGCTCTGCTCAAAACTTTTTTCTGATGCTCTGTTCCATACCATCCCCAAGCAAGGAACTCATAAAACCAAACCATTTTTCCGCCCCGGTCTCTTAGTTTTGCAATATCCGGAATCATCGGAAGATAAAGGTAAACTGTACTTGCAGTAAAGTAGGCAGTAATACTTGTTACATCCCAAAGCAGCGGGCTTTGCAGCCTTCCTGCAGTAAATATTTCTAAAACTCTGTCGGGTCTTCCCAAATCAAGGATCGGATGAAGCCCTCCAATTGCCAGAACAATAGCGGTGATAACTTCTGCCATCCTGGTAATTGGTCTTCTCCATTCTGCTTTAGATAATCGGAGTATAGCAGAGATCAAAGTGCCAGCATGACTAATTCCAATAAAGAAGACAAAATT
>DAIMIJ010000202.1:0-4003 GCA_036722835.1 Ignavibacteriaceae bacterium | reverse complement strand
TATCAGGATTCGGATTAATCTCGATAACAAATGGTATGCCATTTTCATCTAATCTTATATCTACCCTCGCATAATCTCTGCAGCCCAATGCATTGAATGCTTGAAGTGCGATAGTCTCAATTCTTTTTTTTGTTCGAGCATCAAGATCAGTTGGACATTTAGGTTTTGTATTTTCGTAATATACGCTATCAGCTATCCACTTACCGTCGTAAGTTACAATCTTAGGCAGTCCGTCAGGTAAACCTTCAAATTCTATTTCAGAAATAGGAAGCACTGTGTTTCCTAATATCGCGACATTCAATTCTCTTCCATCTATATACTCTTCAGCAATTATGTTTTGTTTATATGTGCTGGCCAAAAAGTCCACATGATCTTTTAACTCCTTGAAATTCTTTACAACCGAATACTCGGAGATTCCAATGCTTGCATCTTCAGTCAGCAGTTTTAAGATCACCGGGAATTTGAGAGTGAAAGATTTTGCACTTGTCTTCCCAGACGAATCTATTACCAGAGCTTTGGGTGTATTGATATCATGCGCTCGTAAAATGTCCTTTGCTCTTTGTTTATTTAAACAGTTGCCAAGACACAGCGGCTGATTGCCTGTAAATTCTACTTTTAAAAGTTCAAAAAGACCTGCCATACAATACTCATAAGTAGAAATTCCTTCAACCGATTCGACAAAGTTTAAGATTACATCGGGGGAGTAGTGATTTATTTTTGAAATACTTCTTTCTACATTTCCATCAATGGCAAAAGTTTTTACGTCGGTGAAATATTCTTGAAGTGATTTTTTTATTGAGCTTATTTCCTTACTAAATACACTCTCAGAAAGATCATTCACTTCATATTGTTTTTCCTCAGGCTTTCCGTTGTATATTGGGAAGACACTCACGGGTGAGTTATAGCAAATTAATATTTTTGAATTGTCTTTCATATCAAGCCGTATCTTTTTGCTGCAACGTAAAGAACTTTATTTATCATTTCAGTATAACTCAATCCAACCGTGCGTGCTGCTTTGGGAAAACATGAGTTGTCTACTGGATTAGGAAGAATTCCGGGGAGAGGATTAACTTCTATAATATTCGGAATATTATTCTTATCAAGACGCAAATCAATACGTGACCAATCTCTGCAGCGAAGTACTTTAAAAGTTTTTAATGCTGTCTCTTTAATTTTGTTTTCAAGAGTATAATCGAGTTTGGCCGGACAGCTAAAAATATTTAATGGTTTTTCCCGAGTATCTAAAATCCATTTTGCTTCATAAGAATAAATTGGAATAAAATCATCCGGGAAATCTTTATAGCTTATCTCAACTATTGGAAGAACTTCGGCATCGCCGTTGTTGCCGATTATCGCTACAGTAAATTCTCTGCTAGGTAAAAATTCTTCAATCAATACCGGTTGATTATATTCATTTAATATTCGTTCTGCTTCAAGCATCAATTCATTTTTTTTATTTACAAACGAGGAAGAATAAATTCCTTTACTGGATCCTTCACCGATAGGTTTCACAATCAGCGGAAAGTCCAACTTGATATTATTTAACTGTTCTATCTGGTCTATAACCAAAAATTTGGCATTTGGGATTTTGTAGTAAGATAAAATTTCTTTTGTGCGAGCTTTATCCAAGCAGATTGATAAGGTTAAGGGATCGGAACCGCTGTATGGTTTGTTAAGCATATCTAGTATTGCCGGAATTTGTGCTTCGCGGCTTAAACCATTGAATCCCTCGGCAATATTAAAAACAATATCGCATTTAGATTCTTTTAATTTTTCGTAAGCGTTATGATCCGCTTCAATGAGTTCGACAGTGTGGAAGGTTTCAATTGCGTCTTTAACTGCGTTAATGGTTTCCCATGTATCCCATTCTGCAAATGTGTCGGCAGATTTTTGAGGTTGTGTTCCGGAAATATTTTGAATTGGAGATAATTCTTCGATGAAAGCGCCAACTTCTGGTTTAACATTGAATGTAAGAGCAACGTTCAATTGAGCATCACCGAAAAAAGATAAAATAAAAAAATCTCCTTTAAATTTATTTTGCAAATATAACTAGTAGTAAAAAGAATTTAATAATATTTTAGAACAAAAATTCAAAACATCAACTCATAAAATACTTTTTACACTCAAAAATATTTTCTGATAAAGAAAATTATTTTTGCTACACTAAATTTGATTTAAAAAATATTTATATGCAACAAAAATATTTTATTTGTGACGACACCCAAAATATTTTTAACGGGAGCTGGAAATAATTTTCGAGATGATTATGCGATGCTTGCGTACTTTAAATTGTTTCGATAATGCTGCAGTAAATTATTTTTAATAATCTGATTGGAGGTATGCTCAAGGTGTGGATCGTTTTCAATTATACCGAAAGCTGCTTTCTTTGCATTGATGATAATTTCTGTATCGTGGATTATATCAACATGTTTTAATTCTGGGAATCCGCTTTGCTTGGTTCCAAAAATATCGCCGGGTCCGCGTAACTTAAGATCTATCTCAGCAACCTTGAAGCCATCTAAGTATTTAACCATGGTTTGCAATCGTACTGCTGATTTATATTTATCAAGCTGAGCAGGGGAGAGGTAATCTGTTTCCAAATTAAGTTTATTGTTGGCTGAAGCATATTCATCCTTTGTTACTAAAATACAATAAGCTTGTTTTTTACCTCTTCCAACCCTTCCTCGTAATTGATGAAGCTGGGATAATCCAAAGCGATGGGCATCATTAATTAAAATAATGTTCGCATCAGGAATATCAATCCCAACCTCAATAACGGTTGTTGAAACAAGAACATCGTATTTTTTTTCTAAGAAGAGGTACATTATTTCTTCTTTTTCCTGCCAGCTCATTCTGCCATGAATTAAACCAATGTTCAGCTCGGGAAGAAAATCTTCTTTTAATCGTTTGAAATATGTTTCGGCAGCTTTAAGTTCAAGCTTTTCTGATTCCTCAACCAAAGGATAAACGATAAAGGATTGATAACCTTCTTTGTACTTATCGCGGATAAACTTATAAATATCGTTAAGCTTTTCATCACCGCGAAGAAGTGTTTTAATGGGAATCCTATTCTTCGGCATTTCATCAATTATAGAATTATCAAGATCACCGTAGACGGTCATAGATAATGTTCGCGGAATAGGAGTTGCGCTCATGATAAGAACATGAGGTGTTTTACCTTTTGCAAGCAATCTTGCTCTTTGTGCAACTCCAAAACGATGTTGTTCATCAACCACAACCAATCCTAAATTCTTAAAACTTACTTTTTCCTCAAATAATGCATGCGTGCCGATTATTATATCTGCTTCCTGCATTTCAATGCTTTCGAGTCGCCGTTCTCTCACGGATTTTTTTTGTCCGCCGATAAGAAGCGCAACTTTTATTTCACGAGCTTTATGAATTTCAAAAAGCTTCTTCATCATCTTAGAAATATTTTTTGCATGCTGATCTGCTAAGATTTCCGTTGGAACCATTAGCGCTGATTGGTAACCACTATCAACTGCAATCAGCATTGCAATTAATGCAACGATTGTTTTACCGCTGCCAACATCTCCTTGTAAAAGTCTGTTCATTGGTGATGGCTGCAATAAATCCCTTTTTATCTCACTAAGAACTTTTAGCTGCGCGTTGGTAAGATTGAACGGCAGAGTTTTTAAAAAATTTGCAACGAGATTTGTTTTGATCCCGAAAGAATATCCCTCAAGTTTTCTCTTATAATTCTGCTTACGTAAAGCGACCAGCACTTCAAGATAAAATGCTTCTTCGAACTTAAATCGTTTTGATGCGAGAAATAACTTTTCTTTGCTTTCGGGAAAATGAAAATTCTTTACTGCTTCAACTATGTTTAAAAGTTTATTTGTTTCTAATAAAGATTGTGGAAGATCCTCGGTCAACAATTCAACATAATTTTCGACAGCAGAGTTTAGAATTCTTCTTAAACTTAAATCTCCAAGGTTGGTTGCTTTTAATTCTTTGGGTATTCTGTAAAAGGGAATAATTTTTC
>DAIMIJ010000201.1:0-4004 GCA_036722835.1 Ignavibacteriaceae bacterium | reverse complement strand
TTGGGGAATAATATCATTTCTTATTATTTGCAGATAGATGCAGCTTATGAAGCAGCCGGTGAGCTATTGGAGCAATGATTATTCCAACAACCGCTAAAAAAATTATTCCGGAAAACAGCGAGTAAAAAGAAGCAAATAACTTTCCGCCAGGAGTTTTAATTGCATCAACAGGACCCATCCCGCCTAAAATCATTGACGCATTTAGAATTGAATCTATTAGCGAAAGACCTTCTGTAAAATGGTAACCCGCAACTCCAAGTCCAAGCGAGAAGAATAAAATTATCATAGCCAGGGAGAAATGCCCGAGCAAGCGCCGAATAAATAGTTTTCTGGGGAGCAAAGGTTTAGTATGATGTTCGTACATATTTATTAATCCCAAGTGAGACTCACTTTTAAAGTGAGTCTCACTTATGTCATAAGTTTATCTTTTCAGTTCAGGAATTCGTCCTGGTGTCCAGGGAATATTTAATTTTTCCATTTCATCTTGAATTAATTTAAGCTCATAGTCATTAATTTGTTTTAGCTTATCAATAACCGGTTGAATTTCTTCAAACAAAACATCGTAAGCGACTTTTTGATTCTTAGTTATATTGGATGTGGATGAATATTGTGTATAAATCATCGTCTCTAATCTGTAAATCAACGGTACTTCTGCCGGTGGAATTTCTTCACGACTTGCAGGCGGCAGTGAACCATTAAATTTGAATAGAATGTCGGACAGATCTTTGGCTACTTTATTTGCTTTATCCAAAAGCTCAAAAGGTGCCGTTGAGAAGTTGTTTACCGCTTGCCGAATAAAATCTGTTTTCTTTAATAATTCTTCGGCAAACTTTTGTGTGCCCATAACTGTTCTTGCAAGCTGAGTTGCTTTTTTCTGAAACTCCACCGTTTCCTGTCGGTTAGCAGCCGGTAAAGTTGAATTATTTAGAACTACTGCATTGAACTCAGCAGAACCAAATAATTGCTTTTCCTCACCACGTTCTACGATTGACATAGAAACAAAATATTTACCGGGCATTGCAAGTAATCCGCTTCCGCTTTTTTCAGTTGGTTCAAATTTGTTGTCTTTTAGGTTTATCGGGGAAGGACTTTCATATTTAAGATCCCATACAACTCGATTTGCTCCTGCACTGGCAGAAGTATTTATTTTTCTTACAACATTTCCTATATCATCAGATATTTTGAAGATCAGGTATGGAGCTTTTTCTTCGGCTTCCATTCTAAGTTCTTCGACGCTTGGCTGAGGAATAAACTCTCCTTTCTTAAAAAGCTCTTTCTCTTTTTCATTTCTGGATGCTTTTAATGTTTTAGGAACTTCTTTCAAGTAGTAGGTGAACACAGCTCCAAAATCCGGATTTGGTGCTTTAAAGTATGCAGCTCCTTGTCCATAACGCCCACTTTTTTGAATGTACATCAAAGCGTCTCTGACTGGAAAAATGAATGCATCTTTATCTAAAAATTCTTTTGAGACCATTCTTAGGGAAGAATAATCATCAAGTATATAGAAACCGCGTCCAAATGTTGCAAGCACAAGATCATTTTCTCTCTCCTGAATTACAATATCCGGCACTTTTATTGTTGGTATTCCCGATTTTAATTGAATCCACATCTCTCCGCCATCAGCAGAAAAGAATATTCCCCATTCGGTTCCAACAAAAAGAAGATTTGGTTTCATAGGATCTACGACAATAGTATTTACGGCACCATTACCAGGAAGATTTCCAGCAATTGATTTCCAATTTTTTCCTTTATCGTTACTTTTTAAAACATATGGTTTGAAATCGTCTCGCTTATGATTATTGAACGTCGCATACACAACATTCTCATCAAAGCGTGAAGGAAGAATATCACTTACCAAAGTATATTCGGGAACACCTGGAAAATTTTCAATCTTTCTCCATGTCTTTGCATCTTCACTCACTTGAATTAAGCCGTCGTCCGTTCCAGCATATAAAAGATTTTCTTTAGTTGGAGATTCTGCAAGAGAAACAATCAATCCATAAATTGAAGTGCTGACATTCTTTTCAACCGCATCAATACTCCAATATTTATCCATTACCTTAAAAGAGTTTCGGTCAAGCTCTCTTGTTAAATCATCACTTATTACTTGCCATGAGTTTCCGCGGTCATCACTTCGGAAAACTTTTTCTGCCGCGCAATATAAACGTGTTGGTGAATGTTTGCTTAAGATAAATGGAGCATCCCAATACCATTTGTATGTCTTTTCACCTTTAGTTGGTTCGGGACGAATATCAAGAATCTCTCCGCTCTTCTTATCATATCTTACCATTCCTCCATACTGGGATTCTGCATAAACAATATTCGGATCGGCCGGATCAATCGCAGTCCAAAATCCATCACCACCATTTGTCATAAACCAATCAGAATTAATAATTCCATCTGCACTGATTGTTCGCGAAGGTCCGCCCATGCTTTGATTGTCTTGAGTTCCGCCATAAACATTGTAGAATGGAAGATCGTTATCTACATTTACTCTATAAAATTGTGTATTAGGTAAATTAGCTTTGAACAGCCAATTGCTTCCGCCGTCAAAAGTTTCATAGATTCCTCCATCGCCGCCAATGAGAAAATGCCGGGGATCAGTTGGTTCAATCCACATTGCATGGTCATCAACATGACGGCTGCCTTGCCCAATATCTTTCCATGTTTTGCCAGCATCTAATGTTACTTTCGAAACAACATCCATCAAATAAACTTTATCAACGTTTTTAGGATCACAATAAATTTCATTGAAGTATTGACCTTTGGAATTCATATCGCTCATCTTTTCCCACGAAGCACCGCGATTAGTTGATCGAAAAAATCCCCCTTGCTTTTCAGCAGCTTCAACACTAAGATAAACTATATCAGGATTAACAGGAGAAATTGCCATCCCCATTCCACCAAGTTCAACAGTCGGCAATCCTTTCATTATCTTTTCCCATGTCGCCCCGGCATCAGAAGATTTATAAACGGCTGTCTCCGGTCCGCCGCCAATTTTTGCAAAGATGTGTCTTCGTCTTTGTTCGGAAGTCGCAAATAAAATGTCGGCGTTTCGCGGATCAAAAATTATATTGTTAACTCCTGTATTCTCGCTGATCTTCAAAATATTATTCCAGGTATTTCCGCCATCGGTTGATTTATATAATCCCCTATCACCGCCGGGACCCCACACCGAACCTTCAGCAGCAACATAAACTACATTTGAATTTCGAGGATCAACAATAATTCCTCCTATTTGTCTGGAATCTTTTAAGCCCATGTGTTTCCAAGATTGTCCGCCGTCAATGGATTTGTAAACACCAGTTCCGTAACCAAGTGCACGCTGATGATTATTCTCACCAGTCCCAAGCCATACAACGAAAGGATTATTCGGATCAAGAGTTACACAGCCCATTGCATAAGCTTGAATTGTATCAGCAATTGGTGTCCACGTTGTTCCAGAGTTTGTGGTTTTCCATAATCCACCGCTTGATACCGCAACATAATATTCACTGTAATTATTTGGATTGACTGCAAAATCCGAAATTCGTCCAGAGTTCCAAGCAGGACCGATATTTCTAAATTTTAATCCGTTAAAGGTGCTGCTCTTTAAAAGATCTTTTTCTTCATCTTTTTTCTGTGGAGTAATAATGATGAATGGAATAAGAAGTAATTGAGTAAGTATTAAAAGCCTTTTCATAAAATCTCCTTTAATTTGTCTTGCATGGAATTTTGTAAAAATTTATCGGTAATGATAAGTAAAATTAAGAAATTGTTTTGATTCAATCTGAAGAGTGGTTCGAATTAAATTTGAAAAACCCCACCTCGATCCTCCCCTTTTGGAAAGGGGAGTCCGCCTGAGGCGGAGAAGGAGGGGTCACTACTTTTTAATGCTTCGTATCAGCTTAAAAATTGTATAAATATGATGAGCTTCATGAAGTAAGAAAAATTCCGTCCATTCAACGAGATTCATTCTACCAAATTTGGAATGAGTCCCTGTTCGTTTCATTTGCTCTTCAGAA
>DAIMIJ010000200.1:0-4017 GCA_036722835.1 Ignavibacteriaceae bacterium | reverse complement strand
TCAGGGTTCTTGTAATCTTTTCTTAAAGGATAACCCGCTTCCCAATCATAAGGCATTAATATTCTTCTAAGATCGGGATGGTTGATAAAATTAATTCCGAACAAATCATATGCTTCACGTTCATGCCAATCTGCAGAACGCCAAATTGCTGCTACCGATTTTACTTGTGGATTCTCCCTTGGTGCTGAAACTTTAAGAGTTACTTTGTGCTTTAAGTAAACAGATTCAAGATGATAGATAACACTTATAGTTCCACCGACAATAGTTGAACTTCCATCAGCTTGAGCTTCTTTTTTTCCGTTTGCGTCATCAACGCCGGATAAATTCATGCAGTTATCAAATTTTAATTCCGAGTCATCTCTAAGGAATAAACAAACTTCATCTATTTTTAATGGATCAATAATAATAAATGATTCAAGCGGAACTCCACTTTTCAATTCGATGATTGAATCGCCGAATTTTTGTTTTAAGATGTTGAAGAATTCTTCGGCAGTTTTCATGCAGACTTCTTGACTGACGATTCGTTTCTAATTTTTTCTTGAAGTTTCATCAATCCTTCCAAAAGTGCTTCAGGGCGAGGAGGACAACCGGGTACATAAACATCTACCGGTACGACTCTGTCAACTCCTTTTAAAACATGATAACCGTGTTCCCAGTAAGGTCCGCCGCAGTTCGAACAGCTTCCCATTGAAATAACGTATTTGGGATCGGGCATTTGTTCGTATAGTCTTTTGACTCGAAGTGCCATTTTTAATGTAACTGTTCCCGAAATTATTATTACATCGGATTGTCTTGGTGATGGTCTTGGAATCACACCAAATCTATCAAAATCATAATGTGATGCGGAAGTTGCCATCATTTCGATAGCACAGCATGCTAATCCAAATCCGACTTGCCAGAGAGACGATAATCTTGCCCAGTTTAATAGATCATCAACAGTCGTAATTACAATGTTATCGTCAGCGAATTGTTTATCAAGTAATCCCATAAATTTTATACTACTTCAATTTCTTCTTTTGGAATTTTAATATCAGGACTCATTGATTTATTAAGAATAGGGGGAATAGGTTTGGGACGATCCCATTCAAGATCACCTTTTCGCCATTCGTAAGCCATACCAAGACCAAGTAATAATAAAAAGATTGCGCCGACAGCGAAGCCGGCTATTCCATAATCCTGGTAAACTAAAGCCCAAGGAATAAGTAAAACAACTTCAACATCAAATATTAAAAAGATAAGAGCTACAACGTAAAATCTGATATTGAATTTTACCCAAGGACTTCCTTCGGGGTTTTCACCACATTCGTAGGTTAGAAGTTTTTCGTGAGTTGGTCTGGCAGGTCTGATTATTTTTGCAGCAATTAATGCTACCACCACAAAAAGAATTGCAATTAGAATGAAGACGAATATTTTGCCGAATTCAGTTAGCATTAATTGAAAAATATTTTAGCAAAAATTATGATAACACTTTAGAAACATCAAAAAATCTAAATCAAAAATACCACAAATGTATTTCTTAACAAATTTTTAATTGCAAAATTTTTACAAGATATATGCCGGGCGAAAATATTTATCTAGTGTTGATTCATGAACATTTTTCAATTGGCAAGTCTTATCTTTTTCATAAATAAGAAGAAGGGAATGCTATTTTCTCATGTGGAAGAAATGTAAGAATTTCAAGGATGAAATTTCTAAAGCAATAAAATTACTATCGTGTGAATAATTCTAAATATTCTGAGAACTCGAACTCACGATTCCTCCTCCAACCGGTTCTTTCAGTAATAATGCCTAACTTCTCAAAATCCGATAGAATAGAGTTTACAGTAGGCAAAGATACTTTTAATTCTTCCTGAACGTCCTGTGCATTTATGACTGGTTTTCTGAAAAGATAAGTTAATAATAATTTTGCAGTCGGCAGCTTTTTTCCAAGCGTTATTATTTTTTTATCTTCAATTTGTTCCTTAAGCTTTAAAATAGCTTTGAATGTATCAATTCCATTTTCGCTTGTTTCAATTATGCCGACAAGGAAGAATTTTATCCATTGAACCAGATTATTTTTTACGCGGACGTTATTCAGGTTGTCATAATAAAGCTGCCGATGTCTCTCGAAGTAATCAGACAAATAAAGTGATGGTTTTGTAAGTAAGCCGGAACTAACCAAATAAAGTGTAATTAACAATCTACCTATTCTTCCATTGCCATCAAGAAACGGGTGTATGGTTTCGAACTGGTAATGAGCTATCCCAGCACGGATTAGAACAGGTACATCTAATTGATCATTATGCAGGAAGTTTTCCAAATCACTCATAAGTTCATTTACCTCTGTATGAACAGGTGGAATGTATGCTGCATCTTTAAGTGTTGCCCCACCAATCCAATTTTGACTTGTTCTGAATTCACCTGGATTTCGGTATTCGCCTCTAACACCACCTATTAAAATCTTGTGAGCTTCTCTTAATAACCTTGTCGAAAGCGGTAGAGTTTTCAATTTATTTATTGAGGTATTCATTGCTTCAATATAGTTGTGAACCTCCTGCCAATCATTTTTACGTTCAGGGGCAATATCCGAACTTTTCTTAAATGCCTCCTCCAATTCTGTTTGCGTTCCTTCAATTTTACTGGATTTGGTTGCTTCCTTAGCTACATGCATTTCAATAAAAATATCAATATCCGGGACATGTAGTGAAAATGCATCTAATGCACCGAGTTTTCTGTTAGCTTCTGCGAGTAAAGTATTTAATTTTCCATCGGTCCAAGACCAAGTACTATTTATTTTAACAGGGGAGAAGCTTTTATAGTTTTGCTGCTGCAAATATTTACCGCTTTTAAATTCTTCTATTTTCATTGATTTTCGAACTTTCCCTTTAATTATAAATATTTATAATTAAATATAATGCATTTTCTTTAATCATGGTTAATTTTAATTAAACGCGTTTACTTAAAATAAGCCGAATTTTATTTTAGGTTGCGATGCCGAGAATAGTAAAACTTGTAAGCAAATGGTTAACTAAGAATGCGATAGAAATTCCGTATCCTCTCCGTACCCTCTCCGGTAAGAGCATGTTATTTTCCTTTATTGAAGAGAATTAAGAATTCTAATTACTCTTAATTTGTAAGGATTCCACTTTTGAATTAACAAACTGTAATCTTGATGACGATAGAATGGGATTATTGGGCGGTTAAATTTATTAATTAGATGGGAAGATTGGAATTGACTCGTCTAAGGAATAGAATTGATAGGCACTTATTGGTTTGTTAGGACAGATTATTTTGTAAATAGCTTCAGTGGTTATGAGCACTGGCATCTTTCTTTTTTTATCAATCTCACCAAGTCTTTCCAAACAGAGCGGAATGTTCTTTTTCTCAACTCGAAGAATGTAAAAATCTATTTTTCATTTTAATATTTATCCATCTCTAAATATGTTACGGACATCATGGGTACATGTCTGCTTGTATATGAGTAAAAATGCTCATAATGGGTACATATAAAAAAGAACAAGTACCCACCGGGTACATATCTATTTCTTGTCTTTAAACAGTTTGTAGAGTTTACGATTAAGAAAAATCACTTCCTTCCCAATTCTTTCGGGTTTAAGAATATCGATAGAAACTAATGCATTAAGATATTTTGATGCTGTTTTTCTTAAAGCAATCTTATTCTCTACAAGGAAATTTATATTACAATAAACCTGATGAAAGAGCAGTTCGATAAGTTCTTTAGAATAAATCTTTGGCAATTTGTCTTTAACCTGTTCAATTGTTTCATCTAATAGAGTTTTTATTTTATGAACTTTTTGAGTAGTCTCTGTGGCAGTTACTTCAACTGCATCAAGCATATAAAGAATCCAATCTTCCCAATTTTGTTTATAAGTGACTTCTCTTAGATAACGATAGTAATTATTTTTATTTTTTATGATGAAGCCGCTCAGATATAAAATTGGCAAATCAATTAGATTGTTCATTGCAAGGTAAAGAACATTGATAATGCGACCGGAACGCCCATTACCATCATAGAAT
>DAIMIJ010000199.1:0-4030 GCA_036722835.1 Ignavibacteriaceae bacterium | reverse complement strand
TAAAGGAGGAAAGATTAAGCTAACCGAGTTTAGCGAAGAGGAAATTGTACGATGTGCAATTGAGAGATTTAAATTTTCTGCACATTCAAGAAGAGAAGGATTAATTGAGATAGTTAGAAGACTTAAACCTGAGAAAGTAATTCTGGTTCACGGTGATGAGAATGCAATCAGTTGGGTTGGAAATCAAATCCTAAAAGAATTTAAGGACATCAAAGTTTATCAGGCGGAGATCGGTAGAGCGATTGAAGTATGAAGTTATGTTACACAAGATACCAGAAAAGCAGTTTAAACAAACTCAATTTCTCCGCAAACAATGCTTCGGTTTAAAGAAATTGGGTTTGTAGCGAACAATTTTGCGCAAGGTGGATTATAAGGTTTACATGAAAATGGAGGTTGCGTCCAATTTGTAACTTAAATCTTTTTTACTTCACTCAAAAAATTTTCCTTGCGTCTTAACTTCCAGTTTTTTAAGTTGACAATTGAAAGGCGCGTCTCATAGGCGCGCACGGGCGCCGGATGAGATATGACACACTTATCATCAATAGTCGTCTTTCATAACTAAGAAAAGGAGGCGGACTGAGTAGAGAAACCGAAATTGAACATATTGTTTATGTTAATTTCCGAACGGACACCCTCCGTCCGGTTTGAGTATTGTAAAATACCTCGAAAAGACCAAAACTGGAGACGTTAGACGTAACGATCTCCAGTTTTCTTTTTAAAGACATTTTGTAATTATCTAAAAAAATTATTAAAACAGTTTTGTAAACCAACTCCATTAATTTTTTCTAACTTCTTTTATTCTTAAATTTGAAATAACTTTTTCTGTTCTAAGTAAACATATTTTTAGCAAATCATCATTTAACAGCAATGATTACCATAATATCCCTTCTATTATTGTTTAACGTCAACACAAATATTGACGGTGATGGCGAAAAGCCTCTTAAAAATCTCCAGGATAAATTTGATAAAGTTAAAGACCTATCTGCAGAATTTAAGCAATCAACAAACGGGAAAGCGGTTTTGAATGGAAAGTTTTTCTTTAAAAAGGAAGACAAACTAAGGATAGAATTTAAGAACTCGATTCTTATTTCCGATGGTGAAACAAACTGGAGCTATAATCAAAAAGAGCACAAAGTAATCATCAGCAAAAATGATGACAGCAAAGCATCCCCATTTTCACTTAAAAAAATAGTATATGATTATCCCAAAGAATGTGTAGTTATTTCGGAGATGGATGACGGCGCAGAAGTTTTGGTTCTAACGCCGAACAAAGATTCATCCATCGGTTACAACGCAATTAAAATTTGGATGAATAAGGAAAATCTTATAAACCGCATCGTACTAAAAGATAATGCAGACAATTTAATTCAGATTGATTTTTCAAAGTACAAAGTCAATCAAAAAATTTCAGACAATAAATTCAACTTTACACCGCCGGAAGGAAGCAAGGTTATTGATCTCAGGTGAAAACAAAAATTTCCTTATGTCAAAGAGATCTTTAAGCTACTTCTTTTCTTTTCTGCTAAGCATAATTTTTCTTTACATAGCATTTCACAATGTAAATTTTAGAGATGTGCTTGAAGTGGTTTCCGGAGCATCAATTTTTTGGATTGTCATTCTGATAATATCGTCTCTTTTAGCCCACTATCTTCGTGCTTATCGTTGGAAGATAATTTTGAATTCGGTTAAGCCGGATATTTCAATGAAAAATTTATTCGGTTCGCTGATGGTGGGATATGCTGTAAATTGTGTGGTGCCGCGGCTCGGTGAAG
The DNA here is from genome assembly GCA_036722835.1 of Ignavibacteriaceae bacterium. Lineage (GTDB taxonomy): Bacteria > Bacteroidota > Ignavibacteria > Ignavibacteriales > Ignavibacteriaceae > XYD12-FULL-36-8. Next base: position 2,258 of record DAIMIJ010000199.1, on the reverse strand, counting down.
TTGCCCGGGCTGTTCTTATTGGGAAATGGGAAAATTTGTCCCGGTCATCAATGTTTGGCGCAATAATCCTTGAACGAATAATTGATGTATTATTCCTCTGCCTTTCAATTTTCGTTTCAGCATTAATTTGGAGCGAAGATCTCTATTTCAGATTACCATGGCTTAGAACCAGCTTATACATTTCACTTTTTGGTATTGCGGCTGTAGTGACTTTTTTATTTTTAATAATCCGTTACAAAGAAAATTTTTACGGAGTTTTTGTAAGAATGATGAGTAAGATATCACAAAAGTTTGCTGATAAAACAGCACATATTTTTGAAATGCTTATCGAGGGTTTCAAAAGTTTAAGAGGAACAAAAAACTATATTTTAACTTTTCTCTTTAGCATAATTATTATGCTGCTGTACGCTTTTTCATCTTATGTTGGATTTTTTACTCTCGGTATGAATACAATAAAACCAGTTTCATATCAAATGGCTTGGATTCTTATGAGCATTAGTGGAATTGGAGTATTAATACCCACACCCAACGGAACAGGATCATATCATACTTTAATTAAAACAGCTTTAATAATGTTGTTTGGATTTAGTGAGGTGATAAGCTTGTCCTATGCTTTTCTAACACATTTCATTTCTTATGTGGTATTTATTTTTGTCGGATTAATCTCATTTTTAATTTTGAATAAGCAGCACGAAAATCTGTTGAAGCTTGTTAAAACCGAAGTTGATGAGTTATGAAATCATTTTTTCTTTCCTTTATCTTGATATTTAGCATTGGAACGTCTCAAGCTCAATATTCTGTTCGTGCAAGTATGGGAATTGATTTTGCAAACGCACCTTCTTTAAATGATTACATCAATCAAACCTTTCCTGTTGACGGCAATCCGCTTGGCGATTTTAATACTGCAGTAAATTTTTCGGGCGAGTTCGGTTATTCTCTTACAAGCACTTTCCAAGTTGGACTTGAACTGAGTTATCTTCTTAACTCATTCAATTATTCAAATGATCTCGGAAAGTTTGAACTGGATTATAATGTGATTTCGCCGTCACTTCTTGGATACTATGTTTTGAACGGAAACGGATACAACTTTAAATTCGGCGGTGGTTTTGGATTACATTTTGTTAATGTTGATTTATCTTTCCCGGGAACCACGGTAATCACCAATTATTCAAATACAGGTTTTGGTTTTATTTTGAGAACTGAAGGGAATACACTTCTTGGCGGAAACTTTTATGCGAACATTGGCGCCGATATAAAGTATGATATTAACGGAAGCCCCAAATCCGGCGAGGCAAATCTTTATAATAATATCAGCAGAGAAAATGTGAATCTCAATTCTTTAGCTGTAGCACTCAGACTAGGAATAGCTTACATTTTTTAAGGAGGAATATTGAGCATAATCGAGGCAATCATTCTGGGAATAGTTCAAGGAGTAACAGAATTTCTTCCCATCAGCAGCACAGGGCATGTAACTCTTGCCGGAAAAATTATGAATTTAATTTCAGACGAGAATCCGGAAAAATGGACTTCGTTTCTTGCCATTGTTCAGCTAGGAACTTTGTTGGCTGTTTTGATTTACTTTCGGAAGGAAATCATAAGCATAATAATAGGTTTTTGGACAAATAATATAAGCAGCAGAAAAAAGTATTCTGAGCAGTCGTACAGTTCCAAATTGGGTTGGCTAATCATCATCGGCTCAATTCCTGTTTTTACAATTGGATTTTTATTAAAAGATTTAATAGAAGGACCGCTGACTAAAAACCTATATGTTTTAACGGGAAGCATTTTAGTATTTGCGGTTGCATTAGCAGTTGCTGAAAAAGCCGCATCATTTAAAAAAGAAATGAAGGATATTTCAATTCTCGATTCGCTGCTAATTGGTTCAGCTCAAGTTTTTTCTTTAATTCCAGGGGCATCACGTTCTGGAGTTACAATTACCGGTGGATTGTTTACAGGATTGAAACGGGAATCTGCCGCACGATTTTCTTTTCTTTTGAGTATTCCAGCGGTTTTTGCCAGCGGGTTATTTCAACTTTATGAAGCGCTTGGCTATTTGGATAACTCTATGATTGTAAATTTGATCATTGCGACAATTTTCTCCGCAATCAGCGGTTATTTAGCTATAGACTTTCTTCTCAAATTTTTACGGAAGTACAGCACCTTTATTTTTATCTATTATAGATTTGTGCTGGGAATTCTGATTTTAATTTTACTTTTCTCAAACATAATAAAACCATAAGGAGAAAAAATGTACAGAG
>DAIMIJ010000198.1:0-4049 GCA_036722835.1 Ignavibacteriaceae bacterium | reverse complement strand
GTCATCTCTTACCACTAATTTTTTTTGCGTAACGCGAGTCATTAATTTATTTTCAACTATTCATTCCTCAATAGAATTTTTTCTTGCTTTCTTTTAACAGAAAGGATGAAATATGTTGCTGGCTCATCGCAAAGGGTGTTAACTTTAATTAGTAGGAACTAGGTTTGTCATCTGATAATAATTCCTTCTCCCTTTGGAAGAATCCACCAAAGACGGATAAGATGAGGGCTTTCATTATATCCTTCACTAATGTTATTTTCGCATAACATTTGTTCAATAAATTCTTTTTACAATGCTCGAATATTTTCAATTTCAAAAATCTAATCTTAGTGAAGAAGAGTGGGACAGCTTTGTTGATCAATCGGACAACGGAACTCTCTTTCATCAACGTGCTTTTCTAAATTACCATCCTAAAGACAGATTTAATGATGTTTCCATCTATGTGACAAAAAATGGGAAAATACTTTCCGTGCTTACTGCCGCTGTAATAGAAAGAGATGGAAAAAAAATCCTTGCCTCTCATCCTGGGGCGAGTTACGGCGGATATGTTTACAACTCCGATCTTAATTTTAAGGAAGCCCATGAATTAGTTGATATTTTGATTGATCATGGCAAATCACAAAAGGTGAACAGAATTCAGCTAACCATTCCGCCGATTATTTATCAAACAAAATATTCTAACTATATAGATTTTGCTCTTTACAAAAATGGGTTTACTTATTTAAAGCGGGATGTTTCCAGTATTGTCCAGCTTGATTTTAATAAGGATAAACTTCTTGAAACATACCGTGCCGAAGCTCGTACGGCTACTAAGAAAGCAATGAAACAGGGGATTGAAATTGTCGAATGCGATTTATTTAATGAGTATTATGAAATTCTTAAAAAGAATTTGAAGCTGCGACATAATGTAAATCCTGCTCATACACTTGCTGAATTGAAGCTTCTTAAGAAAATGTTTCCCGCCAAGATTCGATTGTGGGGAGCATTTCTTAAAGATAAACTCACTGCGGGCGTATGCAATTTTTCTGTAAATCAGAATGTTGTGCTTGCATTTTACATCAGTCATGATGAAGCGTATCAGGAATATCGTCCGGTTAATCTTTTATTTTACGAAATCATGAAACAATATCAGCAGGAAGGATTTCGCTTTCTTGATTTTGGAATTTTCACTGTGAACATGGAACCGAATTGGGGATTAGCAAGATTCAAAGAGAACTTCGGTGCCCGCGGAATATTCAGAGATACTTTTTATAAAGATCTTTAATGCTGAAAATATTACATCTTGCACCGATTAATTTTGCCGGCGTTCCTTACAGCTTTTACGACATGCACAATAAGTGCGGCGACCAATCGAAACTAATTACATTCCACAAAAACGAGCGTGATTTTCCTGAAGACGTTTGTCTTAATCTTCCTCTTCCAAATTTTTCTTTAGCAAAGTATTGGCGTAAAGAGAAAGTTACATTCAAGGAAAAAGAAAGATCATTTTCGTTGCCATACTTCAAACCGAAAAATATATTTGAGCAAATTTATTTTACGGCGAATGATTTTTATAAAAAGAAAAAAGTATTTTCTCTTGTTAAAGATTTGAACTTAGATGAATTTGAAATTATCCACTACGATTCCGGTTTGGATTTTTTTCGTAACTCAATGCTTGCAAAAAAATGGAAGAAGCAAGGTAAGAAAATCGTTTGCTGTTATTATGGCAGCGATTTAAGAATTCGGGGCATTATAAAAGAAATGGATGAAATATCCGATCTCAATTTTACATCAGAGTATGATCATCTCGCTTTAAAATCCGATTTAGAATATATCTTCTATCCTTACGATCCATCAGAATTACCTGCGAGAGAAAAATCCGACGATGATAGTATAGTGACTATCGTTCATTCTCCAACCAATAGAAAATTTAAGGGAACTGAATTAGTAATCTCAGTTATTGATAAAATCAAAAAAGAAAAGAAGATTAATTTTTTATTGTTAGAAAATATTCCAAGATCAAAACTGCTGAAGCAAAAAAGCAGAGCGGATATTTGTATTGATCAAGTCGGTGGAACAATGGGCGGTACTGGTTACGGCAAAGCAGGGCTGGAAACTTTAGCACTGGGAATTCCCACAATTACAAACATGACACAGGAATATTCTGCTTGGCTTCCCGAAAATCCTTTTGTAGTTTCAAACACCGCTGATGAATTGTATAAAAAGTTATTTGAGTTGATAGACAGTAAACATTTACGTGAAGAGTTCGGTGAAAAGGGAAAAGCTTGGGTGAATAAATATCACGGATACGAATCTGTGGATAAGAGATTGAAAGAATTGTATAAACTAAAAAATATTATTTGATGCAAAAGAAATCCGGATTATTTGAAGCAACTGCCTGGTATGGGATGGGTAATTTAGTTGTGAGGTTAGTCAGCTTTATTTTATTACCGCTTTATTCCAATTTAATTTCGGTTGAACAATTCGGCATTTATTCTTTGATGATGTCTGTGTATGCAATTTCAGGAGTATTTTATCAGTTCGGCATGAATGCTTCCTTGACCAATTTTTATTTGAAAACGAATGATGAATCAGCCAGGAAAATAATTTTTTCAACTATTGTGAATGCCATAATCATCTTAGGATTAATTCTCACAATTATTGCCTTTTCAATTTCATCCTTTTTAACCAATAAAATTCTTGGATCAAGTGAATATTCAATTCTTTTAATTCTGCTCTTCATAATAATTTTTATTGAAACTATTTCGAATTACATTTTACAATTATTCAAAACTCTTGAGCTTTCAAAAAAAGTAGTTATTTATCTTTTTGCTGGAGCGATTATCAATTTACTTTTGAATATATGGTTTGTTTATGGTTTAAGAATGGGCATTAAGGGAATAATCTTAGCTCATCTTTTAACGACTATACTAGTTTTTATTTTATTGCTGCCGCTAATTAAAGGCACGTACACTTTTAAAATAAATAAAAAAATCTTGACAGCGGCCGTACTATTTTCTTTACCATTGTTTGTATCAGGAATATTTTCATCGGGAATGGATGTAGCAGATAGATTTATTCTTGATCATTTCTTCGGAAAGAAAGAAGTAGGTGAATACAGCTTTGCTTATCGGCTTGCTATGATTACAAATATTTTTGTCATTTCATTTCGTGCTGCTTGGATGCCATATGCTTTGAATAAATTTAAAGAAGGAAATTATCGTGAAAATTTTGGTAAGATATTAATAAAAGTGCTTGCAATCGGCGTATTTATTCTTCTGACAGTTTCCTTTTTTGCCGATGATATGTTCGGCGTCAAATTATTTGGGAAATATTTATTTAATCCGATCTATAAAGCCGGACTAATAATTTTACCTTATGTAGTTATAGGTTACATCTTTAATTCGTTGGCATCTTTTTATTCCTTGTACCCATTTACCGCAAATAAAAGTTATCACTTCTTAATTTCTGATGGACTTGGAATAATATCAAACTTGGTTTTTAATTTTATTCTAATTCCAGTTTACGGTATGCTTGGAGCAGGAATCGCTACAAGTATAAGTTTTATTATTGCTGCGGGCTATCTTTATTTTATTTCAAAAGATAGGATTGAAATTTTATACCCGAAGCAGGAAATAATAGTAATATGTACAGCAGGGATTTTATTCCTCTTGGTTGGAATGATGCTTAATTATTTTTGGATTCAAGTGCTATCTGTACTTTTGTTTTTGTCGCTGCTAATCTTCGTAGTAAAACTTAAACCCGCTTCATTATTTAAAATTTTTCAGTGATTCTATAAGGGCTATCAATTTACTCGATTCTTTCTCCCAATTTTTATCTGTCTCAATTATTTTTCGCGCATTAATTGAATGCTGCAGAAATAAGTCATCATTAGAATTCCTGCGAAATAAGCCTATATAAAATAAGGCGTTAGCGTTCCACAACATTTTAAATTTTAAGCATACATTAAATTATGTAAGCCTGCGATGTTCTTAAAAATAAGAGAATGGTTAGCTAAATCATTACGATACCTTTGAGAAAGAATTTGAAATACTTTCATTCTTCCGATT
>DAIMIJ010000197.1:0-4050 GCA_036722835.1 Ignavibacteriaceae bacterium | reverse complement strand
AGAAAATAGATTCGCTTAATTACAGTTTGACAATTACTCCTGATGTTTCAACAAATAGTAATCAATGGTTTGCAGTTTACAGATCAACTGATGATAATATTAATCTTAATAACGATGATATTATTTCAATTAACTTCGGAACATCTTCTTTTACAATTGATCAGGGCTTTACAGGTAACCAGGATTTTAATGGAAGGTATCGCTATGCAGCTACAATGCTGGATAGATATTGGAATGAGTCACTCATTATGAACTTAGTATTTACAGACTCTATACCTTCTTTTGCACCAAAAATAATTTCATCAATTCCATCACAAGGAGACTCGGTACCAGTCAGCACGCAAATAAAACTTACATTTTCTAAATCAATGAACACAACCAGTTTTAGTAATGCTGTACGCTTTATTCCATCAGTCAATATTAGCAGCATCGCTTTTTCCAACAGCCACAAAACTATTACTATAATAACCACGAACAATTTTAATTTTCAAACTGATTATATGCTGATCGTTGATTCGACTGTAACAGATATTAATGGAAAAATGCTTGACGGAAATAGTGATGGTATTCCAGGAGATGCTTATGTGCTTCATTTTTCAACTGTTGCACAGGACTTAAATGGGCCTGTTGTTACAGTGTATTTTCCAGATAGCATAAACTCTTCTGGTAGTTTCGATGTTGAAGGAGTCGTAACTGTTTTATTCGATGAGCTTATAAATTCAGGCACAATCAACCACAACAATGTGATATTAAAAGCGGGAACGACTGCGATCTCAAAAGATATGCAGCTTAAAACGATTGGTAATCAATCAATTTTAAATATTAAAACACAACAGGCATTACTAAACAATGCGCAGTATTCTTTAACGCTAAAACAAAATATTACCGATGTTATTGGTAATCCTATGCCAAGTGATCAAGAAATTATATTTACAACATCGGATTTATCTTATTCTCAAAAAGCAACCATTGATGATTTTTCTACAACAGGGAATTGGTGGCAGCCCGAAAATAGCGGTTCAACTGGGGGAATAGTTGATTCGGGAACTTCTTCAGGTTACACAACTACGTATTATCTTCCAGCATCGCCCGCTAATGGATTTTTTATTCAATACCAATGGAATCCCAGTGCAACGTCTAAATTAATCAGAGAATATTTGTCTGGCGGCGCCCCAAGAAATATAATTTTTGATACTTCGTACACTCTTCAAGCTTATGTTTGGGGAGATGGAAGCAGAAACAAATTCCGCTTTGCAATTGATGAGGGTGATGGAACCAATTGGCCAAATCACGAAGTTTCAAAATGGATTGAAATTGATTGGTATGGTTGGCGATTAGTCGAATGGAATTTGAAAGATCCAACTACTGTGGATTCTTGGGCCGATCTTGGGAATGGTATTCTCGATTATCCTAAATACAGAATTGACAGCTTTCAAATGACTGATGCTCCAGGTTCATCACTGTACGGAAGAATTTATTTTGATAATATTCGCCTTGTTAAAAAATCAATCGTTTCAGGAATCGAATCAGATCAGCAAACGCTGCCAAATGATTTTGTGCTTTACCAAAATTATCCAAACCCATTTAATCCAAGTACAAAAATAAGGTACACTATTCCAGCGGTAGGAACTTCATTAATGAAGTTCGTACAATTAAAAGTTTATGACGTCCTCGGCAATGAAGTGGCTACTCTTGTTAATGATTACAAACCAGCCGGCACTTATGAAGTTGAGTTTTCCGCCAGAGGCGGACAGGCGGTCGGCGGTCGGCAATTGGCAAGTGGAGTATATTACTATCGATTGAAAGTTGTAGATCCCAAATCAAGTTCGGGACAGGTTTTTGTTCAGACACGCAAGATGATATTGGTAAAATAAATTTTACTCACTTATCGAGGAAGCTTCGAGGTCAAAGTTATAGTCTAGATAATGTGACTCGATGGTCACTTCCCCCAGAAATTCTTATTTTTACTCCATGAATATTTCACATCTCACTCAAAAGTCCGGAGAAACTAGATGAAAATTGTCGAATGTGTTCCAAACTTCAGCGAAGGTAAGAATGAACACACATTTGAAATGATGAAAAAATCGCTAAGCGGAATTCAGAATTGTAAATTATTAAGCTTCGAACCTGATGCAGATTACAATAGAGTTGTTGTTACAATGGCTGGAGATGAGCATGGAATATTAGACGGAGCGTTGGCAATAAGCCGAACTGCCGCACAATTAATTGACATGACTAAGCACAAAGGTGAACACCCACGGATGGGTGCAATTGATGTTGTTCCATTTGTCCCCGTAAAAAATATTACGATGGAAGAATGTGTGAAAATATCCGAAGCTTTTGGAGAACGAGCATCAAAGGAATTGAACATACCGATTTATCTTTATGAAGCCGCTGCAAGAAAACCGGAGCGTCAGAATCTTGCCAACATTCGTAAAGGCGAGTATGAAGGTTTAGCCGAAAAGCTTAAAGATGAGAATTGGTATCCCGATTATGGAATAAATCAGTTCAACCCAAAGCTCGGTGGGACTGTAACCGGTGCAAGATTTTTCTTAATCGCTTACAATGTAAACATAAAATCTGAGGATGTTAAGTACGCCAAAGAAATCGGTGAAATTTTGCGCGAATCCGGATATGTAAAAAAGGATACCGATGGAAATGTTATTAAGGTGAAGGGGCAATCAGTAAAAGTTCCGGGAAGATTAAAAAGTGTAAAAGGAATGGGAGTTGCCTTAGAAAAATATAAAATGATTCAAGTTTCAATGAATCTAACCAATTACAACGTAACGCCGATTCATGTAGCATTTGAGGAAGTTAAGAAAGAAGCCGCACGCCTTGGTGTTGAAGTTACAGGAAGTGAAATCGTTGGTCTCGTTCCACTTGATGCATTATTGCTCGCCGGAAAGTATTATTCGCAAGAAAAAAATCTTGATGAAAAAAATTTTATTGATCTTGCAATAGAAAAACTTGGACTAAGCGATCTCCATCCATTCATTAAAACAGAAAAAATTATTGATTACATGATATAAAAAATCTAAAGAACATAAATTTTATGGACACAAAAAAATCACTTCAGAAATACCTAGAAGAATTATCATCTAATTCACCTACTCCCGGCGGCGGAAACGTTGCGGCTCTATGCGGAGCTTTATCTGCAAGCTTAGGAACAATGGTTTGCAACTTAACCATAGGAAAGAAAAGGTATTTAGATGTCGAGACCGAAATGAATGAGATGAAAGTGAAGCTGAACGTTTATGTTGATAAGTTCCTTTCTCTTGCAAAATATGATAACGAGGCATTCGAGAGAGTGATGGATGCATTCAAGCTCCCGAAAGAAACAGATGAACAAAAAAAATTACGGATTGAGGCAATTGAAAAATCAACATTGGAAGCTGCAAGTGTTCCGGCTGATGTAATTAAAAATTGCAGAGAAATTATTCCCTTTCTTGAAACAATTTCAAAAAAAGGAAATCAGAATTCCTTATCTGATGCGGGTGTCGCAGTTGCAGTAATTGCCGCTGCTTCCGAAGGTGCATTTTTAAATGTTCTGATTAACTATTCATCTCTAAGCGAAAAACAAAAAGCTTCCGGGCTATTAATGCAAGCTGAAAATCTTAACAACGAAGTAAAAGAAGAAGCGAAGTATATTTTGGATGTAATTTCTAGCAAGATCCGGGGAAATTAAAAATTAGACCATTAAATATTTGGAGCTGATATGAAAAATTTATTAATCATAATTCTTTTTGCTTTCATCATAGTTTCATGCAATTCAAAAAAAGATGAGACTAAAATAGCAGACAATAAAGCCGCAGAAGAAATTGCATTTCAAAAGGAATTGGAGAAAGCAGTAAAATATATAAGCGGAAAAGATTCCGTAATCGCTTACTTCTCATTGCCTCCAGGTAATGGACCTTTCCCGGCAATAATTGTCATTCATGAGTGGTGGGGGTTGAATGATTGGATTAGAACCAATGCTGATGCATTTGCAAATAAAGGTTATGCCGCTTTAGCAATTGATCTTTACAGGGGCAAATCAACTAAAAATTCTGA
>DAIMIJ010000196.1:0-4051 GCA_036722835.1 Ignavibacteriaceae bacterium | reverse complement strand
CTCCGAGGTTTTTGATTCACTTACGCTAAGTAACCTCGGAGCTTTCCTTAATTGTCACTCCGAGTTTATCGAAGTGTGACTTCAAGTTGGCGTGTCAGTCTTCGACAGGCTCAGACTGACAACTAATCATTTTAAAAATTACCTTACAAAAAATTCTGCAACTACTTTATTCCAATTTACATCATTAAGTTTTTCAAGCTGACCGATGTATATTTGACCTTCTTCAACGTACTCACCTTCCCTTTTTTCGGATTTCAGAAGATCTTTCATCAACAATTTGAACTTTTCAATATCTTCTTGAAAAAATGCGACAGCAGATTTACCAATGTTCATTCCTTTGATTTCGTTGTCTATATTATCTGTATCGAGAGCACAAATCCAATTTCTTTCATAAGGAGTGATGTCAAGCGTGTCAAGATTTTCTTTCAGTAAAGTATTTATCTGCGAAACTTTTCCGCTTACAGGAGAATTAAAAGTAATGTTTCTGTTTCCTTGCTTTACTGTGAATAGGGGCTGACCGGCTTTTACATTCATACCCAGATTTGGAAGCTCAATCGAATACACTCTGCCAATAAGTTTTTTAGCGAAGTCATCTATTCCAATTTTTGCTATTCCTTCCTGGTTCATACTTACCCAGGTATGATTTTTTGAAATAAATACACCCCCAGGAATTGAAAATTCACCTTTGATAAAACCGCCCGAAGCAGGAACGTGAGTAATATGGACTTTTGGTTTAAGCTGCTTCTGAATTTTATCTTGACGTTTAATTAATGTTTTCTTCACAAAATCAAGAAGCTCATCTTCGGTAAATGGTTTCTGAACATAATCCATTGCACCGTATTTCATTGTTTCAACGGCTGTTTCCACAGATGCATATCCGGTAATAATAATAACATCAATATCGGGGCGCATATGTTTAACTGCTTTTGTTACCTCAACTCCATCCATCAGCGGCATTTTGAGATCCGTAAAAACAAAATCATAATGATGTTTTTGAATCAGGCCTAGCGCTTCCTGCCCTGTTTCAACTGTATCAACCGTGTACCCGTCAAGCACAAGAATTTTTCTGAAACTGCCAAGTATGACTTCTTCATCATCAACACAAAGAATTTTGGCTTTGGGATTGGGGACTTCAGCACGCTTTAGTGTTTTTGCCTCGCTGGTATAATCCAGGTTAAGACTTTCCTGCAATACAATTTCGCGCTCTTTCTTCAGCTTCTTTTCAGTTAAACGCTTTCCTATCATCCGGATCAGAACATCCGCAATGATGAAGATAATTACTGCAAGTATGAATAATGCCATGATATTTCTCCTAATAAATTTAAAATATTTTAAAACTTATAATAAAAACGAATTCATAATCTATCTGAACTACATGGAATTAAATGTTTGATTTCATAGCCAATATCGTCGGGAATAACGCGATATACCCATCCTTCGAAGTAGGGATCTTTTTCAATTAGGTTCGCATTTAATTTAAGATTTTGATTCACCTCAATTATTCTACCCGATACAGGTGAAAGAATTTTATGTATTCTTTCGTCGCCTGATTTGATTGTAAAACAGCTAACGCCTTGTGCAATTTCATTTTCCGGCTCAAGAAATTCTATTTCAATTACTGAATCAATTGTTTTAAGTAAAAGATCACAAACGCCAATTAAAACACTGCCGTCACTCTCCTGCATCATCCAGCTTGAATAACCGAGACGTAAGTACTTTGCAGGACAATTAACATAAAGAATACTATGTACAAAATTGTGCTGTGAAAGTTCTTCTTGTTTCTTTTTAATCTTCTGATATTTATTTGCACGAAACACCGAACTGAGAAGCTCATCCATTGTAAACGGCTTGGGTATAAAATCCACTGCACCCTGGTAAAGTGAATTAACCGCATTTTCAACGGTTGAATAGCCTGTCATCATGATTAAAGCACTATCAATATTTTGCTTTCGCAGTTCATCAAGAATTTGAAATCCATCGCCGTCCGGCATCATTATATCGCAAACAATAATGGGGTAATAATTTTTCGAGATTTTTTCAATTGCTGTTTTTACATTTAACGCAGCATCAACCGAATAATTTTCAATTGAGCAAATCTTAACTACGGCGTCTATAATCACCTGTTCATCATCAATAACCAATATATTTGATGGTTTACTCATAACTCAAACTTACTTTTGCGAAAGCGGAAGCCGGATAATAAAAGTTGTACCTTTTCCTTCTTCACTTTCAACGTTTATAGTTCCATTATGATTATCAATAATTCCCCATATAACCGCTAAACCAAGTCCTGTTCCCTTTTGTCCTTTGGTTGAAAAAAATGGTTCGAAGATTCGGGGAAGATCATCTTTACTGATTCCGCAGCCTGTGTCACTGATTCTTACTTCAATAAATTCTTTTAATCCTGCAGAGTCAACAAAATCCCATTTTTCCCAGTCACTGTTTTCTGAAGAGCATACCTCATAAACGCCCTGCCCGCTTATCTCAAATGAAAGAACAGGCGCACCGCATTTAGGACACAGCTTATCCTGCTCAACAATAGAGCTGTTACAATCCGGGCAAACAAACTTTGTGTTCTTATCTATGTTAAAACCAAGATCAAAATGGTTTCGGTGTTTGCCATAGACAGGATCAAGATGAACTATTCCTTCATTGCCATTTGAAACAACTTTTACTTTCAAAGCAGGCAGCCCGTCAATCTTAAATTCATTATCAATCAAGCTATGTCGTTTGGGGCAAGAAGCTTTTTTTATTTGAGCGACTCCAAATGGGGAAAGAGAAATTTGTTTTGTTACTGCTGTAATCGTTCCGCCTTCTTTACTGATAGCATCGGAGGCATTCACAAAAAGATTAATGAAAACTTGCTGAATCTGGTTTGCATCAACAGTTATTTTGGGAAGATTATTTTCCCACTGCTTTATGATTTTTATTTTTTTAATTGATAATTGCTTTTCAATTACGGTGATTGACTTGTCAATTATTTCATTTATATCGGCAATGCCTTTTTTAGGGACCGATTGGCGCGCAAAATCCAATAAGCTTTTTACAATTTCTCTGCTGCGCAAAGTTTCTCTTACAATCACCCCCAGATCCTCCTGGAATTCAGGATTATCTTTTGTCCTCTTTAACAAAAAACTGCTGTAAGTTAAAACACCCGTAAGCGGATTATTAATTTCATGTGCAACCCCTGCTGCCAACCTTCCGAGCGAAGCCATTTTATCAGATTGAAATAGCTGCATCCGCGCTTCAGATAATTTCTTCGTCATATTATTAAACGAATCACCGAGCTTTCCGATTTCATCATTACTAAGATCTTTAACTGCATAATTCAAATTACCCTGGCTAACCTGCTGAGTAGCATTTAATAAATCATTAACAGGATTAGAAACCCAGCGTCTTACAAAAAATGCAATCAATAAACCAACGGCAATTATGGCAACGATTGCGAAGATCACAATCTCCCACTCTCTTATAACGATTGCCTTATCAACCTCTGCAAGTGAAATTGAAACATCCAAAACACCAAGTACTTTTTGATTTTGAGGATGAGCATGACAGTCAGCCTGCCAGCAGGATTTTTCAGTATAGATCGGAGTAATAATTCCAATTACACGGTTAGAATCTGGATGAACCCTAAATATTCTAGTTCTTTCGGTGATAGAGATCTGTTCAAGCGGCTTATCCTCGGCATGGCAAGCGTAACAGCTTTCCGCACGCTTATCAACCATTTTATTAATATTATTAGCATCGGAAGAATAAATAATTTCACCGACTTTATTAATGATTCTTACATCTCTTATTTGCGGCTGAGTACCTATGGAATTTATTGTTTGTTGAATTCTATCTCTTTGATTAAGCATCATGTCAAAACGCGTGCTGGATATAACTGTTTCACCAAGCTGGTTCGCATGTCTTTCAACTTCGGAGATTAAACTGTTGCTCTGCGATTTAATATTGAAGTACGCAAATACGCCGATTATTACAAGCGATGTTAACGCAACAACAAATATTAATCGGAATCCTATTTTCTTGAACATAACTTTAAAAATAA
>DAIMIJ010000195.1:0-4102 GCA_036722835.1 Ignavibacteriaceae bacterium | reverse complement strand
CGAGTATTATCAACCGCTACTTTCGAGGTTTATGAGGTGTAATTACCAAAACCGGGCATTTTGCGTATCTAATTACCTTTTCAGCCACACTACCGAGCAAAGTATGAAGCAATCCGGTTCTTCCATGGGTTGCAATTACAATCAAATCAATCTTGTGATCTTTTGAGTATTTAACTATTTCTTCGTAATCGTTACCCTTTTTCAATACCGGTTCAATTTCAACGTCTTCGCTTTTACCCTTTTTGATTTTCTTAACTGCATTATCAAGAGATTTTTTTCCTTCTTCTTCAAATGATTTTAGAATTTTCTCTTGAGATAAATCAAGCGAACGAATTGCTAATATTGGAGGAGTTTTTTCAAGCACATGCAGCAAATGTATTTTAGCTTTGTACTGATTCGCCAATTCCACGGCATAATCCGCGGCACTTAATGATGTAGCGCTTAAATCAGTCGGCAGTAAAATATTTTTTATCTTAAACATGATTTTTTCTCACTTACAATGAACAAAATAAATTTTCTATTTCAGTTTTGGACGCATTAGAAACAACAGCGCAAATATTATTATCCATTTTTTTCATTAGGATAGTAAAATTACCCTTTGTGGATAGATAACAATTCCCTTCATCAAGATATTTCATCATGTGTTCGGAAAGCTTTATCGCTTCATTTTTATTCAGACATGATTCATCAACTTGAAATAAATATACAAGTTTACCTTCTGAATTAGTATAAACATGATGAGCAAATTTTTCTCCGCCGGCTTCTGAAACCACAGCACCAAGAATCTTCCATTGTTCACATTTGGGTATTTGAGTTGAATATTTTACGCCATTTGCTTCAAAAAATTTTTGAATATTATTTGCGTCATCCGTTACAATTTGCGGTTTTAATTTTCCGGTCAGAATGCTTTTGAAATTATTTGACGCCTGGACGAACATGTTCTCCGATCCATATTGCTCGGCAGCTAAGTCCGGAATTTTATTCTCCGAACTTTGATTAAAAACAATAATTACTGTAACTATGATTAAAGCTAATGCTCCGGAAATTGCAAATGCCGGTTGTGAAAAAATATTTTTTAAGAATTCTAACGGCTGCGGTAATGGATTTTCAGCCGGCTTAATTTTTTTTACGATTCTTTGTTTTAGTTTTTCAGGAGTAGAATGTAACGTGCAATTTTTTTGAACTAAGGATTTTGTAAAGCGCAGGATTTCATATTCCCTTTGTAAATCGGTATTTACTTCAATAAGCTTTTTGATTTCGATCTTCTTTAATTCATCGCCAAGTTCGCCATCAATCAAAGCAGTAAGCTGATATTTTAATTCGTTGTTATCCAATTGTCATCGTAAAAATTTAAGGTTTAACATATCCTTTTTCGTTTGCGTATTTATACAATTTAGCGAAGAGCATTTTTCTGGCTCTATGCAGCCGCGATCTTACTGTACCCACTGGGCAATCAACAAAATCAGCAATTTCATCATAAGTAAATCCTTCAATGTCCGATAGAATAATTACCGTTTTGAAATCATCGGGAAGTGAAGCTATAGCTGAAGTAATTTCATCGTCGAGCAGGTTGTCATAGATCTCTTTTTCGAGATGAGCGCTGTCTGTAGATGAAGGTTTAACGGTTTCGTAAAATTTTTCGACATCTTCATAATCAACTTTATCCGGCTCCTTAGTTTTTTTTCTATACGAATTAATGAAAGTGTTTTTCATAATTCGGAACAACCATGCCTTACAATTAGTTCCTTTTTCAAATTTATCAAAAAATCTAAAAGCTTTTAAGAATGTATCCTGAACCAGATCATTTGCATCGTCACCGTCGCCGGTCATTCTCAAAGCAAAATTGTAAAGAGCATCCATGTGCGGAAGAGCTTCCTGCTCAAATTCTTTATACAATTTGTTTTGAGATTCAAATACAGCCAATATTACCGGAAACATATTTGATTGTTCTTAATCGTTAGAGTGGATTTGAATTTTCATACTTAGTAGTATACCAATTTTATAACTCTCATCAAAAATACTAATGTACAAGTGCATTAAAAACCTTGCCCAAAGGTGATTTTACTCCAATCACAAAACCATTTATTACTGCAAAATGAACTTCGCCATTTTTCTTTATGATTAAGTTTGGATTACTGCCAAGCAGCTTTTGGTTTGAATTATTTTTTCTTTGGTTTTTCAATTGGATGTTTATCGGTAGATCCGTAAAAGGTTTACCGTCGCTTTTCGAGTTCAGAATAACGCTTGTATATCCTTCCTTGTAAAGTTTTGTAAAGTCAAGTTTATTAATCTCATTTATTGAGCTAAACTCTTTTGGATAAGTTTTTCCGTGATAGAGTTCGTATCCGTCAAGGTCAATATCTTCATATCCGAAGAAAACTGATAGATCACCTAAATCATCGATCGAGGAAGTATAATAAAATTCTTTTGCACCATTGTAATTATTTTCAGTCCGGTTGATTCCAACATCAATTAAGATTTCCTTATCATCCTTTTTATATTTCAGGTTTCTCAGGATTAAATCGAAAATATATTCTTCATTCTTCGGAATTTGATCATAAAGTTTAGTGGACTCATGCTTATAAGCTTTTGATGCAATACCGTAAAAAGCTGAAATGAAAGTAATAAAATTCAACTTTCTCAGAAATTGTTTTTCAGTATCGCCTTTCCATCCGCCGGTTTCAATTAGAACTGTACTCGTTCCCCATTTTTGAAAGTTATCGCCAAATGCCCGCGGCTCATAATCATCGCCGTATTTTGCAATATGCCCGGGAACGAAATGGTTTAATGTTCTGTAAAGTTCACCAATGAGTTTCATCGAATTTTCTCTAACACTGTCAACCGATCTTTCATGATCGAGCGAGGGTGCAAGAAATGAAATCG
This sequence comes from Ignavibacteriaceae bacterium, assembly GCA_036722835.1. Classification (GTDB taxonomy): domain Bacteria; phylum Bacteroidota; class Ignavibacteria; order Ignavibacteriales; family Ignavibacteriaceae; genus XYD12-FULL-36-8. Next base: position 1,219 of record DAIMIJ010000195.1, on the reverse strand, counting down.
CCGCTGATTTAAAAGTATTCCCAACCGAATAGCGTGTACTTTGATCGTGCAAATTAAATCCAAACTCCGGCTTTAGCCGTTCAAAAGTTTTTCGAAGAATCACTCCTTCAGGAGTTTGCTGACGATTAACATCCCGGTTAATATCAATTTCATAATTAGTTCTTCGTTGATAAACTTCTGCGCCATCCGGGTTAACCATTGGCATGAAGTAGATAGTGAGATTATCAAGTATTGTTTTCTTAATATCGTCCAAACCATCATTTGTGTGGAAAAAATTAAATACATCAAACATTGCCATTGTTGCGGTTGGTTCATCGCCATGCATCTGAGACCAAAGAAACACTTTGGACTTTCCACTTCCAATTGACAGCAGATAAATGTCTCTTCCTTCAACTGATTGCCCGGCTTTTTCGACTGAAAATATTCCACGTCTTCTTACTTCATTAATCAGAGGTAAAATATCTGTATGCTTAAATCTTCGATGGGTCAATTTATTTTCGCGGTAAATTTCATAGTTGGAGTACAAATTTTGGGCAAGATCTATGTTTTGTGCCATTGTTATTTCTAAGCCGATTGTGATTATTAAAAATATTTTTTTGATCATTTCTTTTTCTAATTTTAGTTACAGCGAAATTTATTCACTGTTAATCATTTAAGCAAAGAGGAATTTACTATGGCAACTAAAACTTTACAGATTGGCTCATCTATTCCCGATTTTAATCTTCCTTCAACTGATGGAAAAAAGTATTCTCTTGATTCCTTCAAAGACAAAAAAGCGTTGATTATAATTTTTAGCTGTAATCACTGTCCTTATGTTCAAGCTTATGAAAATCGGATTATGGCAATCCAAAAAGATTACGAAGAACGAGGTGCTGCTGTTGCAGCAATAAATTCGAATGATTCCGCACAGTATTCAGAGGATTCATTTGAAGAAATGAAGAAGCGTGCAGCAAAAAAGAAATTTAATTTTATTTATCTGAGAGATGAGGATCAATCTGCTGCGAAAAGTTTTGATGCCTCTCATACTCCGGAAATATTTCTGTTTAATGGAGAGAGAAAATTAGTTTACCACGGAAAGATTGATGACAATTGGCAGGAAGAACAAAAAATTAAAACAAAATATTTGCGTGATGCTTTGGATGAATTGCTATCCGGAAAAGAAATATCTGTTCCGGAAACTTATTCAATCGGCTGCACAATTAAGTGGAAAAGGTGATAG
>DAIMIJ010000194.1:1581-4138 GCA_036722835.1 Ignavibacteriaceae bacterium | reverse complement strand
AGTCAACATTTGCATTACCACGTAAAAATCTCAACTTTTCATCAATAAGAAAATGAAGCGAGTCGTCACTAATGAGAGTAGACATTCTCATCATTAAAAGCTGCTCAATCTGCTCAGAAAAAGCTAACGATTTAAATACATTAACCCCTCTTAAAACTTGAGCATTACCTAAATCGGCATTTTTCGTAAACCCACCAGCTTTATTAATAACTTCTTTTAAATTTGTATGTTCCTTTTTTATAGGAATATAACCTGGTATATTCAATTCGCCAATTGTCAAAACTTTAAAATCTTTCCTTTGGGTCTCATTAGCTAGGACTCTAATCCTGTCTCCTCTTTTAAGTGCAATATCAGAATTAATATCAACAATGATACTCTCCATTTTCTCACCATCATAGCTCAATCTGGTAATTTCAACTTGATTAACATTTTCATAGGCAAGATTGACACCATCGGCAAGAAAAAGTGCGTCGGACAATTTATCCCCGTCAAAAAAGTGGAATGTTCCCGCATTATTTACTGCACCTGATACTGTAAAAAAATTTCGCTCAAAATCAGTTGCCGGAAAAATAATTACATCATCATTTTTAAGATATGGATTATAATCAAAATTACCGGTACGTCTAAATTTTATCAAATCCAATTTAATTTGTTCACCGGTTTTTCTTTTTAATAAAATATTTCTAAGAGAGTAATTTTGAAATTCGTTTTTAATGTTATTTATTTGTTCGGGCGATGGAGAATTACCTAAGGCCAAATTATATGCTTGATTATAAATTCTAGTAACAAATTGATCTACTCTTTCATTTACGGAAGCTGGATAACTACCTGTGATTGGAAAGTTCCCTCCAATGGAAACACTAATTAATGAGGCATTTGCAATTAGGTCAGACATTGAGTTCTTCTCTGTCTGAGAAAATGTAACAATGCTTACAAGCAGTACTGTTATAAAAATTCTTTCTATCATTTTTAAACTTTTCTAATTTATTAAATACTGAATTTCATAATACTTCTGATATTCTCCAGAAATAATTCTTTTCCACCATTTTTCATTTTTCAAATACCAATCAATCGTTTCGGCAATTGCATGTTCAAATGTAAACGAAGGTGCCCATCCTAATTTTGATTTAATTTTTGAAGAATCAATTGCATACCTTCTGTCGTGTCCGGGGCGATCCTTAACATATTCGATTAAATCTTCACCTTTTTTTAAGTGACTAAGAATTAACTTAATAATTTTAATGTTCGGCATTTCATTACTTGCCCCGATGTTATAAACCTCACCAACTTTTCCTTTTTCAAATACCAGTTCAACAGCTTTGTTATGATCGATAACATAAATCCAATCTCGGACGTAAAGTCCATCCCCATAAACAGGAAGTTTTTTATTATTAATTGAGTTTATAATCATTAACGGAATTAGTTTTTCGGGAAATTGATAAGGACCATAATTGTTTGAACATCGTGTAATTAAAACCGGCATTCCATAAGTATGATAAAATGCCATAACCATCATATCGGCAGCAGCTTTACTTGAAGAGTAAGGACTATTCGGTGAAAGCGGTGTTTGCTCTGTAAAATATCCTTCACTTCCAAGACTGCCATAGACTTCATCGGTTGAAATTTGCAAGAATCTTTCAACTTCAAATTTCCGCGCGACTTCGAGAAGAACATTTGTTCCCATTACATTTGTTCGATAAAAGATCTCTGAACCTAAAATGCTTCGGTCAACATGTGACTCTGCTGCAAAATGTACTACATATTTAATTTTATATTTTTCAAAAATGTTATTGACAAGTTCAAAATCAGTTATATCGCCTTTGATAAAATGATAATTTTTCTTTTTGTCGGAAGGAATAAGATTTTCTAAATTGCCCGCATAAGTAAGTTTATCAAGGTTGATTATGTTATAATCGTCCCTCTTATCAAGGATGTAATTGATAAAATTGCTTCCGATAAAACCCGCACCGCCGGTAAGTAAAATGTTTTTCATTTATTTTTTTTAGTATGAAAAAAATCCGAAAAATATTCCCGATTGAATAAAAAAGCTATTTCCGTTTAGCTTTGATGGAACATTCGATAACTGCTTCTCATTTTCGACTTCCCAACTTTTACCAACTGCCAATTGATAACCGCCACCCAATCTAAATGAAATAAATCTGTAAAATGGAATATCAATATTTATCATAGGGGAGAATAAGAAAAAATCATTACTGAGTTTTCTGCTTATGTTTGGTGACGATGAAGTTGTAGTAGAAACCTCTGACCACAAACTTTGCCAATTAAAATTACCAGCATTTCTATATAATTCTATCTGAATACTTCCACCGCCAATGATTGACCCAACAGAAACTGCGATATTCTTAATGAAAGGAAGAGTATATTCAACTGTTAATCCACCGCCGCTGATCCGGTAAATTGCTTCTCTCTCAAATCCATCCAATAAGGTTAACTCTGAAGTGCTGCCTCCGAAACCCATACCACCAATTCTTAAATTTGGTACAAACCCAATATAAACAAAACCTGCCCCACCGGATGTATAAAATCCACTTTTGCT
>DAIMIJ010000194.1:0-1481 GCA_036722835.1 Ignavibacteriaceae bacterium | reverse complement strand
CCGCCTCTCCATTCGACTTCACCTCTTTGAAAATCAACTGTTTCGCTACGCGGATAAATCTTAGCAGGAAATAGTGGCATCGAATAATCATCATTCACAATTAACCTAAAAGCATCAATTCCACCGAGATAAAAATATCTTTCGGATTCATCCAAATAATTCTTGATTCCGAAACTCTGATCAACGGGGATCCAACCATAATCATCAACGTAAATTTCGCACCAATCATGCAGATTAATTTCCGGAGGATGCATCATCCAGCCACTTTGCCATTTTGCAGGAATTCCATTATATCTACACAAAGTCATGAATACAAGTGTTTGAATTCCACAATCGCCATGCTTGTTCTCTAGACTGTACTCAGGGATATTTGAAATAGTTGAGTATTCTCTTGCACTTGCCCATGGAGTATTTTCATCCACCCAGGTAAAAATCTTTTTGAGTTTTTGTAAAGGATTTTTTTCATCTCCAATAATTTGTGTTGATAGATTTTTTATTCGATCAGAGAAAACGATATGAGAAAATTGTTCGCAAGTGTGTTCTGAAAATACTTCCGCATTTTTATTGAATGATATTTCTTTTGAATCCTCAAATAGATTCACAAACTCAGCTTTACTTGTATAGATCAATTCAATTTCAAACCTCGTTGGTAGATCTTTTTCCGTTTTTTCTTCAAGGTAAATTGTCCTTTGAAGATTTTTATTATCAGCAATTACATATTCACTTTTGTTAACACTCAGTAACTGTATGTCTTTTTGCCGCGGATTTGACTCTCTTGGATAAGGAAGCCAGCATCGAATTATTTCTCCATCAGGAATTGAATTTGGTTTTACAGAAAGAGAATATTTAATTTTCATCTTAACAGGAAGAACATATCGCTCACCATTTTCGGCTGTTTCCACAACTTTCGGAATGTAATTTTCTAAGAATATATCGAGATCATCCAACTTATTCCTCTCAATTTTTTCTTTCTGTTTTTTTGCTTCTTTGTTTATTCTAAACAAATTTGGAACAGCATTATTGAAGTACCGTTTCTCTCCATCAATTACTTTCATTTCAAGCGAATTATCTTTTTCCCAATTTACCAGCATCTCATCGGTTAAATTCGGATAATATTTTTTCAAAGCATTCATTACTTCATCACGAGTTAGTCTAAAGTCTTTTCGTATTCTATCCATCAATTCAATTTGGAATTTCAGATCGTACTTGTCAAGCTCGGTCAGATTCTTATCGAGCAATTTGTTTTCAATTAAAATCTGTGCTTGCAAAAAATTCCCCAAATTGATTTGCTCATTAATTTCCGGGTATTTTGTTTGTGCAGATAAGAAATAAGCAAAAGTTAAAACTGTAAAAAATATTTTCAGCAGCATTTTTTTATCCATCTTATGTTTTAATTTTGGACGATGTAAATATAGCAATCGCTCAGTAACTAATTAAATAGTTTTGAAACGTTTTTAGGGTTTAAAAATGAATATCGAATC
>DAIMIJ010000193.1:0-4161 GCA_036722835.1 Ignavibacteriaceae bacterium | reverse complement strand
GCACCTAATTGATGTTCACGTGGGCGTGAATGGAAATAATTTTCAGATACTTCTCGCGAAATTTGATGAACTTTACCTGAAATCCTAACTTGTCTTTCCAATTCAGCCCAAAGAAAAAGTAATGCTGCAATTGGATTTTCATCCAAATCTCTTGCTTTTGAACTTTTGTAATTTGTATAAAATACAAAACCCTTTTCATCAAAACCTTTTAGAAGCACAGTTCTTGCCGAAGGAATTCCCTTTTTACTTGCTGTCGCTAAAATCATCGCATTGGGTTCAAGTAGTTTTGATTCAATTGCTTCATTCATCCAAATAGTGAATTGTTCAATTGGATTTGATGAAACAGATTCTTCGCTTAACTCTTTTAGGGAATATGTATTCCTAGGATTTGAGATATCGTTATTTATCATAAGTGTTAGATCGTTTTAAAAGTGATTTACATCTCATTGAAAACTAAACTGGAAAAAAAATTGTTATCTTACAACAGAAGGTCTGAGCAATTGTGACATAAATATTTTCTTTTATAAATTTACTAATAATAACCTATAAACATCTACAAGAAAAAATCATGAAGAAGAGTGAACTGACACAAAGACAAAAAGAAAAGCTTGAAAAATTTGGAGCGAACACATGGTTTGTTGAATCACTTTACAAACAATATCAAGAAAATCCTTCGGCTGTTCCTGAGCAATGGAAAATTTTTTTTAGTAATGTTACTGAAGGAACTAAAGATAACGGAAGCAAAAATCAAAAAGTAAGTAGTCCCCTGCCTTATCCTAATTTCGAAATGCCTAAACCTGATCCCGATGATGATACTCAAGTTATTGCCGGAAGTTCTGCCCGCATTCTTGACAACATGAATTCCAGTCTTACGATTCCTGTTGCCACTTCTCAAAGAACAATTCCTGTAAAATTATTAGAGGAAAATAGACATCTGATTAATCGTCATCTAAAAAAAGTCAATCGAGGAAAAATTTCTTTCACGCATCTGATCAGTTGGGCTATATTAAAGGCAATCACATCAATGCCTGTTATGAATAGCGCATTTTCAATTATTGACGGAAAACCAACAGTAATTAAAAGAAATAAAGTTAACCTGGGAATCGCAATAGACATTCTGAAGAAAGATGGTTCGCATTCTTTGATCGTTCCCAACATTAAGAATGCCGACACGATGGGCTTTAAGCAATTCTTGATGATTTATGAAGATTTGGTTACGCGATCTCGAAAAGGATTAATTGATCCGGCTGAATTTATGGGCTCGACGATTACGCTTACAAATCCCGGAACAATTGGAACAGTTACTTCAATACCAAGATTAATGGTTGGACAAGGAACAATTATAGCCACTGGAGCAATTCAATATCCCGCTGAATACCAAGCAATGTCTTCAAACACAATTTCAACTCTTGGCATAAGTAAAGTAATGAACATTACAAGCACTTACGATCACAGAATAATTCAAGGTGCAGAATCCGGATTCTTCTTAAAGGAAATCAATGATTTGCTTTTAGGTGAACATGGTTTTTACGAAGAAATTTTTAAAGACCTTAAAATTCCACTTCAACCTTTAAGATGGATGACCGATTATCAGCCAGGCTCATTTTCCAAATCATCCAATACCGAAGAGATTGAAAAGCAAGCACATGTTCTGCAATTAATAAATATGTACCGTGTACGCGGGCATCTCGTCGCTGATCTTGATCCATTAGGAGCGCAAAACACTTATTTCCCCGATCTCGATCCTGCCGCATATAAATTAACTTTTTGGGATTACGATCGTGAGTTCATAACAGGAAGTTTAATGCCGGGAATTAAGACGGCAACACTAAGAGAGATTTTGGATATTCTTCAAAAAACTTACTGCGAGAAGATTGGCATCGAGTACATGCATATTCAGAACTCGGAGGAAAAAACCTGGCTTCAAAATAAAATGGAGCCCGTGAGAAATAAACCTGAGTTCAGTAAAGAAATAAAGCTTAGAATTTTGGAAGAGCTAATCAAAGCAGAGTTATTTGAGCACTTCATTCATAACCGATTTATCGGGCATAAAAGATTTTCCATCGAAGGATCCGAAACTCTAATTCCGGTTCTTGATTTCATTTTAAATGAAATCGGAGAATCAGAAATTGAAGAGGTTGTGATTGGAATGGCTCATAGAGGACGAATAAATGTTCTGGCCAATATTATTGGGAAATCGTTCGAATCAATCTTATCAGAATTTGAAGATATTGTCGATCCAAACTCAATTGAAGGATCTGGAGATGTAAAATATCATCTTGGTGCCGCAGGAGAATACTCCACAAGGTCTGGCAGCAAAATAAAAGTAACTCTTGCTTCAAATCCGAGTCATCTTGAATGGGTAAATCCTGTTGTCGAAGGAATTGTCCGCGCAAAACAAACAAGAATGGGAGACGCCAAAGTACATAAAAAAGTTATACCGCTTTTAATTCATGGTGACGCTGCATTTGCCGGACAAGGTGTTGTAGCTGAAACAATAAATCTATCACAACTAAGCGGTTATCGTACTGGCGGTACTATTCACGTTATTATCAACAATCAAATTGGATTTACTACCACTCCTGAAGATGCTCGTTCTTCTGTTTACGCAACTGATGTCGCTAAGATGATCCAAGCTCCAATTTTTCACGTTAATGGTGACGATCCAGAGGCATCTCTTTGGGCAGCTAAATTAGCATTTGAATTTAGACAGAAGTTTGGAAAGGATGTTGTAATTGATCTTTTCGGTTACAGGAGACACGGGCACAATGAAGGCGACGAACCCGGATTTACACAGCCATTGTTATACGAGAAAATAAAAACTCGACCTACCGTAAAAGCTCTTTATGCAAATCAGCTGATCAAATCGGGTGAAATATTACAAACCGATATTACCAGGTTAGAAACTAAATTTAATACTCAATTGAGCAAGGCCTTTGATAGAATCAAAGAGAAAAGCGTTGAATTTAAAAGTGATACTCCACTCGCCATTTCAAAGGAAAAGATTGCAGCAGTTAGACATGTGGAGGATACGAGCATTTCAGAAGAAATGTTAAGAACAATTGTCAATTCGATTACAACTTTACCGGCTAATTTTTCTATTCATCCTAAGCTGAAAAAGTTTATGGAAAAAAGAAAAGGATTGATAGACGGAACCATCGAGGCGGATTGGGCTTTTGCCGAAACTCTTGCCTTTGGAAGCTTGCTGCTGGAAGGAACTCCCGTTAGGTTAAGCGGGCAAGATAGCGTACGCGGAACTTTCAGTCAGCGTCATCTTGCATTTGCCGATATCAAAACAGGTGAAGATTACTTTTTCTTAAATCATATTTCCTCCAAGCAGGCTAAGCTTGAAGCGTTAGACAGCTTGCTTTCTGAAGCAGCGATTTTAGGATTTGAGTACGGATACAGCGTTGCTGATCCGCTTGCATTAGTAATCTGGGAAGCACAATTTGGTGATTTTGCAAACGGTGCTCAAATAATTATTGACAATTTTATTGTAGCTTCATACGAAAAATGGAAAGTCCATAATAGTCTTGTCATGCTTTTGCCTCATGGATTTGAAGGACAAGGTCCCGAACATTCCAGTGCCCGGTTAGAAAGATTTCTTACTTTATGTGCAGAGGACAATATGCATCTTTGCAACGTTACGACACCAGCTCAATATTTTCATGTTCTGCGAAGACAAATAAAACATGCAACGCAAAAACCTCTTGTAATCATGACACCCAAAAGTCTTTTACGTTTGCCGGAAGCTAAATCTCCCAAAAAGGAATTTATTAAAGGTAAGTTTCATGAGATATTGGATGATCATTTTTTAACTGATAAAAACCAAGTTCAGAGAGTCATTTTAACCAGCGGAAAAGTTTATTATGATTTATTGAAGTACCGCAACGAAAATAAAATCGAAAATGCCGCAATAATTAGATTTGAGCAATATTATCCTTTCAAGGGTGAATTTCTTGAAAAAATTATAAGCTCATATCCAAAAGTGAAAAAGATAATTTGGGTACAGGAAGAACCGAAAAATATGGGTGCGTGGAACTTTATTTCACAGAGAATTTTTGATGTTATCTCGACCGGTAAAAAACTTTATTACGCAGGAAGACCGGAAAGTGCGAGCCCTGCAGCCGGCTCAGCAAAAATTTCCGCACAGCAGCAAAA
>DAIMIJ010000192.1:0-4169 GCA_036722835.1 Ignavibacteriaceae bacterium | reverse complement strand
TCATTTCAAACTTTCATAGAAATAGAAGATGGGTTTGGTCCTCAATGGGGATTCAGCCCCGGTGATTTTTATGGTGATGTGTTTGGCTCGGCTTATCCTGTTTTGCAATATTATGTTCCGTTTTTTAAAAACGTTATGTTCAAGGCAAGCTATTGGCCAAAAGATTTAAATAAGACAAATCCAAACAGCGGGCAGAAACATATTATCGTAGATGATTATCATGGTCAAAAATTCTGGATTTCAGTCAGAATGAAAAACCTTCTTCCTGAAAATGTTTCTGAAGCTTGGCCTGAATTCTTGATGCTTGCCGCAGGAATGGGAGTAAAAAACCTTGATGGAAGCGGGGGAGGACAAAGAGATTTTTATATCGCTTTAGATTTTGATGCTGAAACTATTCCACTTTATGGCGGTGCTTGGCAGTTCATTAAAAACACACTTAACTTTATTCATTTTCCAATGCCGGGAATCAGAATTACTTCTGGTGCGGCATTTTTTGTATTTTGTTATTGAGATATAATTGAAATACAGCATAATAATCCCAACTCTCAATGAAGAGACGCTTTTACCAAAGCTCCTCCACCAATTAATTAATAAAAGTCTACGGGATCGTTATCAGTATGAAATCATAATTTCAGATGGAGGAAGCAAGGATAAAACGTTAGAAATCTCCCGTAATGTAGTTGATAAAATTATTTTGAACGAAACTCAGGCTGCACAAAACATTGCAGTAGGACGGAACATTGGTGCAAAATCTGCTTCGGGTGAAATATTAATCTTCCTAAATGGTGATGTTCTTCTAAATGATGCTTTTTATTTCTTTGATTATTTGGAAAAACGTTTTATCAATTCCGATTACTTAGCATTTACATGCGATGTTTGGATTTATCCTGAAGAAAAGAAGTTGAGCGATAAGATATTTCACACCATTTACAATAATTACTTCTGGATTTTGAATTACATCGGTGTTGGAATGGGAAGAGGTGAGTGTCAGGTTATCAGAAAAGATGTTTTTATGAAAGTCGGTGGTTACAATGAGAAATGTGCCGCAGGTGAAGATTTTGAGCTTTTCAAAAGAATTAGGAAGATGGGAAGAATATTATTTTCTAAGAAAGTTTTTGTTTTTGAATCTCCAAGAAGATTTAGAAGATTTGGTTATGTAAAAGTCACTTTATCGTGGATAGTCAATAGCTTTTCGGTTATATTTAAAAAGAGATCTATGCATTCTGAATGGGAACAAGTTAGATAAATGAAAAAAATAGTCTTCGTTTTATTGATATCATTTAAATTATTTCCACAAGCTGAATATGTGAATGTGGAAAACCACATTTATGGTTTTCTGGAAAGAATGGATAATCTTCAAATAATAGAGAATTATAATTCATTTGAAATTCCTAAAACCAGAAAGGAAATTGTGGGTTATCTTCAACAGATTATTTCCTCCTCGAATCGTTTAGATGAGGTTGACAGGCAAATGCTCGAAGATCTAAAAATTGAATTTGAGTATGAGCTGTTTGGTAAATTAGAGAATTCCGAGTCAGTACTGGGTAGTAATAAATATGATATTTTATCTCAGAATGAAAAATATTTTTATTACTTTACAAAAAAATCTAAGATGAGTTTATTTATAAATCTCATTGCGGAAGGAGAAGTAATAAGTAATAATAATAATTCTGACAATAAAACAAATTCTGCGACATTACTAAATGCCGGCGGTGAACTGCGTGGAACTGTAATGGACAAGGTTGGTTTTTACCTGAGAGGAACGAATGGAGTGGCAAACGGAAACCGAAATACTGCATTGTTGAAAAAAGAATTGCAGCACAATTTTAAGTTTAATGAAAAACCGGACGAAAACTTTTTTGACGAGACTCAGGCTTATGTTAGTGCAGACTTCGATCTTATAAAATTAAAATTAGGCAGAGACCGGCTTAAGATCGGTTACGGAACAAATAAATCTATATTGGATAATAACTCGCCTTTATTTGATTATCTCTCATTCAGAATTGATTACGACTTTTTCAACTTTTCATATATTCATGGGAAATTATTAGGTGAGAGTAATTTAATTAACGATAGTTTAAGCGGAAGTCATAGCTTTATTCAAGAAAAATATTTAGCTTACCACAGAATGGGCTTCGATATTTCACCTCATTTTAATTTTGGTTTTGGCGAAGTGGTTGTTTATGGTGAACGACCATTTGATTTGAGCTATCTTGTTCCATTTAGTTTCCTGAAATCTGTGGAGCATTCAAATCGTGACCGCGATAATACAATGCTCTTCTTCGATTTTAGCAACCAATCAATCCCGCAAACAAAAATTTATTTTACTTTTCTGATTGATGATATTTCTTTTAGCAAGATAGGAAAAGGTTGGTGGGGAAATCAAACACTATTCAATATTGGAGTTCAGTCAAGTCCATTTTATCAATCTGTGCCTATTGATTTTAAGTTCGAATATTTACGACTTGAACCTTATACTTTTTCTCATAGATTGAACAGGAACAGTTTTACTAACTTCGGATATAATTTAGGAACATTTTTGCAGCCAAACAGTGAATTGTTTTTTTTAGGAATAAGTTATAGGTTTACAAATAGATTAACCCTTACGGCTGATTTTAGTTACAGTAATCATGGCACCAATATTATTAAAAATGATGGTACGATTAAGAATGTCGGAGGAGATATAAAACTAGGACACAGAACTTTCGATCCGGAAACAACACAATTTTTAGATGGGGAGCTAGAAATCATTAGAAATATCTCTGCAAAAATTTATTACGAACCGATTAATCAATTTTCTTTTTTCCTTAATGCTGCTTACAGTTCTAATTCATCAAGAAATATAAAATCACAGAGCAGCACTCAGATTTTTCTTGGAACGAGTTTAAAATTTTAATTCATTGGAGCTTTAATGAAACTAAAAGTAATGAAATTTCCATTTATCATCTTCATACTTGCAATCGGAATCGCCATTGGCGTTCTGATTGACAAAGTATTTTCTGGTGATAATCTTCGCGAGAGCATCACAAAGTTTAATGATGTTCTCACATACACCGAAAAATATTACGTTGAAGAGGTTGATACCCAAAAGCTCGTTGAAGCTGCCATCAATGGAATGCTCAGCAAATTAGATCCGCATTCGGTTTACATTCCTGCACAACAAATGGAAAGCGTTGAAGAATCTTTCCGTGGTGATTTTGAAGGAATTGGAATTGAATTCCAGGTTGTGAACGACACATTAACAGTCGTTTCACCAATCACCGGTGGACCAAGCGAGCAATTGGGAATTATGTCCGGCGATAGAATTATTAAAATTGATGGAAAACAGGTCATTGGAATTAGCAATGATGAAGTTAGAAAAAAACTGCGCGGAAAAGCTGGGACTAATGTCACGGTTTCTATTTTACGAGTTGGGATAAAAGGTGAACTTAATTATGAAATTACCCGCGATAAAATTCCGATATTCTCAGTTGATACGAGACTAATGCTCGATGACAAAACTGGCTATGTAAGCGTGTCCCGCTTTGCAGATAAAACTTATGATGAATTCGTTGATGCTTTGAATGAATTAAAGAAACAAGGAATGAAGCAATGTATTCTTGATCTTCGTGGAAATCCGGGAGGATATCTTAATCAAGCATTTAAAATTGCTGATTTATTTATTCCCGGGAAAAATAAAATTGTTTATACAAAAGGAAGAAGATCGGAATTCAATGAAGAATATTTTGCATCTGAACCTTCTCCATACGAAAATATTCCCCTGGTAATTTTGGTGAATAAAGGAAGTGCTTCTGCAAGTGAAATTGTCGCAGGCGCAATTCAAGATTGGGACAGAGGATTAATCGTTGGTGAAACAACATTTGGGAAAGGTCTTGTACAAAAGCAATTTACTTTGCCAGATAATTCTTCAGTAAGGTTAACTATATCAGAATATTTTACTCCTTCCGGCAGGTTGATTCAAAGAGATTATAAGGATAAAAAAGATAAAGAAGAATATTACAGTGATGCCGGTTCAGAAAAAGAAACTGAAGGAGAGAATCTTTATCATTCAGCAGAAAAAGATTCAACGCATCCTCTCTATAAAACAAGTAAAGGCAGGACTGTTTATGGCGGTGGTGGAATTACTCCTGATTATATCGTAAAGTCAGAAGATTTAACGGAATATACAG
>DAIMIJ010000191.1:0-4236 GCA_036722835.1 Ignavibacteriaceae bacterium | reverse complement strand
GTTGAAGGTTGGATCAATAAGATTATTGATTCTGAAGATTTTTTGTTTACGATTAAGCTTCACCAGGATTTTACTCATAAAAAGGATTTTGACCAGCCGAAAATTAAAGCAGTAAGTTCTAATCTTGATATGCTTACGAAAGCGGAACGACTTGGCGGTTTGCTGATTCAATTTCCGTATTCCTTTTCTTTTGATAATTCAACTGCAGATTATGTTAGCAAGCTTAGAGACATTTTTCAAACGTTTAATTGTTTTGTCGAGGTGAGACACAAGTCCTGGTTGAAGAAAGAAGCATTGGAATTGTTTAAGAAGTTTAACTTAACTTATTGTACGATTGATCAGCCGCAGATTGGTGAAGCAATTCCATTTGAGCCAATCATAACTAACGATAAAGCATATCTTCGTTTTCATGGAAGGAACGTTAAGGCGTGGCTCAAATCAATTAACAGTTTTGGTAAGCAGCAATCTTATGATGAGCAAAGTGAACGTTACAAATATCTTTATTCTCCTGGTGAATTAATTGAGATTGATCAGAAGATAAAATCAATCCAGGAAAAGGTGAAAGAGATTTATGTAATAATGAATAATCATCCTCAAGGTGATGCGATTGCAAATGCTTTCGAACTGATTCATTTGCTTGAAGAGAAGGATAAAGTGCAAATGCCAAACACAATCGTTAAAGCTTATCCAAGATTGGAAGAAATTAAATTGTCGAATTGATAAATTGTTTTATTATTTAAAAACTTTCGGTGATTTTATTACTATTTCGGGTGATCCAAAACCTACAGGTATAATTCATATTAAAACAAAAGTTTAGTATTCCTTTCCCTCTTTGTTCTGCCGCAATTCAAAGCGTTTGCCACAGGTGGGGAAGGGTTAGGGATGGGTTTTTTTTATTATGCGATTAATCTTCCACCTCGATCTCGATGCATTCTTCGTTTCAGTTGAACGGATACTTAACCCGAAGCTGAGGGGAAATCCCGTAATTGTCGGCGGCGATCCGAAGTATGGAAGGGGAGTAGTTGCAGCTTGTTCTTACGAAGCCCGGCAATATGGATTGCATTCCGCAATGCCGATAAGAACAGCTTATCGCTTATGCCCGCATGGAATTTATTTGCATGGAAACTTTAGTGAGTATGTCCGCTTTTCAAATGCTGTAGAGAATATACTTTCTAAATATGCTCCGATAATTGAGCAGGCATCAATTGATGAGTTTTATTTGGATATGACCGGTTGTCAAAAGATTTACGGTTCTATGTTTTCCTTTGCTTCGTTTATTCAAAATGAAATATGGACGAAATTATCGCTTCCATGCTCAATAGGAATTGGCAGCAACAAAACAATTGCAAAGATTGCCTCCGATTGTATGAAACCAACGGGATTAACTTATGTTTTGTCGGGAATGGAAAAGCATTTCTTAAGTCCAATGCCGGTTGAAACAATTCCTGGGGTTGGAGCGGTAACGTTAAAAGACTTGAACAGCAAAGGAATTTATAAGATTGGGGATATAACTGAACTGCCTCAAGAATATTTTGCCGCTGCTTATGGAAAATATGGAATTGATTTGTGGCGTAAGGCAAATGGCGAAGGAACGGAATATCTTACTGTCCAGCGAGAACAAAAAAGTATCTCAAAGGAAACAACTTTTAGCGAAGATGTTACGAGTAATGAGGTACTTAAAAAAACATTATTTGAATTGACCGGAAAAATTTGTCAGTCAATGAGAAATCATAATTGGATGGCATCTACAATTACAATTAAACTGCGATATTCAGATTTTCAAACTCTTACTCGCTCCCGAACTATTTTACCTGCTGATGATGATAAAATTGTTTTTGATACTGCATGGCAGTTATTAGACAAAGCTCACACCAGGCGAGTTGCGGTTAGATTAGTTGGCGTTGGATTGACGAACTTCTCTGAATATTCCGAACAGGAATTTCTATTTGAGGATGAAGAAATAAAAAGAAAAAAAATGTTCAGAGCAGTTACGAGAATAAGAGATAGGTTTGGATATAATGCAATAAGTCTGCCTACCCCTTAATCCCCTTCCAAAGGAAGGGGAAACTACAAATCTCCCTTCTCTTTTGGAGAAGGGTTGGGGATGAGGCCTTTTAGCCGGGAGGCCATTTCATTTGTCTGCCTCCAAGTAAATGCATATGAAGATGATAGACATCCTGCCCGCCATTTGCACCGCAATTAAAAACCAATCTAAACCCTTCCTCAGAAATTCTCAAATCATTTGCAATTTTATTTGCAGCATCAAACATTTCACCTAACAATTGGGCATGTTCTTTACCTTTAACATCACTTACTTTTGGTATTTCAATTTTGGGTATGATAAGAACATGAACAGGTGCTTGGGGTTTTATGTCTCTAAAAGCAAGGACAGAATTGTTTTCGTAAACTATGTCGGCGGGAATCTCTTTGTTGATAATTTTAGAAAAGATTGTGTCTCCCATTTAATCCTCCCTTTCAATTTCATATTTCTTCATCTTATTGTAGAGATGACTGCGCTGAATATCAAGTATTTCGGCAGTCTTGCTCACGTTCCAGTCATTTGCTTTTAGCTGTTTAAGAATAAATGCTCTCTCGGCTTTCTCTTTAAATTCTTGAAATGAATTGCTTTGATCAATCAGATCAATAAAATTAGCTTTACCAATAACGAATAATGATTCCACATTCTTCTTTGTGATTTGCCTTTTATCAGTTATAATGATAATTCTTTCAACAGCATTACGCAGCTCTCTAACGTTACCTGTCCATTGCATACTTTGTAAAAACTTTATTGATTCATCATCAAAACTAACAGGAGGTTTTTTATACTTTGTTGTCACTTCATTCGAGAAGTGATTAACGAGAATCGGAATGTCTTCCATCCGTTCACGAAGCGGCGGAATGTTTATCGGAATGACATTTAACCTGTGATACAAATCCTCTCTAAATTTTTCTTTACTTATTTCTTCGATTAAGTTTTTATTTGTAGCAGAGATAATTCTAACATCAACTTCTATTTTTTTTGTTCCACCGACTCTCTCCAATTTACCATCTTCAATCACTCTCAACACTTTAGCTTGGGCCTGGGGACTCATATCTCCAACTTCATCAAGAAAAATTGTTCCTTTGTTAGCGAGTTCAAACTTTCCTATCCGCTGTTGAACTGCTCCGGTAAAAGATCCTTTCTCATGTCCAAACAATTCCGACTCAATTAATTCATTTGGAATAGCAGCACAATTAACTTCTATAAAAGATTTATCCTTGCGCAAACTTTTATTGTGAATTGCTCTTGCCACCAGTTCTTTACCTGTTCCGTTTTCACCCGATATTAAAATTCTTGTATCAAGCGGGGCAACTTTCTCGATAAGTTGAAGGATACCTTGAATCGCTTGACTTTTGCCTAAAATTTTCCCCTCACCGAAAATTGTTCGCTTCATTTCCTCATTATCAAGCAAAAGCTTGTTCTGATCTACAGCATTCCTAACACTAATGAGAAGCTTATCACGATCAATTGGTTTCTCTATAAAGTCGAAAGCTCCGAGCTTTGTTGCCTTAATTGCATTTTCAATACTTCCATGTGCAGTAATAATAATTATCGGAAGATTTAGATGCTTCTCTCGAACTTTTTTTAGAACTTCAAACCCATTCATTTCGGGCATTTGTATATCCAGCAAAAGAGTGGAGTAACTTTGAGAATCAATTTTTGTTAATCCCTCTGAAGGCAACAACGAATAGTCAGTTTGATAACCTTCATAATCGAGGATCATTTTTACGCTCTCGCATATTTCTTTTTCATCGTCTATGATTAGTACTGTATTCATAAGTTGTAACTAAAATTTGATAAAGTTCTAAGTATAATTATTTGTGAAGGCAATATGTTTTTATTTTGCTTCAACAATTTCCCGAATGTATTTCCTAATTTGTTTGTCATAAGATCTTTTTCATCAATTGATGATTGAACTTTAAAAGACTCTTCAAAAACTTCCACAAAATAACCAATTGGATTTCCTAAATCAAAGATGTTGGAAGAGTAAGAAATGAAAGCGCTCCCGAAAAAGTGTGCTAGTTTATCTTTATCGCCATAATTGTTGTCGGGGCTGTCGAAAAAAATATAACGAGGAAGATTTTCGTTTTTCAAATTGAAGATTGAGTCAGAAGCAGAAATCAATGGATAATACAGAACCACTTTAATTACTGGAATTTGGATTGGAACTTCACGGTAGGGAACTGTAGCAAATG
>DAIMIJ010000190.1:0-4296 GCA_036722835.1 Ignavibacteriaceae bacterium | reverse complement strand
TTTATCAGTTGAAAATTTCTGCAAGTTCGTTACCGGTTTTGGCAGAAATAAATTTTAGATGCCCGATTTGCATATTGGTATCTTCTTCAATTTTAATCCTTATAAAATATTTTAATTGAAGCTTTGTTATCGAGCCGTCTTTTCCTTCTCTTAAACGTGCGGCAAAAAGAGGATGACATTTAAGAATCAATCTTCTTTCGTTGGAAGTTTTTTTGAACTTCTTAACCCATGCTTCGAGATCATAAACAACATGAGAATGCTTTGTCAGCAAACCGGAACCAAGGCAATATGGGCAAACTTCTTTCATTGTCTGCATAATGTTTTGCCTTACTCGCTGCCTGGTTATTTGAACTAAACCAAAATCGGACATGGGTAGAATGGTTACCTTTGCCCTATCTCTCCTGAATTCTTTTTTCAGTTCATCAAAAATTTTCTTTCTATTTTTCTCTTCTTCAAGATCAATAAAATCAATAACAATAATTCCACCGATGTCTCTTAACCTAAGCTGACGAGCAATTTCACGTGCCGCTTCAAGATCGGTTTTAAGCGAGTTAAGCTCTTGCTCTTTGCTTTTTGCATAACGCCCGCTGTTTACATCAACAACCACCATTGCTTCGGTATGTTCGACGATTAGATAGCCGCCGCTTGGAAGCGGAACCTTTCTTCCCATCAATGTTTTTATTTGCTCTTCAATTTTAAACGAATCAAAAATTGAAGTTGTAGATGGGAAAAGTTCTATTTTATCAACTAGACCTGGCTGAACTACTTGCACATAGTTTTTTATTTGCTTGTACAGTTTCTTCGAATCAATAAACACCTTTGTTATATCGGGTGTAAACAAATCTCTTATTACGCTGGAAGTGGTGCTCATGTCCTGATAAATTAATGCAGGCGGTTTTTCTGTCTTAACTATAGTTTCAATTTCCTGCCAGGTTTTCGTAAGGTTTTTAAGGTCATCTTTTAAAGCTTCTTCGGATTGATCTTTAGCAACCGTGCGAATTATAAGTCCATAGTTTGGGGGCAGAATATCTCTTGCAATGTTACGCAATCTTTTACGTTCCTTGTAATCAAAAATCTTTTTCGAAATTCCAACTTTGCCGTCAAAAGGAAGGAGGACACAAAATCTTCCGGGTAAAGAGATGGAAGACGTTACTCTTACACCTTTATTATTCACGGGTTCTTTGGTTATCTGAACAAGAATCTCCTGCCCTTTTTGAAGTTTTGGAATTGTGGGTTTTGTGGGATTGATTGAGTCGGTTTTATTTTGATTAGTGCTGTGCCTTAAACTCTCATCGTCTTCCTCTTCATCAACATCAGAATCGTCTTCACCGATTATGTCCTGAAGCTGCTTTGTTGTTTCGCCAATATCAGAAAAATGAAGGAATGCATCGTGCTTCATTCCAATATCAATAAAGGCGGCTTTAATACCCGGAAGTACGCGCGCAACCTTACCTAAATAAATGTCCCCGACTGTTCTGCGATTTTCAGGATAATCTACAAAGAAGTCGGCTAAATATCCGTCTTCGGTTATAGCTACACGTGTCTGTGCAGCCGATGAGTTTATTACAATCTCTTTTACCATAATGGAAAAACTCTTTAAATGAAATAAAGTATTTCATTAAATAAAATTTTGTTAATGAATGATTCAAACCAGGATCAATCCTTTTTGTTTCTCCAATTTTGGATAGAACAATCAGCCATAAAATCAGCCAAAGATTAAATTCTTTAAATACCAAGCTTGAACCTGTTAATATTAATTTTTATAAAAATAATTCTACTTAAAAATTATTTGTTAGAAACTGCTTCCGTTTTATTTACAGTGCTGTTTTCTTTTAAAAGCTCTTTTCTGCTAAGAGAAAATTTACCGTTTTCAACTTTAAGAAGCTTTACAGTTACTTTGTCGCCTTCTTTAAAATAATCGGTGACTTTATTTACTCTCTTGTTATCTATTTGAGAGATATGAAGGAGACCTTCTTTACCTGGAAGTATTTCAACAAAAGCTCCGAAATCCATAATCTTTGTTATAATTCCATCATAAATTTCACCGACTTCAGGGGTTGCTGTCATCTTCTTAATATATTCTTTACACTTAGCTGCATTCTCTTTATTAGGAGAAGCGATATTAACTGTGCCCGTATCATCAATTGCAATCTCAACACCAAAAAGTCTTTGCATCCCTTGAATAGTTTTTCCGCCGGGACCAATTATCAAACCTATTTGATCTGTATCAACTTTCATAGTTAAAAGTCGAGGTGCAAACTGCGATAAAGATTCTCTTGGTTGAACAATTGCTTCGTTCATTATCTTAAGAATGTGCAGCCGACCATCTTTTGCTTGCTGCAATGCTTTCTCCATTATCTCAAAAGATATGCCATGAATTTTAATGTCCATTTGGAATGCTGTAATGCCTTCATCCGTTCCTGCAACTTTAAAATCCATATCTCCAAGATGATCTTCATTACCAAGAATATCAGAAAGTATTGCGTACTGATCGCCTTCTTTTACCAATCCCATTGCAATTCCTGCAACGGCTTTTTTAATCGGCACGCCTCCATCCATAAGAGATAAAGAACCCGCGCAAACAGTTGCCATTGATGAACTTCCGTTTGATTCTAAAATGTCAGATATAACTCTCATAGTATAAGGAAATTGATCTTCAGCAGGAACTACTACTTTTAAAGCTCTTTCAGCTAAATGCCCATGTCCAATTTCACGTCTTCCAACGCCGGTCATTCTGCCAACTTCTCCAACGCTGAAAGGAGGAAAGTTGTAATGAAGCATAAACTTTTTAGTGTATTCTTCAATTAACCCATCAATTGTTTGCTCGTCGTTTTTCGTTCCAAGTGTTACAGATGTTAGACTTTGAGTTTCACCGCGAGTAAATAATGCTGAACCATGTGTGCGCGGGAGAATACCTAAATCAATTGTAATTGGGCGAATTTGTTTTGTGTTTCTGCCGTCAAGCCGAATTCCTTCTTTAAGGATTCTCTCTCTCATAAATTCTTTTTCAAGATCGTGAAGCAGCTCATCAATTACTTTTTCTTGTTCAGGATATTTTTCTGCAATTGACTTTTTAACGAAATCTATAAGTTCGTTATTCTTTTGGCTTCTTTCTTCTTTTGTAAGAATAGAATAAACGATTTGTTTCAGCTTATCATAAGCAAGATCATAAACATCTTTCTTTATTAATTCGTCAACTTGTGATTGAGGAACAACCATTTTGGGTTTTCCAACTTCACTTCTCAACTCGTTTTGCAATTGAACAATCTTTTTAATTTCTTCATGTGCGAATTTTAGCGCATCAAGAAGTTCGCTCTCGCTAATTTGTCTTGATTCTCCTTCAACCATCATTAAAGAATCAGCAGTTCCTGCAACCACTAACTCAATGTCACAATCCTTAAGCTGCTGGAAAGTTGGATTGACAATAAATGAACCGTTTAATCTTCCAACCCTTACTTCTGCCATTGGGCATTCAAAAGGAATATCGGAAATTGTTAAAGCTGCAGATGCACCAACGGCAGCAAGAACATCGGCATCATTTTCACCGTCATGTGAAAGCACAAATGCAATTACTTGGGTTTCATTTTTAAATTCACCCGGGAAAAGCGGACGAATCGGGCGATCAATTAATCTTGAACTAAGGATTTCTTTTTCAGTTGGGCGACCTTCTCTTTTAATATATCCGCCGGGAAATTTTCCCGCAGCAGAAGTCTTTTCACGGTATTCAACCTGAAGAGGGAAAAAATCCTGATCGGGTTTTGCTTCCGGTGAAGCAACAGCAGTAACGAGAACCATTGTGTCGCCGTATCTAACCATAACCGAGCCGTTTGCCTGTTTAGCAAATCTTCCTGTTTCAATTGAGAATAATTTGCCGCCAATTTCAATTTGTTTCGTAACCATTATAATAAACCTTTACTTTCTGATATTTAACTCTTTAATAATTGTTCTATATCTCGCTATTTCTTTATCCATAAGATAATCAAGGAGTCTTCTTCTTTTACCAACCATCATCATTAAGCCGCGTCTTGAATGATGGTCTTTTTTATGCACATTAAAATGATCGGTTAGATCGTTAATCCGTTTTGTTATAAGTGCAATCTGCACTTCGGCTTTACCGGAATCTTTTTCATTCGCTCCGTATTTCTTTACGATTTCGAGCTTTTCTTCTTTAGTCATGTTTGACCTTTCTATTTTTTGTTTATCAATGTAATCCCAGAATCAACCAGGATTAATTTATTTTTAATTTTATTTAGTCGCCTTGCACAAAATATTAAATTTATTAACCACGCCCTTCAG
>DAIMIJ010000189.1:0-4304 GCA_036722835.1 Ignavibacteriaceae bacterium | reverse complement strand
TCCATGAGAAATAATTTCTTATACTGTTTCAGGATTGCGTTCTTTGGTTCAGTCAAAATGTTTTTGAGCGCTTCACGTGAAAGCGAATGCAGCGGAGCAATAACAGGAAGTCTTCCGACAAGTTCGGGAATTAATCCGAAGCGTAATAAATCTTCAGGCAAAATATTATTTAGCAGAATTTCTTCGGTAATTTTATCTCTCGATGCATCCGCAGCAAATCCCATTTTATTTTTATTGATTCGTGATGCGATAATTTTGTCAATTCCATCGAATGCACCGCCCACAATGAACAAAATGTTTTTTGTGTTCACATTAATCAGATTTTGTTCGGGATGTTTTCTACCACCTTTTGGGGGAACTCCCGCAATTGTCCCTTCCAATATTTTTAACAATGCTTGCTGGACTCCCTCACCTGAAACATCTCGTGTAATTGAAGTGCTTTCACTTTTTCTTGCAATCTTATCTATCTCATCAATGTACACAATTCCTTTTTGCGCTCTCTCTAAATTATAATCTGCTGCTTGAAGTAAATGAACTAAAACAGTTTCAACATCATCGCCGACATATCCGGCTTCGGTTAAAGTTGTTGCATCTGCAATAGCAAATGGAACTTCTAAAATTTTTGCAAGAGTTTGAGCAAGTAGAGTTTTGCCAACACCGGTTGGACCTATCAGGAGAATATTGCTTTTTTCAATTTCAACATCATCTAATTCAAAAAAAGTTGATTTAGAATTTATTCGCTTATAATGATTGTAAACTGCAACGGCTAAAATCTTTTTTGCTCTATCTTGACCAATCACATATTCATCAAGAGTTTTCTTTAATGATTTTGGTGTATGCTGCTTATAGCTTTTGGATTTTGTGTTGTTAAATGCCGCAAGATTATTTTTAAGAATATCAACACTGCTCCCAATGCAAATATCACAGATGTAAACATCGGGTCCGGCAATCATGCTGCCGACTTCGCTTCCGTCTCTTCCGCAAAATGAACATTTAACAATTTTCTGATTGATTTTTTTTGCCATCTTTTATTTAGCTCAATTTGTTTCTTAATTCTATTATTGCATTTCGCGAATCATCCTGGTATAATGAGTTAGGAAATTTTGCCAGCAATAGTTCGTAAGATTCAATTGCCTTAGGATAATTCTTTTTACCATACTGATAAATTCTGCTCAGCAAATATAGTGCTTTGTCTGCATAAATATTCTTCTCGGCTTCGTCGGTTATTTTTTCCAGCAATCCAATAGATTTATCAAGATTATCCATTGCCAATTCAACTTCTGCTTCTCTTATTTTAGAAACATGATGTAAAATAAATGCATTCGGATCTAATGCTATATTCCTGAACAGCTCATCCGCTTCCGCAAATTTTCTTTGCTCAATTAGAAATTCTGCTTTACCAAATTTTAAAAGATTAGACGAATCAGCAGACGCTGTGTTCAAAAGAAGTGAAAGCTCAATTGCATCGTTTGCTGTATTATCTTTTAGGTTAGTAATGATTTTACTCAACCGTGTTTTTGCTTCCGTGAAGCTGCCTTCAAATAAATTTATTCGAGCCATTTGATAATTTGCGTAGTTTCTGTTTTCATCTGTACATCTTCCATTGCTTATAATTCTTTCGAAATTATCTTTCGCCTTTTGAAGATCACCTTCAATAATAAATATTTTTCCAAGCTGCCCGGATGATTCAATAGCAAACCGGGACATGGATGCATCTTTTATTATTTTCTCGAAGTACTTTTTTGCTTCACCAAGGTCATTAAGTTTAGTGAAATAAATTTTTCCTATTCTAAAATAAGATTCAAAAGCTATGTCTGAATAGGGATAAGCATTAGATAGATCAATGTAAGAATTAATTACGCTATTAGATTGGGTTGCATCGATAAGATAAGATTGAGAGAGAGGTTTCCAATTCGGATTAGCTATAGAAGTTTCTTTATCTAAAATGGCTTCTAAAGTTTTTGCATAACCAAGTTTTGAACCCGATGAATAAGGTGATTCTGGATACTTATTAATTATATCTTTATAAACTTTTGAAGCCAATAAATACTCACCTTCATTAAAAACGAGCTGAGCAAAATTGTATAGTTCTAAACCTTTGTTTTGCTGTCGTTCATCAATAGTAAGATAAATCGAATATGCTTTATCAAATGATTTAGCTTCCATGTACAATCTCGCACGCAGATAATCAAAGCTTATGTTATCGCCTTTACTCCAATTTTCCAAAACTTCAATTGTTTGCAGTAATGCTCCTGGTTTGTTGGAATAAGTTAAGATTCTATTTTCAACAGCGCTTAATTGAGTCGGCTGTAGATTTAATATGAAGCAATACTCTTCAGCGGCTTCTTTAAATTGCATTGTGAGCGCATAAATGTTGGCAAGATCATATGAAAACAAATCGGGGTTTTGTGAAATTGCTTTTCCTCTTTTCAGATAGTCAATTGCTTTATCAAAAGCCCTTCGCTGAATTGCATAATTAGCAATAACCCGGTATTGCATTTGATTCTCGGGCAAAATTTTCAGCCCTTCCTCCCAGGTTTCGTACGCTTTGCTTTCATTTCCCATTTGGTAATAAGTTGTACCAAGCATGCCAAAAAGGTTGATGTCCTGAGGATTATTCTTTATTCTTGTCTCAATTAACTTAACCGAGCTTTCATATTTTTTTGATTGAACATAAACACGGTTAAGTGATTCAAATACCAGATAATTTTGCGGTTGGACAGAATATATTTCTTCAAATATTGTTATGGCTTTATCATAATCACCTGCCTGCTCAAAACTTTGTGCAAGCATGATTTTGTTATTAATATCAACCTGAGGTAAAATGGTTGAGCCAAAAAACAAAAAAGTTATGATAGCTAAATAAGTGATTTTCATGCTTCAAAGATAGTAATTTGATAGGCGCTATCAAGGGAAAGAATAACCCACTTCAGGGGGGCTTCATAGTTGGCTTTAGTCATCACGAATCTCGACTTCAGTCGGGATGAAGTGATCTCAACTTTCAGTAAAAACTGAGATTGCTTCGTCTCCGTTTTCTGTGGAGACTCGCAATGACTTAAGGGAGATTTTTGAACAAAGAGTTAATACCAAATATGAAATTGGATCAACGCCGAGTTATTCATTACAGATGGTTTTTCAGATTGAATTCTGTACTGCGGACGAATTTCAATAAAGCTGTAAGGGAAAAACTCAAACCCAATGATGTATCTGTTGAGATCATCCCCATCAGCTTTTGTGTCCGGATCGAATCTATCAAATCGAAAAACGGCATCGAGTCCTTTAAAAATTCTGTACGAAGCTTCAAGCATAAAAAAAGCTGATTTGGTATCACTGATAAGATAGTCATCCGCAAAATCGTACTCGCTCATCAGAGTAAAATTTTCAAATCCAAAACCGAAATATCCACCGTACATTTTAACCTGTGGAAATATTTGTTGAAATTTTGGCGGACCCGAAGATCGTCTATCTCGGTAAATTCCAAGCGAACCTCCAACAAATAAACCGACTTCATCACTTATCGCAGGAGATATTTTTAAGTTTGCTGTAAAAGAAGGATCTTCAGCAAAAAGTGCCGAACTTTGATTTCCTACACTTGCTGTTAAAAATGCAAAATCATAAAGATTAACTCCCGCCTCAATTCCTGATTCAACATAAGTTGGGTTATAAATCAGTCCTTGCTTAACTCCACTTGCGAAAAGTAAACCTAAATCTCCGCCTCTTGTGTAAGCAGTATGATCATCGAGACGAATTCCAAAATTGGGAGAGAATGTACCGCCCTTGATATAAAATACTTCAGGGACAAGGTGAGCAATTCCATATCCTTCCCAGATATTCTGGATAAAATCATATCGCGCAATGAATGAAATATCTTCAGATAGGTCAACATCAGCATAAAGCGAAGCATTCATTTTTTGAAAATCAGTTTTCTTAGTTGAGTCCGTCATTTGCAATAAGTATTGTCCTCTTACATCGAAGCCAAATTGAATGTTCTCTCCGATTTTGTTGTTCATTTCAAAATCGCTTCGCGGCGAAACCATTGCCATCATATTCTTACTGTAAGACCAACCACTTCGATTACGAATTATTCCGCCGGTTGGATTTACGTGACAATCAACGCAAGAGCGGTTCTCTCTTAATGCAAATCTTGGAAGTGATAATGTTTCGCCAAGAAAGAGTAAAAAAAATAAAATTGTTAACATACTGATAGATATTTTCATGAATTCTCCTAAAGTTTTTGATTGAATGATTATTATTGAAGTTTGACTGTTGATTTTTCAAGTATCAACGGTTCACGGTTCACCATT
>DAIMIJ010000188.1:0-4308 GCA_036722835.1 Ignavibacteriaceae bacterium | reverse complement strand
CGCATTGATTGGTGGTACAGCTGACAAGTCACCCCGAACCTGCCTTGCCGGCAGGCAGGCTTGTTTCGGGGTCTAACAAATTATTCAATAAAGATGCTGAAATGAATTCAGCATGACTATACGAATATGATTCCTAACGAAATAAAAAAAATACTCTGCATCAAACCCCGCGGTATTGGGGATATTGTCCTCTCTACGATTATTCTTGATGATCTTAAAAAAACTTTTCCTTCCGCCGAAATTCATTATCTAACTGAAACATTTGCAAAAGAAGCTTTGGCAAACAATCCTCTTGTTTCTAAAGTTCATACAATGGAAAAGACTGAGTTCGTTTTGAAAGTCGCTGCAAGATTACGGAAAGAAAAGTATAATATGATAATTGATCTTTGGTCAAATCCGCGTTCAGCACAAATTACATTTTTAACTCACGCTAAATACAGAGTTGGATTTTCCTATCGCGGTAGAAAATACGCATACAACATTTTAGGGACATCTGAAAAAGGTGATCACCACGCAGCTGAACATAATTTGGAATTGCTCAAAGCTTTGGGAATTGAAATCACCTCGAAGCGAATTCATTTCTATGTGAGTGACGGAGATAATAATTGGGCGAAAGAATTTATAAGATTGAATTTGCCTATGGACAAGAAAATAGTTGGGATCATTCCTTCCGGCGGTTGGGCTTCTAAAAGATGTGATGCGAATAAGTGGGTAGAAATATGTAATGCAATAAAACAAAAATATGATGTAGTTTTTCTAATTCTCTGGGGACCCGGAGATGAAAGCGACTCTAACTATATAAAAAGCAATTTGAAAGATGATGCTGTCCTGATCCCCGAAGTTAAAATTGGCAAGCTAAGTGCATTAATTAAAAACTGCGATATTGTAATTGCCAACGATTCCGGGCCAATGCACATTGCCGCTGCATTGGGAGTTCCAACTCTCGGAATTTTCGGTCCCACAAACCCCAAAGCCCACGGACCTTACTCCCCTAACTCTGATTATGTGATCAAAGAAGATTTGCACTGCATAATTTGTAACAAGCTTGAGTGTCCTTACGACCATGAATGTATGAGGCAGTTACCGGTTGAAAAGGTGCTAAGTAAGTTTGAAAACCTTTTTAATCATTAACAAAAACCTCGTAATATTCCTTCTAGCAGTTTTGCTTTAAAGCAAAAATTCACGAATTGACAAACCCAGTTTCTCCCGATTTAAATAACGAGTAAAGAAACTGGGTTTGTTCGTAAAGAAGATTTGCATTGCATTATTTGCAACAAACTTGAATGTCCCTACAACCACGAGTGTATGACGCAGTTACAGGTTGAAATGGTTTCAGAGAAAGTCGAGAGGATTGCAAGAAAATCAATTACTAATTCACCTTGCGCAGACCGAGAGATGACATCTTTTAGTAAGCAAAATTGAATCTCATATCTTTTACAGAAATGTCGAATAATCTGAATTTTCTAAAAAAATTAAAGATGTCATCTCTTATCCCTAACTTTTTTGCGTAACGTGAGTTACTAATTAACTCGAATACCAGTCCTAATTATTTCCTCAACGAAGGGATCATCAGTTGTGAAATCTTCAAGTTTGAATGGATGAAGCTGGATATCAGTATTTACTTTAACTAAATATTTAATTAAACGCTTTCTATCAAAGAATCGTACGCCTTCAAAATCTCTTGACACAACTGCTAAATCAATGTCACTATATTTCGAAGGTGTACCTTTTGCGTAAGAACCAAATAGGTACACTTTATCGACGTGTATTTCGTTTCGAATAGCATCTAAAAAACTGTGAATGATAGTTTCTACATTTTCTTTAGAGTACATTCAATAAATTCCTTTATTTCACTAAAATATTTATCCGCAAATTTTTTGTCGCATTTTTGAGTGAAAAGATTTTTATAATCAGGATAACGAACTTCAATATTGAACGAAGAAACTTCAGCCAAAAACTCTTTTTCCTCATTAGAAAAACTCAACTCAGTTTCATTAGCAATTCTGTTTAGGTCATGAGTTCTTGGTGGAAAGTTTGATTCATTATCCCGAACCCAATACGCCTTTAGTAACTTTTCAAGGGATAACTGCGCTATAAATAAAGCCCAAACATATTTTCCAGTGTTTAAAATTGAAAAAGCTGATTCTAAATCCTCGTGTGAACCGGATAACCAGTAGTCTATGTGCTCTTGCTTTGTCATATTGGTAGAATTATTACAGAAATTTTGATACTAACATATTATTTTTTAGCTGAATATCAAATTGAGTTCTCTTTTAACCACATTCGACATGTGACAAATCCGGTTTTTCCATGAAAGGATACCTAATCGTGAAGAAACTGGGTTTGTTCGTAAAGAAGAATTGCATTGCATCATTTACAATAAGCTTGAATGCTTCTACAACCATGAGTGTATGACGCATTTGCCCGGTTGATGAGTTTTTAGAAGCTATTGAAAAAATGTTCCCAAAAAATTAATGTGGAAAAAACACTCACCTTAAAGTTTTTAGACTATGTGAAGGATCGACTCCTGAATTTGGGGTTCCATCAAATCGGAATTCACCTAAGTGGTCACCTTTATGGTTATGGTATTCAAACATTCCATGTTTATGATCTATGGAGATGTATTTTATTTTTCCATTTGAACCAATTAAACTGAATATGGTTCTTAATGAATTACCAGAGATTTTGCGTTCTTTATTTGATAATTCTTTTTCTAATTTGTAGTAATTTGTTTTTGCAATACGGGAACCTACTTGTCTTGAGTATGCTGCTGTCGCTGGCCCTTTCTTCTTCATAATTTCTTCATAAAAAGCACTCGTCCTATTACCGCTATACTTATTAAGATCCAAGTGTTTTGAGTGAACTTCCACTTCTTTCCATATTATTTCATCACTGAACTTTTTATTGGGAAGAAATTCATCATTAACGTTTACCCAACTAACTTCATGTTGATGATTTTGTAACCAACTGCATTTCCATTCATTCCATGAAATCTCGCATTTTACGTAGGGAGAAGGATGTGTTAAATAATCAATACCCGAATAACCATGATGTTCACTTGCAAATTGTTCATCAAAAACCTCTTTCGAAGCAATTTCATTAAATAAATTCGGTGTGGCAAACATTATATGATGGTAATAATTTAGCGTTGTTGAAGAAATTCCGCGCAACGTGGGAATACTCTTAATCTTTGACCAACTACCATATAATAATTCATAGATGTTCCCGAAAGAAAAATTGCGGGTATGTAATTCTTGTGTAGCGTATAAAATGTCTGGATAATTCTTGATGCAATTAATAGCATTGAAAAATAATTTTAGAACTGAATCTCTTTGTGGTTCTGGAACATCTTCAAGTTCAAAACTATCGTTTATTAAGAACAAGTACCCCATATTTTATTTTTTAGATAGTTTAATAATTTCAATTAGATCTTGCCTTACTTGATCAAAAAAATCAACTGGAAAGTCAGATAAATCACCATTCGGTTCTATCCTAATTGGAATAATCCGGTTTTCTTTTTTCTCATATTCATCAAAGAAATAAATACTCACGTCTTCTGCTTTCAATTCGTGAGTGGATAGAACTCCTCTTCGAATGCCATTTAATATATGGTCACTGTGTGATTCTACTATTAGTTGAACACCAGTTGCTGCCACTTTCGATAAAAAAACACCCATTTCAGATTGACCGGAAGGATGAAGATGTGCTTCCGGATTTTCAATTAGAATGATATCATCTCTTTTAGCTTTTAAACATGCGGTGATAATTGGAAGTAATTGAGTTAGACCATATCCAACATTTTGGGGTCTCAAAAATCCAGTTTCCTT
This sequence comes from Ignavibacteriaceae bacterium, assembly GCA_036722835.1. GTDB lineage: Bacteria > Bacteroidota > Ignavibacteria > Ignavibacteriales > Ignavibacteriaceae > XYD12-FULL-36-8. The sequence continues at coordinate 481 of DAIMIJ010000188.1, read as the reverse complement.
ATTACTTTTAATGCCTAACGTAAGTTTATTCACATTAGGAATTTCAGATATGTCTAAATTTGCACCAGGAAAAAAATGTGATAACCAAGCTTCAGCTTGCCTGGTTAATTTCCTTGAATTACTCGCCGTATTCATCAGATCAAAATTTATATCAAGATCATCAAATGATTTTAATATCCATATAGTAAATTCCCCTTTACTTCCGACTACAATGTCGGAATCATTCGAACCTACATCATATAATTCAACAGGTGGAATTCTATCTGCTGAAATGTATGTTAAGTTTTTTAATTTATTAGAAAATGCTGCTACGGATAGATGTTTTTCAATACACTCTTTTAAAATAAGCCTATGTAAATAAAAGTCTTTATCATTTGAATCTGAAAAGTAACTTGTATCATCAGCTTTCAAAAAAAATTTATCGACCTCAAAATCATATTCTTTTCTATCAGGTGTATATAAAATCCATTGAATGTTTAAA